>JBFHFM010000137.1:0-8844 GCA_041583595.1 Trichloromonas sp. | reverse complement strand
TCACTATTGTGGCGTTTTCGCCAATCTGGCCGAGTTGTTTCGTGAGGGAGAAGACAATACGAAACTGTCCGAGGTGTTGCACGGTTTGCTTTTTGCGGCGATGCGTACCTGACCGTTGCGATAGGCAAGGGATGTATGATGAGGGGGACAGCCGGATGGCTGTCCCCCCTTTTATTTGCGCAGTCGGGCCATCGAGCAGAAAATGCCGAGCACGCAGAGAATGCCAAAAATCAGCAGGGCCATGTGCATGCTTTGAAGAAACGCTGGCTGGGTCTCTGTGGTCACCGCATGTCCGGCCATGAATATCGAAAAAATCACCGTGATGATGGTCATGCTAGACATCATCCCAAGGGTGCGCATTGTCGAGTTGAGACCGGAGGCTACGCCCAGGTAGCGAGGCTCGACGCTCCCCATGATGACGCTGGTGTTGGGGGATGAAAAGAGGGCGAAGCCGAGGCCTAGAAAAACCAACATGACTGCAACGGTCGTTAGTGAGGTATCGGCCTGCAGGGTAGCGGCAACGCCGAGGCCCAGGGCGCAAAGCCCCATGCCAACAGTGGCGACCCGTCCCGCCGGATAGCGGTCGGCGAGCTTTCCGCAAAATGGTGAAAAGAGGGTCTGCATGACCGGCGAGATGATCAAAATGGTGCCGGCCTGGTGGGCGTTCATCCCCTTGATGTATTGGAGGTAGAGGCTCATGAAAAAGGTGACGCCGAAGGTTGCAGCATAGTTCAGCAGCGCCGCCAGGTTGGAGAAGGCAAAGACCCGGTTTTCCCTAAGCAGAGCGATGTTGAGCACCGGGTAGGCGGTTCGGTCTTCAAGCCAGAGGAAAAACCAGAGACCGCAGGTGCCGGAAAATGCCAGAGCCCAGGCCCAGTTGCCCTGGTCAAGGTTGGATGCGCCGCTGATCAGTAGCAGAATCGCCGCCGCATAGACCAGGCTCCCTCGCAGGTCGAAGGGTTCACCTTGGGCCTCGGCCCATTCGCCTCGCAGTTTGGCGAGTGAGACCAGGATGGTGATGATTCCCAGCGGGACACTGAGGTAGAAGATCCAACGCCAGCCGAGGGCGGTAACCAGAGCTCCGCCAAAAAAAGGGCCGCAGGAGATGCCAGCATAGACGCTGGCCACGGCGATTCCCAGCGCTTTGCCCCGCTCTTTTGGGGGGAAGATCGAAACGACGATGGCCATCGTCGTGGCCATCACCATGGCGCCTCCCATCCCCTGCAGAAAACGCAAGGCGATCATTGCCTCCACCGACCAGGCCAGGGAGAGCAGGCCGCCGGCGAGGGTGAAGACGACGAGGCCGTACTGAAAAATCCGTTTCCGGCCGTAAATGTCGCCGAGTCGCCCCATTGCCAGCAGAAAGATCGAAGCCGACAGCACGTAGGTGGTCTCGATCAGCCCCAGTTGCATGGCACTGGCGGCGAATTCGCGGCCGATGCTCGGCAGGGCGATTCCTACGGCTGACATCATGAAGGGCATGAGAAAGTGGGCGACGCAGACGACAAAGAGGGTGGCGCTGCGGGAACTGGGAGGTGACATCAAAATCCATTTCAGTGCGGGATTGTAAATAATCACACCATAGCGGATTTTTCAGCAGAAAAAAAGGATTAGGCGGAGTCGCTGAGCTTGGGATAGGCATTTCACAGCAAAGCCCGACAGGCTCAAAGTAAATCAGATATTTATACTGGGTGAGCATTTGATCCAAGTGGTTAACTTTTATGTTGCTCCAATAACTTGAATTTCTTTGTGAGTTTTGCGGCTTTGCGGTAACCAACAGCAGTGGCACGGTTGATTAATTATGAGTGATATCTGTTCGGATCGATTCCGTAGCGGGCACACATGGCGGGGTCTGGGGCAAGGGGATGGGGGGCCCGGAAGCGGCACCCGCCGCTGCATTGGGTGATCACCGGGCAGTCGCGGCATTCGAGAGCGGTAAGGGGAAGGTGCTCAAGCCGCAGCCAGCAGGCGAGCAGTCCGTCTCGGGCGTCGCCTAAGGGGGCGTCCGGGTAGAAGCCGCATTTGACTGCCTTGCTGTCGGGCAGTACGGTCAGCAGATGATGGCCGCAGGCAAAACCCTCGGAAGGGCCATGGTAGCCGCCGCCAAAACCGTAGTCAAGCAGGGGCGCTGCTTGCTCGAAGGGGACCTTCAGGCTGCGGTTACGGGTCAGGTTTCCGGCGTCGCAGAGGATGTCGATCCCCCAACTGACCGCGTCGATCTCTTCGGCAAAGCGTTGCAGTCGGTCGAACTCCTGAAGGTTGCCTTGGTGGATCATGGTCGCCAGCGAAACAGGGATGCCCATCTGTCGTGCAGTCAGGATGCCGTTGAGGGTAAGCTGGAAATTCCCCTCCCCCCGCAGCAGGTCGTGTCCCTCGCGCCAGCCGTCGAGACTGACCTGGATTTCATCGACGGTCAGCCAGGTGATGTTTTTTTGGGTAAGCAAGGTGCCGTTGGTGATTAATACCCTCCGGACCGGCAACGAGGCCGTACGCTCGATAAAAGAGCGTAATTCAGGATAGAGCAGCGGTTCGCCGCCGGAGAGCATCAGCTTGAGCCCGCCGTGGCTTGCGAATTCATGGCTTATGGCGATGGCGTCGTCCAACCTGAGTCGAGTTGGTTTCTGCGGGCCGAGGTAGCAGTGGCGGCAGCGCAGGTTGCAGGCGTGAAGCAACTGCAGTTCGAGGTAGCGGAGAGAGGGAATCGGGCTTTCGGCGATCGTTACGGGAGCCAGGGAGGGCTGGGGATGAGCTTCAAGAAGTCCTTCATCCAGGCAAAACTGGATGAATTTATCATCGTCGGTCAGTTCGTGCCCCTGTCGTGACCCATCACAGCGGGACAGAAAGTCGAGAGCGGCTTCATCAGATTCATAAAGTTCGTCGTGATCCTGATGGTAAATGAAGTTTTGCTCAAGACGTTTAAGGGATGCTGAGGCGGACAGGCGTAGATAACGGTTTGTCCAAGGCAGGTCAGCCATGCGTGGCAGTCGGCAGATCTTCTGCGGAAAGTACATGCTGCTGCATCAGTAAAGTGAGCAGTCGATAGCCGCCGCAGGGTAGGCTGTCGATTATCTGCGGGATGGCCTGAAAATCGCAATCTTTTTCTCGGAACGGGCAGCCTGCGCAGATGCGTGCATCGAGCTGTGGATCATGAACTGCGGGAGGAATCTCGAAGGATCCGTGAGGGAAATTTTCAATGGCGATGCGGCCTCGGCGTACCAGGTTATCCACCTGCAGCGCTCCCTGGCAGGCCTGATCTTCCTTATCGCCTGCCTTGTAATAGTCACAAAAGTAGCGGCAGATATAATCTTCAAAATATGTTTTTGTCATAGTGGCCAAGAAACCAGGAGCCGATGGCTTGGCCTTCGGCTCCTGGTTGTCCTTTTGCGATTATTGGCAGGATTTACTGCACTTGCACAGACCGCTATTTGCCTTTTTTACTTTTTTGATTGTCATCGGCGTCTCCTTTGCTGGCAGGAAAATTTGCTCTACTGAATAAGTCTAGCTGCAGGATTCTTCTTGTCAAACGCCAAGTTAAACCTACTCAGTCGGGGTGAAGAGGAGTGCTGCCGAGTTCATGCAGTAACGCTGGCCGGTCGGGGCCGGCCCGTCATTGAAGACGTGCCCCAAGTGGGCGTTGCAACGAGAGCAGAGAACCTCGGTGCGGCGCATGAAGAGCGAGTTGTCCGGCGCGGTGGCGACATTCAGGGGAGATATCGGTGCCGTGAAGCTGGGCCAGCCGGTTCCGGATTCGTACTTGTCCTCTGAGCGGAAAAGGTCGAGACCACAGCAAACACACTGGTAGATGCCGTGTTCATGATTGTTCCAGAGACTACCGGAATAGGCTTTCTCGGTCCCGGCTTCGCGGGTCACATGGTACTCTTCCGGGGTCAGCTGGGCCCGCCACTCGGCCTCGCTTTTAGTGATTTTTTCGGTCATGATGGTGGCTCCCTTGGTTGCAGAAAAGACCTGGATGGTTTCCGCTGCTATCGAAAAGCTGAACATCGCTGTTAGGGGCAACAAAAGGCCTATGATCAGGATGCGCATGATTCACCTCCGATTCTAAAAGGATGGATCCATAGCTTCAGGATACCACATCGGTGGCAGAGAATGGTCAGCCCAGGATCAGGTTAGGCAGTTCGTCGGTATCGTCCTTTTGGACGGGAAAGTGCTCCTCAAGGAGTTCGCCGCAGCGTCCGACGGCAGCGCAGAGGGCGTCGCAGGTCTGTTGTGAACGGATGCCATCGGTGACCAGGTGGACGATTTCGTCCCAGGTTTCTTTTGGCACCAAATTATTGATCCCCTGGTCGGCGAGGACGAAGACCCGGTGCTCGAACAGGGAAATAAGGATCAGGATGCCGGTCTTGTCGCGAGTGTGATGCAAACCCTGTTCGATGAAGGAGACCAGGGCTTTTTCCTCGACTTCGGCGGAGATTTCGTCCGGATGGATCAGCCGGCGCTTGAGGTCGGGAAGTCGACGGATCAGGCACTTGAAGGGAAAGTAGAGGAGCAAAAATATCGGCAGAAAGACCCACACCGACGAATGACCGAACGCCCAGCTGGCGGTGACGGCCGTGGCCAGCGAAAAAAAGCCGGAGCCGATAATCTCGGCCCGGGGGTAGTCGTAGGCCTGATCCACCACCATCGGCACGATTTCACCGCTGGTACGGGCTTCTGCCGCCTGAACGGCCGCCTCTATGCGCTGGTGTTCGGTTTCACTGAAGAAGGTTTTTGCTGTCAGTTTGGGCATATGAAAACCTTTGATGTTTCGGGGGCTGTTGTTTAAAATCGTTGGGGCGAATCTTGTATTCGCCCAGAATCAGGGCGATTAAAAGGATCGCCCCTACCGCTTCTGTCACCAGCTCCCAGAGGATCCGCCGCCGCCAAAGCCGCCGCCACCGAAGCCACCAAAACCACCGCTACTGCCGCCACCGAAGCCGCCGCCACCGCCGAAAGGGGGCCCGCCGATCCAGAAGCTGCTGCGCCGGTGCGAGCGGCGACCACCGCCAAGGAGCATCATTCCGGGTCCGAGGAACAGCAGCAGGGCCAGCATTCCCCAGGGATTGCGTTTCTTTTTCTGCCCGGTGCTTCCGGTCCCCTGGTATTCGCCGCGCACGGCTTCGGCCATAGACGCCACCCCGGCGACGATGCCGCCGTCAAAATCCCCCTGTTTGAAGCGCGGGGTGATTTCGTCTCGAATGATCCGCCCGGACAGCAGGTCGGTGAGCCGCCCTTCGAGGCCGTAGCCGACTTCGATACGTACCTTGCGCTCGGCCTTGGCGACCAGCAGCAGAGCGCCGTTATCTTTGCCCTTCTGGCCGATTCCCCACTGCTCGGCCACCTTGATGGCGTACTCTTCCAGGGACTCCCCTTCAAGGGATGGAATCGTCAGCACCGAGATTTCGGTCGAGTCGCTCTTCTCGAATCTTTCGAGGAAATGCTCGATCTTCAGCCGGGTCGTGGGATTGAGCAGACCGGCCTGGTCATTGACATAGCCGGTAGCTTTCGGGACATCGAGAGCGGCGGCGGTCAGTGGCAAGAACAGGACCGCCGCCGTCAGGAATATGTTTCGTAACCAGCTCATCACTTAAAAATTCACCTTGGGCGCGACTTCAGCGCCGGCATCGGCCTTGAACGGTTCTTTGCGTTCCAGCTTGAGCAGCCAGTTGTTGGTCAGGCTGTTGGGAAACGTGCGGATCGAGGAATTAAAGGTCTGCACCGCCTGGTTGAAGCGCTGGCGGGCGACGTTGATGCGGTTCTCGGTCCCCTCAAGCTGATTCTGCAGGTCGAGGAAGTTCTGGTTGGCTTTGAGGTCGGGATAGCGCTCGGCGACCACCAGCAAGCGGGAGAGGGCACCGGACATTTCGCCCTGGGCGGCCTGGAATTTCTGCATGGCGGCCGGGTCAGACAGGTCCTTGGCGCTGATATTCACCTGGCCGACTTTAGCGCGGGCCTCGGTGATTCCCTGCAGGGTCTCTTTTTCGTGGGAGGCATAGGCCTTCACCGTTTCCACCAGGTTGGGGATGAGGTCGGAGCGGCGCTGATAGGTTGCTTCAACGTCGGCCCAGGCGGCGAAAACGGCCTCTTCGTTCTTCTGAATCTGGTTGTAACCGCAGCCGGAGAGGGCGGGCAGGGTGAGGGTTACGGCGATAAAAAGCAGGAATAGTTGTTTAAACATGAGACGGACTCCTTGTCGAAAATGGCAAACGATTAAAGTTAAAATATAGTCATTGGGGATTGACTTGTAAAGGTAAGGGACATTATTTCGGCCTTGAAAAACGACCCAAGCCCGCTTTGTCCCCAGCCGTGGGGAATTGGTTTGCCACTCCTTGTTTACTTAATCTCCGAAGGAGATGCCAAGGTCCCGGGCCGTGAGTACCGTATCCCCGTCGGTTCGGACCCGTTTTTCGATCCCCAGCGCTTCACCCAGCGGAACCAGGCCGATGTCTGGGGAATGGAGTCCGACCATGTGGTCGAATTTTCCTATTTCGATGGCTCGCACGGCCGCGGCACCGAAGCGCAGGGCCAGCAGGCGATCGAAGGTGGTCGGCGAGCCGCCCCGCTGCAGGTGCCCCAGGACCATGGAACGCGAATCCTTGCCGGTGCGCTTGGTGATTTCCTTGGCGACATAGTCGGCCATTCCCCCCAAAATCACATGCTGTCGGCCGATTTCAGCGGCCCCTTTAGTGATCACATCTCCCCCTTTGGGGATGGCGCCCTCGGCGACGACCACGATGGCATATTTACGGCCATGCAGTTCGTTGTCCATCAACTTGTCGCAGACCTTTTCGATATCGAAGGGGATCTCCGGAATCAGGATCGCATCCGCATTCCCCGATATGCCGCTGTTCAAGGCGATAAACCCGGCATTGCGCCCCATCACTTCCACTACCATGACCCGGTCGTGGGATTTGGCTGTCGAGTGCAGACGGTCGATCGCCTCGGTGGCGATACTCACCGCCGTATCAAAGCCAAAGGTGATGACAGTTCCGCCCATGTCGTTGTCGATGGTCTTGGGAACCCCGACCACTGGCATCCCCTTCTCGGCAAAGCGGTGGGCGATCTCCAGGCTGCCGTCGCCGCCTACTGCCACCAGGGCATCGAAGCGCAGCCGACGAAAATTCTCCATCACCTTGTCCGACAGGTCGCGCTCTTCCCATTCGCCGGCCGCATTGGCAATCGGCATCTTGAAGGGATTCCCCTTGTTGGTCGTTCCCAAAATGGTGCCGCCCACGCTGGCGATACCGTCTACCTTCTCTGGCGTCAGGTTGATGATTTCATCGGGATTCAGCAGGCCGGCATAGCCGGATTTGATGCCGTAAACTTCCCATTGCCGGTTGTAGGCGGCCATGGTCACCGCCTCGATGACGGCGTTCAGACCCGGCGCATCACCTCCGCCGGTATTGATACAGATCTTCATTCGTTTTTGCATGAGAAACCTCTGTGGGATTGGAGAAGAGGGATAAATGATGGTTTTATTGGGTCAGTGGACATCCGTCGGGCAGGATAGCATAATCAATCACACGCCGATATCCTCATTCCACAACTCCGGGCTGGTGTCAATGAAGCCTCGCATCAGGTCGATGCATTCTTGATTTTGCAGCACCTCGACTTGCACCCCTCGGCTGCGCAGCAGTTCCTCTTCGCCCAGAAAGGTGTGGTTCTCGCCAATCACCACATGAGGGATGCCGTAGAGTAAAATGGCGCCGCTGCACATCGGGCAGGGAGAGAGGGTCGTGTAGAGCACCGACTCCCGATAAATCGCGGCCGGTTGTCGCCCGGCATTTTCCAGGGCATCCATTTCGCCGTGCAGAATCGCGCTGTCTTTCTGTACCCGCCGATTGTGGCCCCGGCCCAGAACCTTGCCGTTATGCACCAGCACCGAGCCGATGGGAATGCCCCCTTCGGCAAGACCCTGTTTGGCTTCCTCGAAGGCTGCTTTCATGAAATCGTCCATGATTTTCATTCCTGCACGTAAGGGGTTAACGTGATTTTTGAAGCCCCGGGTTATCTCTTCTTACAGGTCGCTCGCGGCCTATATCAGGGAGGTCGAGGTCTTGAAAAAACACTGTAACGCAAGGACGGACTTTGTGCGAAGCTATCTTAGATGACTTGCCGAAGTCGGTTGACCTCAAGTTTCAAAAGCGGAAGTTCCTGTCGCACAGCATCCCAGACGATTTGGGAATCTACACCGAAATATTCATGCACGATGAAATTCCTGAAATCTTTAATTAACCGCCATTCGATGGTAGGCGCCAGCTGTTTAATTTCATCGGGGATATTGGCGATGGCTTCACCGATGACGATGAATTCCCGGAGGGTCGCGGAGTAGGTTTTTCGGTCGCCGGAAAAGGATTTATAATCCATTCCGGTCGTGTATTCTTCTATGGCGGCAACAGCATCGTCGATGTCGGCCAGGTATAAGCGCACGTCCCTCTTAAACATAGTGAATGTCCTGGAGGATGGCTTCTTTCACCTGCGGCTTTAAGCTGGCTTCCGTAGCTAGATCGATGTGCGGATGGAGATTGTCTTGCAAAAAATGCAATAAACCGAAAAAACTGCGGAAGCTATTTTCGCTCTGCAAGCTGACCACCAGGTCGATGTCGCTGTCATCGTGAGCCTCATCCCGGGCATAGCTACCGACCAGACCCAACTGGGTGACGCCAAAATTTTTCCGAAATTCTTCTTTGTGCTCCCGCAAAAATTCCAGTATCTGCGCCCGGTTTTTCTTCGACATAATTAATCACCTCCGAATAATCAGAATGATAGCAGAGGTCCAGGTGCGGGGCAAAAACAATCCACCTCTTTAATTAGTCATTTTCAAAATAAGCCAGACCGGGCCGACTC
>JBFHFM010000136.1:0-8923 GCA_041583595.1 Trichloromonas sp. | reverse complement strand
CGGCAGCGCCGGCGACTCCCATACCGACGAGAAATTTACGGCGATCTGTTTGATGCCCTTTCTTTTCCTTCATACCAGGACCTCCAATCGTGTGGTTGTCGACCCCTTTGGTCGAGGTGAAAAAGCCGGTTTGCAGGGGGGGCTCCGCCTGAAAACCGATTCGGTGCTTCGACGAAATTCTGTTTGAGGGGCCTTTCAAGTGATAAAAAATAATGAGCGTAGAGCCGTACTCAAAAGGCCCACTCGATGGCCGATTCCCCTAGAAGGGGAATGGGGGGAGTATAATCGGCATCTATGGCTTCGCAAGTTATGGCCGCTTTTTTTTGAAACGGGGCTTTTTTCGAATGGCCGGATATTGGTTATGCATCACGCAAAAAAGGTCACTGCCTGACGGTAGTGACCTTTTGTTTCTCTGCTGTATATTCACTTAACTGGTTTTCATCCGGAATCTAGGGATGAAAACTAATTTGGGTAGTGTATTCTCCGTGTGCCGTTTTTGGGGCCGTCAGCGCGACCGGAACGTTCAAGCCTCATTGATTTTTCCCGAATCCTGAGCGGCGCAGAGTGGAAACCTACTTTGCCGCTGGAGTTGTCTCAGTTGGCCTGGCCAATCTCTTTTTTGCTGATCGCTTCGGTTTTGACCCGATCCAGCAGAAGGGCCAGGGCTGGTTTGACATTTTCCCGGATGTCTCCGGCGACAATCAGAAACAACAGATCATCGCCGGGGTGCATTTCGCCAGAGCGAGCTTCAGCGACGACCTGGTAGATACCCTCCATCTGCTCGATTTCGTGACAAATTTGGGCGATTTTGCCCTGGTCGGCAACCACCTCAAGCCGGCTGACTGGAGTATGGTCCCCACGGGACCAGCCGCGTACTGTGCCATTATGAATCAAAATCATGCCGACATTTTCGGCAAATTCCGGATTCTGTTTCATTTCGGCAATGGTTTTCGATATATCCATAATTTTCTCCTGATGAAAAGGGGGAATGGTTTTTAGGGTCAGAGTCTGGCCTCCGAATTAGTATAACCTTCCCAATGCAACCATCATCATTCCTGTGATAACGGTACCAAATATGCTGCGGGTACGCCATGCTACGATCAGGGTGGGAATGGCGCACCAGAAAAAAAGGTTGTCAAAATCGAGTCTTATTCTGTCATCCTGCGTGAGGAGCGCAGGCAGGAGCATGGCCGACAGGACCGCCGCCGGGATGTAGCCGAGCCAGCGCCCGAGCAGAGGAGGGAGATTGCGTGACGAGAGCGCAACCAGGGGCAATATTCTTGGAATGGCGGTGACCAGAGTCATGCCGACGAGGGTCATGAAGATTAGTTTCTGGTCCATGTTTTCTCCCCCATCACCCCGAACGTTGCGCCGAGAAGGGTCGCCAGGATAACGTTCCAGTCGGTGACCCCGAGCTGTTGTAAGGCGACCGAGACGATCCCCGAAAAAATAGCGACACGTACCAGGCCCGGTCTGGTGCATTGCAATACCAGTAGGGCGATGAACATGGCCGGAAGAGCGTAGTCGAGTCCCACGGGCCGCACGTCTGAAATCAGTTCGCTGGCGATGATCCCGAGCAGGCTGCCGCCGACCCAGCTGGCATGCGCCAGCAGGTTGATTTGCAGCGACACGCACTTTTTCGAGTCGCCTGCAGCAAAGCGCGCCGAATGGACGGCAAAGGTCTCGTCGGTTAACTCGAAACCGAAGAGGGTCATCTCCCTTTTCCGCCATCGGCGCATGGCGGGGGCCAGCGCGGCCGACATGAGCAGGTGGCGCAGGTTGACCACGAATGTGGTGGCGATAATGGACATCGGCGCGGCGCCCGAGGCGAAGAGGCCGACGGCGATCAATTGAGCCGATCCGGCAAAGACAATGACCGACATCAACAGTGCGTTGACTAGCGACAGCCCGGCTTTGTCAGCGAGCACGCCGTAGGCAAAGCCGATTGGCAGGTAGCCGATGATAATGGGGGAGGCCTGCTTGAGTGCCCCACTCTCTGTTCCGTGGGCATTATGTTTGTCTGGGCCTGGATCCTTTTCAATATCGTCTCTGGTGAAGGCGGTCAGGGAACGGTCGCAGTTCAACGGTTTCTGTTCGAGCTCGGACAACTCGTCGGTTTTTGTGCTATGGTCATTCATACGATGTCTGGTTGGTAAGGCGCTTTGGGTGACCATTTTAGGCTCTGACACCCTTTCGTGACCGAGAAGTGGTAATGGGCCGAAATAGTGAGAGATTTTCCTGTCGTCTATTGGCGGCAGGAAAAAGGGTCGGGAACAAAGGGGAGCAAAAAGGATGCGGTATTTTCTTTTAGCAGTTCTGCTCAGCATGTTGATCGGGTGCGCCCCGGTTCGGCAGAAGACATTTCATACCACAGCCTATTGCAGCTGTTCGTCCTGCTGTTCGTGGTCGCGGGATTTTCCTGATTTCTGGAACCGGCATTACAGCGCGGGGCCAAATAAAGGGGAACCCTATACCGGGCGCACGGCCAGTGGCACCTTGCCGCGGGAACCGTACGCCGGGTTGTTCTCATTGAATACCCTGACGCATCCCTGGACCCTTCCGCACCGCCTGATCCTTCCCGGTTTCTGGTTTTCCCACGATGGAACCATTGCCGCCGACTGGCGGTACCTTAAGCCGGGAACCCGCCTGCATATTCCCGGTTATGGATGGGGCAAGGTCGAAGACAAAGGCTCGGCTATCCAGGGCCCTGACCGCCTCGATCTTTTTATCGACTCCCATCGGCGGGCCCTTGAGTGGGGCCGGCGAACGGTGGTCGGTACCATCGAATAGTCGCGGTCAGATTGTTCCATCGACAGCTGCCTGCTCTCAGGCTGCAACCTTTCATCAATTTCTGTGTTTTATCTCAATAACCGCGTTCTGCGCCGTCTCTCGGCATAATCAAATTCGTGACTCATTCGCCAGTAGTGGATCAGTCTGCGCCGTGTCGCCTGCAGTCGGCTGAGTATCAGTGCTGCGGCCGCCAGCAAGAAGAGGCTGGCGCCGCTTTCGGCATATTCGAAGCGCAGGTTGTGACGGACCAGATCGTCGCCCAGGCGCATCAGGGTAGTAAAGAGCAGCGCGTAAAGGATGAGTTTCCAGGTCAGCCCTATAATGTTTTCGGGTTTGGCCACTCCGGTGGCGACCTTGACGGCCAAACGCTTCCAGCGCCAGATAAGCAAACCGTGCAGGCAGAAACCTAGGCCTAAAATGCAATCGAGGATGCGGGTGACCAGATATCCGAAAAAAAGCCCCCATATGAGGGCTGTGGCAATGGGGGCTAGACTCATATGTGATCCCTCTAGGGGGTTTCTGCTGCTGCAATCTCTGCCGCCAGTCTTTCGACGGTGGTAAGCTCTTCTTCGTTGAAATCTTCAACCCAGAGTAGCGTGGCCAGGTAGAGTTTGATCAATGGGGAGCTTCTGTGAATGTGTGCAATTTGCGCATAGATCCTCAGCTTGGCCTCGGCGTCCTTGTCGCCGACTTTTTCCAGCATTTCGAGACACTGGTCATTGATGGCCGGGGCCGCCTCGGTAAAGTAGGAGACCAGGACGTCTATGGCCAGTTGACCCTCTTCGGCCTTAAACAGTACTGCATCGAAGCGAGAGGCGGAACCGCCTTTGCGGTTGACCAGCGATTCGTGGCGAAATTTTTGCAGCCCGGCCGCTTCGACCCAGCGCGAGAAGATGACGGGTTGCTGCTTGGCGCAGGCTCGACCAATAGCGGCTTTTTTGGGTTCAGGGAGTTCTTCCCAGGCTTTACAGACGGATGATGGAACCATCTCTTTGTACCTTTCCTTTGCGGCTTCGCGGTTTTATTGAGCGAAGGCGAACGGCAGTTGGATTGGAGCCGATATCCGTAAGACAGGTTACCCCGTATTGGGCAAGGTCTGCCGGCTAACGGACAGGACTCACAATGAGGACAAAAAATCCTACGACGATATTGGGCGCACTATGACATTATCGGGCCGGGAGAACAAGATGAGATGCAGGAGAAATCGTAAGGAATCGTGCAAGAGCTTCAATTAGTCATGCCTTGCCTCCTCAGGTTTCAGGCTCCCCTGAAGAGAGGGAGTTTTTTTCTGTGCGCTTTCATCAACCATGCTGAGGGTCTGGGAACGGGAGTTTTTGGCTTGGTGGATCCGTTTGGCCACTAGAGAAGCACACATGCTGATAATTATCAGAATGATGAGTGAAGGGAGCAAGTCGCGCAGTAGAAACGAACGGATGCGTAGTAGATAGGTCCACTCGACTTTCTCTCTTTTTGACAGCTTGCGTTTCGGAATAAATAACATATGAAGGGTTCTCATGGGGCCCCCTTTCTTTTATTCATGTGTATCCAGTCTCTTGCTGAAATGGACTGAATCGCGAATCTCTAAGATTTTAACCAGCGCTGTTGCGACCTTATTGTCGGTACTGCCCTCGTCGAGGTCCGCACTTGAGAGCACAGGAACTGTTTAAAACAGCAAGGTTCTTGCCAACTGGGCCAACACGTGTAACTCTTCGAAATCAATAAGCCGGCGTAATCCTGAGGCCAGTGGGAGGTTCGGCTTGTCGGATTTACATACATAAAAAGTGTCGAAAAAGACACAGTTTGAACAGCGATGGTGAAGTTGCGCCGTTAAAACGTGACTGTTATTTATAGCCGATCCGCCGGCAGACACAGAATGGGCCCGCTTTTTTCTGAGAAAAATTCAGAGACAAGAGCGTGTTCATGTTGTAAAACTGCCATATTCATCCTTTTTTAGTTTTTCATCTTATTGGGAATTTCATACGCTCATGCCTGAGACTCTCCTTCTCAATTACCGACTCAGCAAAGACCTCTGGCAGCTTTTTTTTGAAGCTCACTACAGCTGCGACCGCTCATTGAAGCTGCGCTACCTCTGGGGCGTAACCTGCGTCATCATTGGCTCATTCGGCTTTGGCGGCCTGTACGAATCGAGGATTATCGCAGCTCTGTTGTTGGCTACGGGTTTTTTCGGGGTCCTGTCGAAACAGATCCTGGTTATCCGGTCATTGCGTAAGGCTTCTCAGCACCCTTTTTTCGGCCAGGAATTGACGGTCTCCGTTTCGCCGGAAGAGATTTCGGTGCGCAGCGGAAAGGCTGGCTATAGTCAGCCCTGGAAAAATTTTGTCGGCTACCGGCGGCTCGCTCCCGGTTTTCTTTTGTACCATGACCAGAATGCCTTCTTTTTTATCCCCGCATCGGCCATGACGGCCGGTTACGCAAGGCGCCTTGTTCAGATTCTCGAAGCGGCCGAAGTGCCGAAATTATGATGTGTGGCGGGATGCCCCGCATTTCCTTTACCTCCGACATAAGGACGACCCTGATTTATGAGTGAACAACGGGTCAATGACCCTCTGCACGGTGTGACCCTGGAACAGATCGTGAATCGCCTTGTTGCCTATTACGGCTGGGACGAGTTGGGGAAATGCATCGATATCAACTGCTTCATCAGTAACCCCTCGGTGAAATCCAGCCTCAAGTTTTTGCGGAGGACGCCCTGGGCCAGGAAGAAAGTCGAGGCCTTGTACCTCGACATGCAAGGGATCGAAGAGAAACACCCCCTGAATGCCTGAACTGATACTCTTTATCGATGGCAGTGTGCATGCCCAGTCGCATATTGGTTATGGGGCCTACCTCGCCGTGTCTGAGCCTGATCTCGGCTTGGATGTGCTGAAAATGCATGTCAACGTGCGGCGTTTTGAACAGACGTCTTCAACGAAACTGGAATTGCAGACCTTGTTGTGGGCGCTTGGCGATATCCAGCCATCAGGGTTCAGAGTAATTATCTATACCGATTCGCAAAACATTGCCGGGTTACCGGGAAGACGCGATCGCCTCGAGCGAAAAGATTACCGTTCAAATAAAAATACCCGCCTCGACAATTACGAGCTGTATCAGGAGTTTTATCGGTTGACAGCTCCGCTCGATTTCGAATTGATAAAAGTCAGTGGACATCAGGCGTCAAAACAAAAATCTCATGCCGACCGGCTGTTTACTCTTGTGGACAGGGCTTCAAGGCATGCGCTGAGAGCTGAGATGCAGAAAATTTCGGATTTTAATAATTAAATTTGACGGTCATCCCCCCTAAATTTTTTTTGGTTTTTCCCTTAAGGAAATGGTTTATTTTTTATTAGAGTTTTGCTATCTTTTCGGCTCACCGTTTCTATCTATGTTTTGTTTGGGAGGACGAAATGAAAAACCTGTTTAGCCTGATCGTAGTTCCACTGGCCCTTGTGGGTCTTGTCTTCAGCCCGGCTTTAGCTTCCAGTAAAGCCCAGAAACCCAGTCCTGATGAAACGATCGCCATGCTCCAGGCAGGGAACGAGCGGTTCGTTGCCGGGAAATCGACCTTTCCGCACATGGACACGAAACGTCTGTTGCAGGCTGGCACCGAAAGCCAGAATGACCACGCCTACGCGACGGTCATTACCTGCTCTGATTCCCGCGTGCCTGTCGAACTGATCTTCGACGCCGGGGTGATGGATATTTTCGTCGTCCGTGTGGCTGGTAACGTGTGTGACACGGACGAGGTCGGTTCGATCGAGTACGGCTTGGCCCACGTCAATACCCCGGTTCTGGTGGTGCTTGGGCACACCCAGTGTGGTGCTGTCACCGCCGTGACCCATGCGATTCATGGTACCGGACACGCCCTCGAGCGCAACATTCCGCCGTTGGTCGATAACATTCAGCCTGCTGTCAATCGTGCCATGGCCACCCATCCTGAACTGCTGGGCGATGCGGTCATTCCCGCCGCCATCGAAGAGAACGTTTGGCAGGGGATCGAAGACCTGTTCATGACCAGTCCCTCTACCCGCGACGTTGTGAAGAGCGGCAAAGCCAAAGTCGTCGGTGCCATCTACGACGTCTCCACCGGCAAAGTTAATTGGTTGCCTGAAGCCAAGGTTGCAAAAATTTTGGCCAAGGTTGAATCATCCCGGACCAAGGCCGTCAACGCCCTGGCTGGTGGAGAAGCAACTCACCACGGTCACTAATCTTAACCGCATTATTTGAAACACAACGCCCCTCCCGTTTATTCAGGAGGGGCGTTTTTTTGTCAAAAAATCAGAATACATAAGGCATGCCCTTGAATGAGAGACTGGATGAGTTAATGTTAATGCGTTGTTATTTACAAAAACAAGGAGGTGGAAATGAAAAACATGTTTGGTTTGCTGTTCGGATTGCTGCTGATTACCGGCACCGTGTGGGCCGAGGATGAAGCTTGTGTCAGCTGTCACAGCAACATAACCCCCGGACAGGTGGCTGACTGGCGGCTCAGCGCCCACGCCGAAAATGGGATTGCCTGTTCCTCTTGCCATGGTGACGCGCATACCAGCAAAGCGGATGTTGCCAAGGCGGCCTTTCCTGATGAAAAGGTCTGTCAGGGCTGCCACGAAGAGCAGTTCAGTCAGTTTTCCAAGGGCAAGCATAATCATGGTTGGTCGTCCCTGAATGCCATGCCCATCACCCATGTCGAGCCGGATGAGCTGATGGAAGGCGGGCGCGGTTGCGGCGGTTGTCATAATATGGGGATCAAAACCGAGGCGCAGAAGGCGGAGCAACTGGCCAAGGGGTATCGTTATCAGACCAACTCCTGCGATGAGTGTCACACTCGCCACAGCTTTTCGAAAAAGGAGGCCAAAGATCCCCGAGCCTGCCAGCAGTGCCACATGGGCTACGATCATCCCCAGTGGGAGATGTGGAGCAGTTCCAAGCACGGCAGCCGCTGGTTCGCTAAAAATTCCGGCAACCTCCCCGAAGGTGCCCCGGCGCCGACTTGCCAGGAATGCCACATGACCGATGGCGACCACAACAACCACACCGCCTGGGGGTTCCTCGGCGTCCGTCTGCCACTGCCGGAAGATCCCCAGTGGCGTGCCGATCAGGTCACCATCCTCAAGGCTCTCGGGGTGCTCAATCCAGAAACGGGTGAGCCGACCGCACGCCTCGATGCAGTCAAGGCGGTTGACCTCGCTCGCTTGACCAAGGAGGATTTCGACCGTGAGCGGGAAAAGATGGTCGGCAACTGCAAAAAGTGCCACTCTGAGACTTATGCGCGCCAACAGTTCGAGATGGGCGACACCATGATGCGCAAGGCTGACGTGCTGATGGCCAAAGCGATTCGCATCGTGGCCGCTCTCTACAAGGATGGCATTATCGAAAAGCCGGTCGATTACGCCTTCGCTTATCCCGATATCCTTTACTTCATGCGCACCAACGGCTCCAATATCGACGGCATGTCGTATATCGATCAGGAGCTCTTCGAAATGTACATGAAACACCGCATGCGTACTTACCAGGGGCAGTTCCACTTTAATCCGGATTATGCCTACTGGTACGGATGGGCCATGATGACCAAATCCTTAGGCAAGATTGAAGAGCTCGACAGAACTATGCGCGCAATCCACCATAAATAAGACTGATGGCGTCGCAAAAAGTCCGTCCTACGGCGTTACGGTGGTTTTTCAGGACCTCGACCTCCTGATGTAGGCCTTCGCCCCTGAAAAACCACCAGGCCTTGTAGGTCGAAATTTTTGCTTAGCCATCTCAGTGGGGGGGAGGAGTCAGAAAATTTAGATTTTCAGTTGTAAGAACTGCCAAAAGCCCGGAGGCAACTCCGGGCTTTTGGCGTTAGAAAATTTATTCTGCGTGGTCTTGTCGCAGACGCTTTAAACAGAGGATGGAAAAGGGGGATTCTTCGGACTGCAGGTTAAGGATTTATCCGGGGATGTGGGGTGGGATAATTTCGGCCAATCGGTTCTCCGGCGAGGCGACCAGTTGCCGCTTGTCTTTCGGTTGCAACTTTTTGATTTGGGCTTCGCGGCGACTGGCGCTGCTGCGGTCGTGGCCAGCTTCCAGGTAGATCAGGCGGGACGGCGTGCGTCCGCGAAAATATTTAGCGCCGGTGCCGGCAAGGTGCTGG
>JBFHFM010000135.1:0-9023 GCA_041583595.1 Trichloromonas sp. | reverse complement strand
GGGGGGGGGCACCTGCCTGCCGGGAGTTTGGCTGATAAGTTTTTTCGGATCATTAGCCTGTACTCTTATCAGGACGTGCCTTCCATGGCCAGTTCGAAGGGCTGATAGCCTTAGCTTCTGGGAATGTTTGCATACAAACAAGTTGCCATTGCTGTCGACAACACGGATTTAAAAGTTCCATACGACGAAGAAAGGGGTCCGGTAAGCCGGACCCCTTTCTTTGTTGAAGCATTTTACTACGGTTGACTGATCAGGATTGGAAAAATATTAATCCAGATCGCCGCTGATCCTGGCAAATTCATGACACTTGCTGCACGAATTGGGCATGATGTCGTAATCGTGTCCCGAAGCCGGATCGGAATTTTTCAGGACCGAGCTTTGGCCAGGCCAGACAATATCGAAAACGTGGCTAGGTACGTTGCCCTCGGCGACGGCACTGTTGCCATCACTGTCTGCGGCCAGGTGATAGAAAAAGTCGACGTTGATATCCTGGAGTTTACCGATCTTGGCCATGTGGCAGGAGGTACAGCTACCTACCGGCATGTCCGAATCAGTGGGGGTGTAAAGCGCGCCGCCCATTCCGGCTTTCACCTGCATGTGTTCGGCCACGGCCTTGGCAACCTGATTACGGGCCAGTGCCGCCTCCGAGTCCTCGAAAGTGACCTCTACGTCATCCTTGGTCACGGTACGCCCGGCATCGACTTGCAGCACGGCCACATCCGCAATGCTGACGTCGGTGAAGGACCCCCGGGTAGCGTGGCAGGTCAGGCACAGGGTGTTGTTTGCATAGGTGACATTGGAAAATTCGTAACCATCCACCTCCCGCGAAGCAGGTCCGCCATTAAGGGTATGGGCATTATGACAGTCGAAACAGGCGAGTGTTTCATAGGAATTGTTGTAATGAACCGATCGGCGTAGTTCCAAATATTCTTGGGAGTGCGGACGGCTGTGGGTCTGGTCCGGCCAGGTGTGGAACGATCCCACGGTCCAGTCGGGAACGAGCGTGGTCGTGGGTTGGTTGAAGTTGGCAAAGAAAGTTTCCAGAGAGTACACGCCCGGCACAAAAAAGCCATAGCCGAGAGTGTCTGTGTAGGTTCCGTCGTAGGCCGGTTTGTAAACGCCGGCGGGGGTGCTGCTTCGGCCATCGTGGTTGCCATGGCACTGTCCGCAGGTTTCATTGGCGGCCTGAGTTGTCAGGTATTGAGGCATGATCAGCGTCGTGTTGTCAAACTTTTGTGCCAAATGATCAGAACCTGGTCCATGGCAGCGCTCACAGGTAACGTTCAGATCTTTATATTCCCAGTAGGTCACCACGGATTTGTAACTATGACCATCATCGTCAGTAATATCCGCTGTTTCGAGCTTCAACCCGGTGGCGTGACAACCGGCGCAGTTGCGTGAGAGCGTATTGTACGGTCCACACCAGGCGCTCGGGGATTTCTGCCAGAATGTCGGGGTGCCCGGTTCGCTGTCTTCCAGGATATCGGAACCTACGGGAGTACCATCCTGCATGATGAATGCCGGCATGTAAGCGACGTAGTCCTGTGGTTGACCTGTACGGTCAACACCGTTTTCTAAATTCCACTGCTTAATGTATGGAACGTCCTCCAGACGACACATGTAACGTTGCTTGCCTTCCCCGAAGTTGGGATGACTGTCGGCGATCGCGTGTGTCTCGTCGGTGTAGCCTTCGCCCCAATTTCCTTCGCCGCCGATGGTGGCGGCCACCGGGATCCAGGTGGCCCCTGCGGTATCCGTATCGCAATCCAGATCGCCTTCAGCCAGGTCTCCAGTCGCATAGAATTTGAAAAGGAACTGCTCGCCTTCACCGACCGGGGTATAGCGGTCACCAGCCTCCGATGCATCTTCCCGGCACAAAGCCAGATTGACTAGGGCTGTACTACTTCCGGTGGCGGGGTCCTGGACTTTCAGCAGGCCTCCGGAGGTGTTCTTGGGCAAAACTACGCCGTCCATATCCGGCCACAGGCTCTTGTAGACCAGATGGCTCGTACCTTCGGTTACAAAGCGCGAATGAATGGCGGCCGTTTCTGATCCGTTGTAGGCGTCGAAAAGAGCGGGGTCTACGTTACCTATGTGGTAACTACCATGGCAGCCTTCACAGGTCGCCATCCCGACATAAGTTGCATCCGCGCTGGGGCGGCCAGAGAGTGTGATCTCCAGGTCGGTCACCGTCTCGCCACCTTGAACAAAAAGGGCTTTGCGGTTGCCACCATCCAGATAGGTATCTGAAGGGGCTTGCACATTAAGGAACAGGTAACCGGGGGTCAGGTCGCTGAGGCTGAAAGAACCGTCGAGAGCCGTCGTGGTGGTCGCATCGGTCTGCCCTGCAACGGAAACAGTCGCTCCCATTATCCCGGCGCCCTCGGTATTCAAGATTGTTCCCATGATGGTGGCCGGAACGTCTAGCTCATCAGTCAAGGTTATGCTCATGGAGGTGATTCCGCCTGCGGCCACGCCACACATTACGGTCGCCGCACCTGCGCCGCTTTTGGTGGCAGTGACTTGGTAACTTCCGATGGCAATATCCGACAGGGTAAACTCCCCGTCCTCATTGGTTGTGGCCGTGATACTCGTGGGGTCGGTGTCAACTGTTGCGTCAGCTACCGGATTGCCGCTAGCATCTAGAACCAGACCCTCAATGGTGCCATAATTGATGGCATCTGCACCTGCTGAACCAACAGCCCCTGTCTGCCCGTCATCACCATCGTCCGCACATCCCGCGAGGCACAAAAGCGATGCGCACATAATTAATAGAAAAAATCTTCTCATGGATCCCCCTTCCCTTTCTTCTTGTTGAATAGGTTTTAAAGCTGTTTCCCACCCTCATGTTTCAGGTAAGTTTCCCCCCTTCTGTTACCTGTGAGCTTGAAAAGTTATAATTGGATGCCTCCGATTAGGTAATGTTGATTTCTGTAGATTAATAACAAAGGTAAGAAACTGTAAAATCACTTTTTTTAATGGCTTCATAACAATTGAAAATTAGAAAATCCTTAATGTTTCACGGGGGTTGTTGGGTGAGGGGATTCATGAGCCTGAAATTGATGATGTCGATTTGGGTTTTGGGCCGGGGCAAAATACAACCGCCATCAGGGGAAGGGGCTCTGCAGGACTGATATTTTTAATAGGGACATTAGTTGTTTTGGACAAGAGGATCACAATGAGCCTAAGTCTGTGGCATTTTTAAATTATTCTAATTTTCAAGCGGTACTTTGTTGTTGCTTATTATTGGTATTTTTTGCTTTAATCTTTTTAAGAAGTGGGGGTCGATTTTGTTTTTCACGCAAGGTCGAGACTGGGGGAAGGATGAACTCGTTTTACTTGAAAACTTTCGTAGAGGTGGTCACTACCGGATCAATCACCCGAGCTGCAGACAACCTCTTTGTGACCCAACCCGCTATAACCAGGCGGATCAAATTACTTGAGGAATATTACGGTATCCCATTGCTGGACCGATCGGGGCAAATTTTACGGCCGACCGAAACAGGATCCATGGTCCTTGAAAAGGCCATAAGTATAATTAAGCTTGAAGATTCAATCAAAGCCGAATTGTTCAAGCAGACCAGTGCCAATGAAATCAAATTCTGTTCAACACCAACTTTCTGGAAAAAATGTTTTCCACAACTACTGAAGCGATTCACAAGGGAATCTATTGAAAAAAACTTGTGCCATTTCAGCTTTGACCATGTTTTAAATGTTTTGAATGGTCTAGAATCTGATCTTTACAACATCGCATTCATTGAGCATTGCTCAGAATTAGATCTTACCAGTTTCAAATGTTTTAAATTTCCTGATGATGAAATGGTTTTTGTAAGTTCTCCTTCCTTGGGCCTATCTCGACAGTACATTTCAATAAATGATATTAAGAGATTTACATTGTACGGCACAAGCATATCCTCTTGCTCCAAGACTCTTTTGGAAAAAAACTTAAAAAAGCATGGTGAATCAATAAATACTTTTAAAAACAGGATTTATTGTGACGACATTGTACAAATCCTGGAAAGTGTGACTGATGGCCAAGGCATCTGTTTCATCTCAAAGAGCATGGTTAAAGAGGAGCTAAATAATGGCGCTCTCATATGTCATAAGATAAAAACTTTCGACCACCATAAGCTAAGAACTCTGGTTGTTAAACAAGACTACCAATTGACCGGGGCCCCTCTTTTGTTTTTTAACTATTTTTTCGAAATGTTCGGCATTTCCCCACCGCTTCAGAATTAACAAGTATTCAATACTAAAGGGGCTGTTGTCTACGCGCAGTTTCGAAAAAGTTCATGGGATAACATTTCTGCCATTCTCGTTCAAAAGAATGAAGCCGTGAAACAGGGCCAGCCTCGCTCCAAAGTATTGTGGTTGAAACGTGCTCCTCATCCAATATCTGCTCGTCTCTCCCCTCCTTTTTTATCTCCAAAATGAAAAAGGCAGCACAGATGTGCTGCCAAAATCAAAGCGTTACAGGTTGTGTAACCCCGCCGAGGAGATGGCCTCCTCTGCGGGGTTTGGATTCGGTCCGGTCGGTTTATTCTACCCAGTCGAAGGTGCGGGTGACGGCCTTTTTCCACTTGCCGAAGTTTTTGCTGCGGGCGGTGTCGTCTTCTGAAGGCTCCCAGGTCTTGTCTATGCCCCAGTTCTTGCGCATCTCGTCGGTGTTCTTCCAGTAGCCGACAGCGAGTCCGGCCGCGTAGGCGGCGCCTAAGGCGGTGCTTTCGGCGACCTTTGGGCGGATCACCGGAACGTTGAGTACGTCGGCCTGGTACTGCATGAGCAGTTCGTTGGCGACCATGCCGCCGTCGACTTTGAGGGCTTTGAGTTTGACTCCGGAATCGGCTTCCATGGCGTCGAGCACTTCGCGGGTCTGGTAGGCGACCGCTTCGAGGGCGGCGCGGGCGAAGTGGCCGCGGGTCAGGTAACGGGTCATGCCGACGATGGCGCCTCTGGCGTCGCTCTTCCAGTAGGGGGCGAAGAGTCCTGAAAAGGCGGGGACGAAATACATGCCGCCGTTATCCTTGACCATGCGGGCCAGATTTTCGACGTCGGCTGCGGTGTTGATCAGGCGCATCTGGTCGCGCAGCCACTGGACAACGGCACCGGCGATGGCGATCGAGCCTTCCAGCGCGTAGACCGTCGGCTCTTTGCCGAATTTGTAACAGGGGGTGGTCAGCAGTCCGTTTTTTGAATGGACGATTTCGGTGCCGGTGTTAAGCAGCATAAAACATCCGGTGCCGTAGGTGTTCTTTGCTTCCCCGACGCTGAAGCAGGTCTGGCCGACGGTGGCGGCCTGCTGGTCGCCGAGGTCACCGCAAACAGGAATCTTGCCGCCGAAGGGACCGACTTTAGTGGTGTAGCCATAAATCCCGGGATCGCTGGACGGGCGAATTTTCGGGAGCATTTTTTTGGGGATGCCCATCAGTTCGAGGATCTCGTCGTTCCACCTGGTGCCCTCGAGGTCCATGAGCATGGTTCGCGAGGCGTTGGTGACGTCGGTAATGTGCGCGCCTCCCTCGATGCCGCCGGTCAGCTTCCAGATTACCCAGGTGTCCATATTGCCGAAGAGGGCGTCTCCTTTTTCGGCTGCTTCACGCAGTCCCGGAACGTTGTCGAGTAGCCACTTGATCTTCGGTCCAGAGAAGTAGGTGGCCAGCGGCAGCCCGGTTTGGGCGCGAAAGCGGTCCTGTCCCTCTTGAGCGGCGAGTTCGTTGCAGATGGCGTCGGTGCGAGTGTCCTGCCAGACGATGGCGTTGTGGTAGGGTTGGCCGGTGTGGCGGTTCCAGACGACGGTGGTTTCGCGCTGGTTGGTGACGCCGATGGCGGCGATGTCATCAGGCCCCAGCCCGGCTTTTTCCATCGCGTTGTGAATGACGTCCTTGGTGCGCGACCAGATTTCTATGGCGTCGTGTTCGACCCACCCCGGTTGAGGATAAATCTGTTTATGCTCCATCTGGAAATTGGAAATTGGCTCGCCGGAGTGATTGAATAGCATGCAGCGGGTGCTGGTGGTGCCCTGGTCGATAGCAGCGACGTACTTGGCCATGGTCATTCTCCTTGAATTCCTGCGAGGGATCATGTGGTGAATATAAGTTTACAGGCTTGAGATAACTCCTTGATACAAAAAAGCTCCGAGCACGGCACCGATGATGGGACCGACCACCGGGATCCAGGCGTAGCTCCAGTCGGAATCCCCCTTGCCGGCTATGGGGAGCAGGGCGTGGGCGATTCGCGGGCCCAGGTCACGGGCGGGATTGATGGCATAGCCGGTCGGGCCGCCGAGGGACAGGCCGAGGCTGAAGACCAGAATGCCGACGGCATAGGGGCCCATGCCGCTGCCGATGCCGTTATTGGCGTTGAAAATTCCCAGCACTCCCAGCATCAGCATGGCGGTGCCGATGATTTCGCAAAGCAGGTTGCCAAGGGTGTGGCGAATCGCGGGACCGGTGCAGAAGACGGCCAGTTTGAGATTTTCATCTTCGGTCTTGGCCCAGTGAGGCAGGTAGGCCAGCCAAACCAGAACGGCACCTAGAAAAGCGCCTATAAATTGACCGGCAAAGTAGATCAGGGCATCTAGCAGGCTGACTTGTCCCAACACCCAGAAGCCGATTGTGACAGCCGGGTTGATGTGTGCTCCACTGATCCAGCCGGCGACATAGACGGCGATGGCCACCCCGAATCCCCACCCGGCGGTAATGACGATCCAGCCGGAGTTTTGTCCTTTGGATCTCTCTAAAAGGACATTGGCGACAACCCCGCCACCGAGAAGAATCAAAATCATGGTTCCGATAAGTTCGCCCAGAAAAATGTTCATGGTGCTCTCCTTCTTGGGTGTGTTTCGAATTATAGCGTTGTCTTGCGGTTTGGCACGGTCGAGGTTGGTATGTCAGCTTTTTTGGGGGGGGCGGTAGGATGTGGCAAACGAGGTTTGATTTCAAATGTTAGCACGTTGTTTTTACTTTTCGCAATACTGTTTTAAGCTAAAGCGAACATTTTTATGATGTTTGTTTTCGTTTTGGTAAAGATGTGGTTTGTTTTTTGTTGAGATGATGGTGAAACCACGGGCGGAGGGACGCCTTTGCCAACGGAAGGTGATTAAGATGCCTTCCTTTTAGAGGGGATTCGTTTTCATATTGAAACATTTTTCGGGAGAACAGGGTGTGCTTTCATTCTTAAGCATGTTAAATTACGCTTCATGTGGGATGAGGTAGCTGGTTTGCGTAAAGCAACATCGCAGAGTTGAGCGAGGGATAATGGTCGAGAATAATGTAGGGAAAGGGTTGAGCCAGCGACAGAAGCAGATCGTGGAGATGGTCCGGCAGCAGGGATTTGCCGCTGTGGAGGCGCTGGCGCAGGCCTTCGATGTGACGCCTCAGACTATCCGCCGCGATATCAACCAGCTTTGCAGCCAAGGGATGGTTCGCCGTTTTCATGGCGGAGTCGGGCTTTCTTCCAGCGTTGAAAACGTTGCTTATGAAACCCGCAAGGTATTGCAGCTCGAAGAGAAGCAGCGGATCGCCCAACTGGCCGCCGGCCAAATACCCAATGGCGCGTCGGTCTTTATCAACATCGGGACGACGACCGAAGAAGTCGCCCGGGCCCTGCGGGACCACGAAGGACTGCGTATCATCACGAACGATCTCAATGTCGCAACTATTCTGAGTGGCAACCCGACCTGCGAGGTGATCATCGCTGGCGGGGTGGTTCGCCATCGGGACCGAGGTATCACCGGTGAGGCCACCATCGACTTCATTCGGCAGTTCAAGGTTGATTATGGCATTATCGGTATATCCGCGATCGATAGTGACGGCACCTTGCTTGAATTCGATTATCACGAAGTGCGTGTTGCTCAGGCTATCATTGAAAACTCGCGAAAAGTTTTTCTGACGACCGACCACACCAAGTTTGGCCGAAATGCCCTGGTGCGGCTTGGGCACCTGTCGCAGATAAATGCACTCTTTACCGACAGGCAGCCACCGGAAGAGATCGTTGCCAGCTTGACCGAACACAAGGTCGCTTTGTACGTGGCGCAGCCGTAGCTTTTTGCTCAATTATAGACCGGGGCTGGTCGTTCGGACCGATAAGTTCGGGACACGCGTCTTCTGTGTTTGGATAACTGTTTACTTGCTGAATAAAATCACGAGGAAGGGATTACCGCCCATGATTTCTACGCATTGCCAGGCAGAGGATGGGCACTGGTGAACGGGACCAAAAGGTTGGCCGAGATTTTTCGGGCCATGGACATTCGGGCTCTGGGGAGGCCGGTGCTCCTTAGCGCACTTGTCGGCCTGGTGGCCGGTCTCGGCGCGATTGCTTTTTATTTTTCGGCCAATGCCCTCGACGCCTGGTTTCTGAAGGACCTGGCGGGTTTTCATCCTCCCGAAGAAGGGGTTTCCCTGGCCCATTTCGGTGACGGCATGCTCGACACGCTGCACATGGAGCATCGCTGGTTTCTTTTTCTTATCCCGGTCATTGGCGGTCTGGTTTCTGGCGTGCTCGTGAGTAAATTCGCTCCCGAGGCCGAAGGGCACGGCACAGACGCTGCGATCGACGCCTTTCACAACAAGGGTGGTCTGATTCGGGCGCGGGTGCCGATCGTCAAGGCGATCGCCTCGGTGGCAACCATCGGCACTGGCGGATCGGCGGGGCGCGAGGGACCCATCGCCCAGATTGGCGCCGGTTTCGGTTCTTACATCGCCACCCGGCTCAAACTCTCGCGGGCCGAACGACGCATTCTCCTTTTGGCCGGTATGGCAGGGGGGATCGGCGCGACCTTCAGGGCCCCCCTTGGCGGCGCGCTCTTTGCGGTCGAAGTTCTCTACCAGGACCCCGAATTCGAGCATGAGGGGATGATCCCCTGCATCATCTCCTCCATCGTCGCTTATTCCCTTTTCGGGGTGGTGACTGGTTGGAAACCCCTGCTGACGACTCCGGCCTTCACCTTCAAGCACCCGACCGAGCTCATCTTCTACCTGTTGCTGGGGATTTTTTGCGCCATCTTCGGTCGCTTTTACGTCAAG
>JBFHFM010000134.1:0-9122 GCA_041583595.1 Trichloromonas sp. | reverse complement strand
CTCAACGCAGTCGAAGCTGGCGAGGCTCAGAGCCGCAGCCGGGGGTGGAAAAACTGAGGATGCTCAGGATATGAAGAAGAGATGCGAATGGTGCGGCAGCGATCCTATGTATATGAACTATCATGACGCGGAATGGGGCGTTCCTGTTCATGATGATCGCCGGCTTTTTGAATTTCTGGTTCTCGAGGGCGCCCAAGCGGGGCTGAGCTGGCTGACCATTCTTAAAAAACGGGACAATTACCGGCAGGCGTTTCATGGCTTTGATCCGCAGAAAGTGGCCCGTTATTCGGTGACAGATGTGCAGCGCCTGCTCGCCGACCCCGGCATCGTGCGCAATCGGTTAAAAATTGAATCGGCGATAAAGAATGCTCAAGGTGTTCTGACTATCCAGAAGGAGTTCGGTTCTTTTGATGCGTTCATCTGGCGTTACGTCGATCATTCGCCGGTGCAGAATGCCTGGTGTTCGTTGGCCGAAGTGCCGGCTCGAACCGTTGAGTCTGACGCTATGAGCAAAGATCTGAAACAACGGGGATTCAATTTCGTCGGCCCGACCATCTGCTACGCTTTCATGCAGGCGGTGGGGATGGTGAATGACCACGTTGTCGCCTGTTTTCGCCACGCTGAGTTGAAGCCGAGGTAAATCTCATGATTCAGGATCCGACCAATCAATACATCCAAACTATTCTGTCCCATTTTCCTCTGACCGGCAAAGAGGTTCTTGAAATCGGTTGCGGTAGCGGCCGCATTACCCGCGATCTGGCCGATCATGCCAGTCGGGTATTGGCCACCGATCCTGACGCGGCGGCGTTAACCAAGGCATGGGCTCTGCTGACCACTGCCAATGTGGAGTTTCGGCAGGCTCCAACCGGTGTTCCTGATCTTCCTCCGCACACGTTTGACCTGGTTATTTATACTCTGTCGCTTCATCATGTCCCCATGGGCGAGATGACCGTCAGTTTGGAGCAGGCCGGTCGACTGCTCAAAGAGGGTGGAGTGATCATGGTGCTCGAACCGGGAGAGGGGGGGCCGTTTATGGAAGCCAAACAGCGCTTCGGTATCGGCAGCGGTGACGAAAGTATTCAGCAGGCTGCCGCACTGCGGGCCATGCATGAGCTGGCCGGTTGGACAGTCGGCGAAACGATCTGTTTTGAGTCTTTTTTTCAGTTTGCTGATGAAGACGATTTTTTTACCAGCAAGGTTCCCGGCTATCGGCAGATGCCGGCTGATAAAGTCGCGTCGATCAGGGATTTTCTGCGACCCCATCAAACTGCAGAGGGGATTTTTCTCGGGTCCGGTCGGCGGTTGAATCTGTTGCGTCGAGCCAGCTGATCCCTGATCCTGTTGAGTGCCACCAATAAAATCTTCACGCATCCGAAATAAGAAAGGCGGCCATACGGTCGCCTTTCTTATGAAGTCTATTTTTCGATTCTGCCATCTAGCATTTAGGGTAATCCAGCGTCGAGATTGTAAGGCCAGCCGAGAATCCCGCCTTCCATATACTTTACTTTGTCAAAGCCGGCGCTTTTCAGAATCAAGGCGGCTTCATAGCCGCGCAAGCTGATTTTGCAAAAAGGGATGATGAGCTTGTGGCGCGGTAGCTCGTCCAGTCGAGCGCGCAGCGCGCCGAGGGGAACGAGTTGTGCGCCGGGAATCCGGACATCCTGGTGTTCCGCCGGGGAGCGAACGTCGAGCAGCAGGATGTTTTCCCCTTGCTCCAGTAAGCATTTGACGGCGGTTGGGTCGAGACTTTCGGCCAATCCGTCGAGTTTGTTGCGCAGGGCATTGGCGGCCTGATGCAGGGGATCCATGGCCCCGGAAAAGGGGGGCGCATAGGACAGATCGAGCTGGGCCAGCTGATCGACGGTCATGCCCATGGTCAGGCCGGTGATGCAGACATCCAGGCGTTTGGCCACATCTCCGGGGCCGACGATCTGTACTCCCAGCAGCCGGCGAGTGGCGCGATCGGTCACCAGTTTGATGACGATCGGTTTGGCGTCAGGGTAAACGTGGGCCTTATCCGGGGACGGGACCAGCACGGAAACCGCATCGATACCAAGCAGCTGGGCATCCTCGATGGAGAGGCCGCTGCGGCCGACGTTGAGGTTGAACACCTTGACAATGAGGGAGCCGAGAATACCGGGAAAACGTTCGTTGCGGCCGCAGATATTGTCGGCCACGACCCGGCCGTGCTTGTTAGCGGTTGAGCCAAGGGGGACGTAGACCTTGTGTCCGCTAAGCAGATCGGTCGTTTCGGCGCAGTCGCCGGCGGCAAAGATGCGGTCATCGGAAGTGCGCAGCTGCTCATCGACGGCAATGGCGCCACTCGGTCCCAGAATCAGTCCGGCCTGCGTGGCCAGAGCGACTTCAGGGCGGACCCCAATGGCGACCAGAACCAGGTCGGCGGCATACGTGCCAGCGGCCGTCACCACCCGGGTGACTTTTCCCCCTTCGCCTTCAATCCGCTGCAATCCTTCACTGAGGCGCAGATCGACGCCGTTTTTGCGTAACTCACGATGGACCAGGGCCGCCATGCCGAAATCGAGGGCGGTGGCCATGATCTGATCCTTCATTTCCAATAAGGTGACTTTGATCCCCCGCTTGACCAGCGCTTCGGCCACTTCCAGGCCGATCAGCCCGCCGCCGACGATGACAGCGCTTTTAGCCGTGCGCGCCAGAGTATCGATTTGCGATGCGTTTTCCATGGTTTTAAGGGGGACAACCCCTTCCAGGTTCATGCCGGGTAACGGGGGCATGATGGGATGGTTTCCGGTTGCCATGACCAGAGAGTCATAAGGCAGCAGCCGCTCTTCGCCATTGCGCAGATCCTTGATTCGTACCTCGCGGCGTTCACGATCAATGGAAAGTGCCTCGGTAGAGGAAAGAACCTCAAACCCTTTGACCTTGGCGAAAAAGTTTTCGTCTCGGATGACCCCGGCCGGTGTTTTGCGTACATCATCCAGGTCGTCAAACAGTCCTTCGATAAAATAGGGGAGGGCGCAGGCGCCATAAGAGAGGTTGGTCCCTTTGTCGATTACGGTAATCTGCATTGCAGGATCAAGCCGCCGTAGCCGGCAGGCTGTTTTCATTCCTGCCGCTACGCCACCTATGATGACCACCCGGCTAGATTTTTGAAACATTTCCAAACTCCTTTCGGATTTTATATCGCATCAAAAAATTTATTTTAGGTCCATGTTTTATTTATGTCAAATTTTGAATATGTAGGAAGTCGAATTTTTCTTTGCCGGAGAATTGAGGAGTCGGGCCAGTGAGTGTCAAGGATGGCCCAGACATTCGAAATAGGCTCGAGTGAGGATCCGGTTCGAGGTTTACAGGGGAATTCCCTTCGATTCGCACCATTGGCGCAACAGCGCCTCGATTTGCTGACTTTCGAAAATCTGCCAGTTCAGCAGGAGCTTCTTGCGGCGCAGCAGGTCTTTGACGTTGCGAAATGCCCCTGGGCGGGCAAAAAGTGCCTCGACCCGGGGTAATTCCGCCGGGCAGTGGCTGCGGATGAACTCCAGGACCAGCGGCTTACCGGGATCGAGATCTTTCCGGTGGGGGATGTTGATGTAGTCGGGGTCGGTTTCTGCTCCTGCCGGGCGTTCGTCGAAGCCGGCTTTGTGCGAGGCGAGAAAGACCCGGCCGGTGATCCGGTGGACCGCCGCCGTCCGATCGCCGGGCGGGGCGTCACTGATATAGTGAAAAGCTTCGTCGATGTGGTCGTAGGCCATGGGGACTCCGTTCGTTCTTTTTGACAGGGAGATGAGGGGGACATATCATATACTACTCTATGGCATCGGGAACTTTTTTTTGCGGTTTCCGTCATCTTGTCTTCATCAGCCTCTGGCCAGGCCTGAGTTTGGTGAGGCTTTAGGCGGTGGCCGCCGGACAAACTGAATCTTCTGATTTGGTTTGGACCTGGCCTGGTTATTGGCAGGATCTTTTCTGGCGATCTGTGGTATTATTCTCGGCTCTTTATGCCCCTGAACGCTGCTGCCCGAGGTTATTTTGAAAAATAAACTATTACGACTTGCTGAACTCATCCAGGAAGGATTCCCCGGCCCCCTCGTGGAAGCCTTTAAGGCTCCCAAACCCCCATCTTTAGATGAGCGACTGGCTCTTCTTGCCGAAGCAATAAGCTTTCATCAGCGGCGCTCCGAAACCCTTTGGCTCAAGGCCGGGAAGACAAAAACCGCTGCAGAAAGGCGCGCTACCGCGCAGGCTGAACTTGCCGCCTTTGTTCTCGCCTATCTCACGGACGACGCCAAAGAATACGCCGACAGCGTGGTCGAGATAATGCGCTCTCTTGGCCGACAGGGGGAAGAGGACATCGTTAGAACTCTCATCAGACGGGGACCGTCGTAGCTCCGGCGCTTCTCCTAAAACACAGGGGACACTGGTCCCTTTTCGCTGGCTTGATCCTGCGGTTGCTCTCGCGAACATCCCTTGTCTGTCTGCCCTCTTTGGCTGATGCCTACTCGATTGACCTTCGCTGTCTACTTGATACACTTTCTGTATGGCCACTTTAGAAATCTTTTACGACTACGTTTGACCCTGGTGTTACTTCGGTACCGTGCGTACCGATGCGTTGCTCCAGGAATTCGACCTGAACCTGAGGCTGAGTGTCTTCCCGCTACACCCCGAGACACCCCAAGGAGGAAGGGATCTTGCCGACCTTTTTCCCGGGCTGGACGTGGGGGGGATGCTTTTGCAGCTGCAAGGGGTCGCTGCTGAGGTGGCACTCCCCTTTGGCGCCCGCACGCGCACCTACAACAGCCGGCGGGCCCAGGAACTCGGCAAGTGGGCCGAAGCGCAGGGGCGGGGCAAAGCGTTTCATGACGCGGTTTATCACGCTTATTTTGTCGACGGGGTCAACATCGCAAGGACGGAGGTGTTGAGTGCCCTGGCCGAGGCGGCAGGACTTGATGGCGCCGAGGCGACCAAAGTTGTGACGGAGGGGCGTTTTGCCCCCGCCGTTGATTCCGACTGGGAGCGGGCCGGCAACCTCGGAATCAGCGCCGTCCCTTCCTTTCTCTACCAAGGGCGGCGCCTGGTTGGTTTTCAACCCTACGCCTCCTTTCGCAAGCTGATCACTGGATAACCCTTTTTGACTGAAGGGAGTACGTAATATGGCGGAAAAGGTGACTGGATGCTGTAAGTGTGGGCGGGTGAAGTTTCATGTCTCAAGGGACATTGTCATGGCGGCAAACTGTCACTGTAACACCTGCAAAAAACTGACAGGAGGGGCCTTCTCCACGATTGTTGCGGTCGAAGAGGATGATTTCGCCTTGACCGAAGGGGGATCAGAGGTGACCGTCTACCAGGTGAGCGATAAGGCCACGAAGTTTTTCTGCAGCATCTGTGGTACCCCGATTTACAGCGAACACATTGATATGCCCGGGCAGGTTCTGCTTGCCGTCGGGGCTCTCGACGATCCCTTTATGGTCAATCCGACGTTGAACATCCACTGTGAAAACATGCTTGCCTGGGTGCCGAAGATCATGCAGATGAAAAATTTTGATCGGGCTCCCGGTGGGTAAGACTCAAAACTAAGGAGGTGAAAGATATGCACAGGGTGTGGATATCGTTGTTGGTGGCGACTGTCGTTTCACTCTTTTTGATCGGTATGGGGCCCAACCCCGTCGAGACGCCTGCCAAGCCTTTAATGATGGAGGTGGGGGCTCTTAACGAGAGGCTTGGCGATCCGGAGTTGCTGATTCTCGATGTCCGAAAGGAGTCGGACTGGGCGGGGAGCAGCGAGAAAATCGCCGGTGCGCTTCGAGCTGATCCCGGGAGCGTGGAAAGGTGGGCCGCAGGCTACGATCGGGGGAAACCGATTGTTCTCTATTGCGCCTGACGCAACGAAGCGACCAGTGCCAGTGTGGCACGGCAGATGATTAAGATGGGGTTCGGTACGGTCTACATTTTGAAGGGAGGGTGGAACGCCTGGCTGGAAAAAGGATATCCGGTGGAGCCGAAGTAGGCGCAGGCTCGCTCGTTGAACCGGACCGGTAGATTCCCGACCGTCATCAACACCAAGTCGGTTTGTGAGCCTTACTTCCGTAGCTGGCCCTGAGAATTTTTATCGGGGCTTTAAGCGGTTAGGTTGTGGGAACTGTATAGCCCGGGCAGCCGGTTGCTTCAGCGTGGTTTTGATGTTCGGGGAAGTTGCGGCAGTGCTCTGGTTTGACGTTGTTGATGCCGCACAGATAGCCACTGCCGTCGATTTTGTCGAGCACCCATGGACAACGCTCCACATCATCACCGGTTTCCGGATCGATCCATATGGTATGCAGCTGATTGCCGGGACCGAGATCGAGGGTTTCTATCCATTGGAGCAGATCGTCCCGTCCTTCTTGTTGCCAGCGCTGTATATCCGCATCGCTAACGCAACCTTGATAGGCATCGACCAGGTGGAGACAGCAATGACCACATTCGTGGCAGTGGAACTTTGAGCTCATGCAGGGTTGCCTCGGTGGGGATTTGTGGTTTTATCCGCAAGTGGTTCTTTTAACAGTCGCTTTGTCAATCCAAGGCTTTGGATGTGTCATGCGCGTCTCCGCGCAACGCCTTGCCCGCCTTTGGTGGGTAAATAAAATAATTTATCATCTGAAAGGCAAACAGCGGGTGCCGTCATTTTCGTCAAATGTCGGCCGTTTATAACATAAAAAAGACCAGGAAGCACTGATCTTCGCCACTAGCCGAAATGATGGTATCTCTCGCGAATGTGAAGGTTCAGCCGCTGCTGTAAAACCTCTGGGTACCGTGGCCACTTTTTAGTTTATCGTTTGCTTAAAAACAGCAGGCTACCTGTCAAGGTAGCCTGCTGTTGGCCTTTTGAACTCAGCATCCGCACCTGTCAGCGGGCGCCTGTCGCGTCATCTTAGCGGCGTTCTATGATACGCCCATCCTCATCGGAAATAATGACTTCAACCCGGCGATTGAGTTGACGTCCTTCGGGGGAGTCGTTGCTGGCCACCGGGAAGGTTTCCCCATAGCCACGCACCGAAATTCGCTCAGAACCGACGCCGGCGGCGGTCAGGGCTCTTTGCACGGCGTAGGCCCGTTGTTCGGACAGGTTAAGGTTGTAGGCGTCGGAACCACGGCTGTCGGTAAACCCTTCCACCAGCAGCTTACGATTCGGGTAGGTTTTCATAAAGTTGGCGATTTTGCTGACGGTAACGATCGATCCGCTTTTGAGTTCAGCCTTGCCGGTATCAAAAAGCACATCTCCAAGGGTGATGACCAGGCCGCGCTCCGATTTAGTCGCATGCAGGTCGGCCAGCTCTTTTTCAAGGCTTTTGGCACGCGCCTCTGCTTCTCTGGCGGCGGTTTCAGCAGCTTTTGCGGCGTCAGTGGCTTTCTGGGCTTCAGCCGTTTTTGCCGCAAGCAGGGCGCGTTGTTCTTCGGTTTTCTTGTGGGCTAGTTCTGCCTCACTGGTTCGAGCCTCGAGCAGCACTTTGGCTCGTTCACTACTGGCGGCCTCAATCCTTTGTTCTGCCACTTTTTGCTTGGACGTTTCCTGGGCGATAGCGGTGCGTTTCTGTGCCAGGTAAGCTTGGTGGCTGACGTCTTCCGGTTCGGCTTCGGCCTTCCAGAGAATCTCAGCTTTTTTCAGCGAGGATTCAGCGTTCTGCAGGCCAAGAGGGGCATTTTTGACCACGACTGGGTCCAATTTGGCTTCCGCGAAAGCCGCCTGGGCTTTTTCCAGATCAGCGTTTTTTAACGGCGGCCCACAACTTGCCAGCAGGGCGCAGGAAATTCCAATAAGGGCCAGAGAGCAAACAACCCGGTTAATGCGAATCATGAAAAACCTCCTCATTAGGGGCAAAGTTCCTGTTATGGTTTGGCCTTGCGCTCGATTTCCATTTTCAGGGTCTGAATGCTCTCCTGAAGTTCATTGACGGCTTTTTGCGTCTTGGCTGTCCGGGCTTTGGCCTCGGCCAATTGAGCGTCAACTTCGGCCTGTTCGGCTAATTGCAAGGCCTTTTTATTCTCTTCCTTGTTCATGGCGGCTCTGGCCTGGGTTAATTTTTCGCGCGCCGAGCGCATTTCGACTGGAGCATATTCCACTGCGCCTGACGCTTCGGCCTGATCGATGGCCGCGGTGGACAAGGCCACTTTTTGGGTCGGCGGCGGGATCGTGGCCGAACAGCCGATCAGCGAGCTGGCCACCAGGGTCAAGGCCAGCAGGTGGTACAAGGGCAATGTGCGCATCTCTCCTCCTTGTTTTTATGGGTGGGGTGGCGGAAAAGAAATCCCAGAATCGTGGTTCATGGAATTTGCAATTTGTAATAAGGATTATAGTGGGGTTTTGGGGGTAGTCAATCGACCGGCAGGTAAAAAAAGTTGCGGATTTTTGGGAAAAAAAGAGATAACCACGATGCGCCGCATTTGGAGATGGTACGCCAGGCACATCTGTTGACTGGCACCGTTGAGGCCTGTGCGCTAATGTTACCTGGGTTTTCGCAGCCTCGGCGCCGAATGACGTCCCATTTTGGCATCCAGTTCGTCGATCCAGCCTGCCTTGGAATTCGGAAAGGCATCCGCATAAGGGACGTAGGGTTTGATATCCAGAACGGGGGTGCCATCCAGAAGATCCACACCGCGAAGGTAAAGTGTTTTGCTTTCTACTTTGATGAGCTCCACGGCGGACAGGCCGATTGGATTTGGCCGGTGGGGGGCTCGTGTGGCTAATATGCCCCGTTTCGGTCCACCCCGAGGAGGCTTGACGGTGCTTTTCCAGCCGTCATTCAGATGAAAGGCGAAAATGAGCCAAAGCCTGTCGAAGCCGCTCAGGTCTTGAATGACTTTCTCGTCCAGCCAATCCTGAAGCTCCAAGGTGGCCAGGGCCAGCGTCCCGGTAGCCGTCCCTTCCACTACCGTTCCTTGATGGGGGGCGTCGATGCGGCGGGTGTAGGGGGAGCGCAGGATGCCGATGGGGCGGTAGGTGAAATGCGAGTCTTGGGTCATGTTGGGAAATCCACTAAATTTGGATATGGCTCCTCGAAGCTTGCTTTACAGTTACCGTTATATGGGTGGATATTTTCGAAATTGAAATCAGGCAAACTTATAGTTCTCCCACAAAAAAGGGCGGCCAGATCGGCCGCCCTTTGTCATCT
>JBFHFM010000133.1:0-9137 GCA_041583595.1 Trichloromonas sp. | reverse complement strand
ACTTCTGACTTTGTTTTTTGCTAAAGATAACGCTGAAAATGTGGCGTGTGTTTGTTGTATCGATTTTAAAGAAAGGCGAGAATTCCTTTCGTCTGGTCGTTCTTTGAATGCTGAAAAATTAAGAGCAGGAAAGATTCTGTTATATGAGGTAATCGTAGATTCAATAGCAGAAGGCTTCAAGTTTTTTGATTTTGGTTATGGAGATGAGGCATATAAATCAGATTATAATTGTTCTTATATTACCAATAATGCCATTGGCATTTTTCACAAAATAAAGCCAAACCAATGTCATGATCTATTGCCTATGTATGAAGAGCTTATGATGTAATAGTTGTCGTATGAATGTATTTTTTGTGTACAAAATAAAGGTCTATCTTGAACTAAATAACCGTAAAACCTGCTTATGGAGGCCATGTTGTTATGGAAAATTTAAAGCAATTAGAAAAGTTTATGGTTGATCAGATTGCCGGAGAAATGGGTATAAAATCCTTGGGGCCCGATGATGATTTACTTGCTCAGGGGATTATCGACTCAATGGGGGTCATGAAGTTGATTGTTTTTATGGAAGATAATTTTAAATTAAAAATAGATGACTCAGAAATAATACCAGAGAATTTTCAAAGCTTGAATAGTATGGCCAACTTTATTGAGCTTAAAGTCGGTAATAAATAGAAGAATACAGACCTTGTTGCTTGTGCCCGGTTCGGTCAATCGGAACGTATAATTCTGAGTCAGTTTGCTTGCCGTTTAGGGCAGCCCCAGCCAGCGTTAAGCCCAGGAGGTACAACGCTTACCGGGAGGACGATGGCCAGAATTAAAGGATAGGATTGGCCGCACGGGACACTCGTTTGCCGGTAGTTTCAGCGGGGCACTGTGGTTGTGGGAGATCTGACAACCTTTGCGTAGAGGGATTACTTCATGGACTTTTCCTTAACCGAGGACCAATTAACCTTTAAGGCGTCTGCGACCGACTTTGCGAAAAGAGAACTTAATAAAGGAGTTCGGGAGCGTGAGCGGTCGGGTGAATTCAATCAGGATGGGTGGGACAAATGTGCGGCATTCGGCATCCATGGCCTTCCTGTGCCTGAACAGTTTGGTGGTCTCGGGATGGATATTCTGACTTGCGTTGCAACGATGGAAAGCCTCGGATATGGCTGCCGGGATAGCGGGCTTCTGTTTGCAATTAACTCACATATATGGACCTGTGAAGCTCCAATTCTCAAATTCGGTACGGAGGCTCAAAAAAATAAATTTTTACCGTCTCTCTGCAGCGGGGTGCTCAAGGGGGGGCATGCTATGACCGAGCCCGATTCGGGGTCCGATGTCTTCAGCATGAAGTGCAGAGCTGATAAGAAGGGGGATCGGTATATTCTTAATGGTACGAAGATGTTTATAACCAATGCACCGATAGCAGACATCCTTTTAGTTTTCGCGATCACTGATTCGAAAAAAGGCTTTGGTGGAATCTCGGCATTTATCGTCGAAAAGGGGTTCCCAGGTTTTTCCGTCGGTAAACCCCTTGAAATGATGGGATTGAGGACTTCTCCCATCGGTGAAGTGATACTGCAGGATTGCGAAGTTCCTGAAGAAAATATGTTGGGAAAAGTGGGGGGCGGTGCTGCCATTTTCAATTCAGAAATGGAATGGGAACGGAGTTGTCTCTTTGCCACTCATGTTGGAGCGATGGAAAAGGACCTCGAAGAATGCATCAAATATGTAAATGACAGGCGTCAATATGGAAAGCCTCTTGGTAAGCATCAGGCGATTGCACATAAAATTGCTGAAATGCGAGTCCGGATTGATCTTGCGAGGATGGCTATTTATAAAGTCGCCTGGCTGAAATCAGAGGGGAAAAGAGCCCCCCTTGAATCGGCCGTTGCTAAATTGTTCGTCAGTGAAAGTTACGTGCAGAATTGCATGGAGGCGCTGCAGATACATGGGGCCTATGGTTACTCTTCTGAGATGGACTTCGAGAAGAATTTACGCGATTCACTCGCAACTAAAATATATTCTGGCACCAATGAAATACAGAAAAACATGATAGCGAGTCTTTTGGGACTTTAAGATAATCTTTAAAGGTTGTTTTTAATGTAATTATTGATGTGAGTCCGAGAAAGAAAGAAGTTGTTAAGTTAAGGCACTGAAGATCTGCGACTTTGGAGGTGTTGAATGATCTATTTGCTGAATCACTTATTGTCGCAATCCGCGGTTAATTATCCAAATAGTGTCGCCGTTGAATATCAGGATAAAAAAATAACTTATGCTGAATTAGAGGTCGAGAGTAATAAGTTAAGTTGTTTTCTTTCCGAATGCGGAATAACACGAGGCAGTCGGGTAGGGATTCATCTAAATAGAAGCATCGAGGCGATTATTGCCGCTTTTGGAGTTTTAAAGACCGGAGCTGCCTATGTTCCGCTTGACCCCTTATCCCCCGTCAGTCGCATGGGACATATTATCCGTACTTGTGGAGTGGGCCTGGTTCTAACGGCCAGCGAAAAGCTGGCTAAATTAGAACAGACCCTCTCTGAAAACCCCCTATTGAAAACTGTTGTGGTCATGAACAAGGCAGGTTCTGGGGGGACTCATCCAGTCCCTGCCAAAGTATATTCCTGGCCAGATGTCAGGGAAACAGTCAAGGCCGATGTCATTTGTGCCAATACCATAGAGACAGACCTGGCGTATATCCTCTTTACTTCCGGATCCACAGGTATTCCCAAGGGGGTCATGCTTTCCCATCTTAACGCGTTGACTTTTATTAACTCCGCCTGTCATTTTTTTCAGATACAACCCGATGACCGGTTTTCCAATATTTGTCCGCTGCACTTCGATATGTCCGTTTTTGACCTTTTTGTTGCATTTAAGGCAGGGGCGACTGTTGTCATTATTCCCGAAGTTATTACCAGTTTCCCGGTGAAATTGGCCGAAGTCATTGCCGAGAAAAAAATTTCGGTGTGGAATTCGGTTCCCTCTGCGCTTTCTCTCCTGGCTACGTATAAATCCCTAGATTCTCATGATCTATCGAGTTTGCGTCTGATTCTTTTTGCAGGTGAAACATTCCCCTTGAAGTATCTGAGACGACTTCAAGAGGCCGTCCCCAAAGCCCGATATTGCAACATGTATGGGCAAACGGAAGCAAATTCTTCAACCTATTTTTGGGTTGAAGGACCGCTCTCGGAGGCCAGGACATCCCTTCCCATTGGTCGGTCGCTGCCGAATTTTGATGTTTTTGCGCTGGATGACGATGGCAAGCAAGTTTCTACCTCTGGTGAAGTGGGTGAACTCTATATCCGATCCTCTACGGTTGCCCTGGGATACTGGGGAGATGTCGAGAAGAGCGAAGCTGTTTTTGTGAGGAACCCCTTAGGTATCAACGCGAATGAGAGGGTTTATAAGACGGGGGATCTGGTTCATTTAGATTCTGACGGTAACTACGTGTTCGTTGGCCGAAAAGACCATATGATCAAAAGTCGGGGATACCGGGTAGAGATTGGGGAAATAGAAACAATTCTTTGCAATCATCCAGAAATAAAAAGCGCAGTGGCATTTCCTATCCCGGATGAAATTATAGGTAATCGAATTGGGACCGTTGTCGTCCCTTTTAACCCCGGTCAAATGAGTAAAATGGATATTGTTAAATATTGTTCTGAACGATTGCCGAGATATATGGTCCCCGATGTGGTTTGCTTCAGGGACTCTTTACCGACAACTTCATCTGGGAAAGTCGATAGAAAAATATTGTCCAGGATCCATCAAGAAGACAGTGTTTCTGTGGTTAATAATTGTGGGAATTAGTCGAACCATGAGTGTGTCGGCAAGTTTTGCTTTTATACATGCGACTGCGAGGCATTGAAATGATTAAAAAACTGATTAAGAATCCATGGTGTCGCGTATCTGGAAAACCATACGCACGAGCTCACGTACTGAATAGCGAAATTCATCCAGAGGGGTTGGATGTCGAGCGTATCCGTTTTTTTGATGCGGGGAGCTTCGAGCCTGAATCTGGCGTTGGTCATATCATCAGTGTTCTACGCGAGAGCGGAAGCCTGCGCATGAGGAATGACAATCAAAATCCTTTGCGAATCGGGGAGGGGATTCACCTCTATCTGCCGCCCGGCATGGAAAGTGTTATCGATGCTGAGCCTGGAGCCGAATTTTTGCAGGTTTCGTGTGCTTCGAAATCGCAGGCACGCGGCAACCGGATGCTGCTGCGCGATGAGACCTTTCTTTGTGCCTGTGCTTATGAATCTCAAGCGCTGAGGTGGGCTTTGACCCCCCAGTATTTGAGTCGTCGTATCTTTTTGCATCATGATCCGACCCTTTTGTCTAAAGCTGGCAACCCCGTGTCCTGGTTCAGGACAACCATGTTTGATGTCGCCGGACTTCCTGAAAACCAGGACGGAGAGCCTGTGTTTAAAATGTCCTACAACAGTCGGACGGAGTGTAATGTTTGCTATGACGTGGAAGGGACCGCTCGCGTACGCATGGCACGGCATCCTTATCATAATGCACCGCAGGTCTGGGATCCGTGGTACACCCTCGATGGCGAGTCAACATATCACTTAAACGAGGCCGCCGGCAGTGCTGATGAAGAGATTTATTTTGATGAGGTAACGCAGACCCAACAGTCTTTTCGTAATAGGCATGAGGTTTATATCGCAGATGGACATGTTTCGCTCTTCTGTATCTTTGACCCTGCGCCTACCGGCATTGAGAACCACCGTCCTGGTGAGTACAGCGATTATGAACCTCTGCAAAAGGTGGTCGGCACCAAAACGTATGAAATTCACCAGCGTGAGATGGCCAAATTCGATGAAATGGTTGATAGCCTCTCTTTGGCGAAGGCCAGGGGAGACTTGGATGCGCTCATTGGCACCCCGGTTTGGGAGCTTTATCTGAAGGGCCGTGCGGCCCAGGCGGCCATTGAATCCGAACTTAGAAAGACGCTTTTATCGGAAGGCCTGGGCCGTAATCGGGTTCTTGAGCGCTGGATGCAACCGGCGCAGGAGTGCGTCTGCCCATAATCAGGCGGAAGAGCGCACAAAAGCCTTGTTTTATTAGGATACTGTCTTGGTTTCTAATGAGGTCTATTTGGAGAGTACCCGCGAAATATACTGGAATGTTGGCCACGGGGTCATTGTTCCCATGTACCTTTTAGCGATGGCGGCCATGGCTCTTTGTGCCTGGGGTTTTTGGCAACGTGTGGCTGTCTGCCGGCAGGGGAAGTTCCTGTCCCGGTTCGAACAGCTTTCGCGGCGCATTTTCCTTATGCTCAGAAACGTGTTCGTGCAGACGCGGGTGTTGGGTGATCTTAGAGCGGGGGGGCTCCATGCGCTCTTTTTCTGGGGATTTGCTCTGCTTTTTGTTGGAACATTGTTGGTCATGGCTCAGGCGGATTTCAGCCAGCCTCTTTTCGGAGTGGTCTTTCTCAAGGGAACTTTCTATAAGGTCTTCTCGGTGGTTCTGGATATTGCCGGTCTGGTTGCGCTGCTGATGCTCAGCGGATTGTTGGTTCGCCGCTTCATCCTCAGGCCGGAAGGCCTTGAGACAGTTCGTGACGATTACCTGGTGCATATGCTTTTGTTCGCCATTCTGATCAGCGGGTTCATTGTCGAGGGGCTCAGGATGGCTGCCACGGAGCTTCAGATCAATCCTGACCTGGCCCGTTTTTCTCCGGTCGGCAGGATTGTCGGGTCATTTTTCGGGGGGATGAGCGATGCCGCGCTTCAAACTACCCATAAAATACTCTGGTGGGGGCATTTCTTCCTATCTATCGGATTTATTGCAGCCATTCCCTTTACCAAGCTTCGCCACATCTTCACTACTAGCGCTAACTATCTCTTCGCCGACCTCTCCGCCAAGGGGGCTATTTCTACGACCAATCTGGAGGATGAAAGTGTCGAACAGTTTGGGGCCGCGACCGTCTTGGATCTCACTTGGAAGGATATCTTCGATGCCGATGCCTGTATCCGTTGTAAAAGATGTCAGGACCGCTGTCCGGCTTGGGTGACCGAAAAGCCCCTCTCCCCGATGAAAGTGGTACAGCAGATCGGGGATGTGGCGTTCAGTCATCCAGAAGCGAATCTGGCGGACAGGGTTGGTGAGGAGGTCCTTTGGACATGTACCACCTGTCGAGCCTGTCAGGAGGCTTGCCCGGCAAACATCGAACACGTCAATAAAATATTGGAGATGCGGCGCAATCTGTCCTTGATGGAGGGTTCTTTTCCGGGTGACGAAGTGAAGATCGCGGTAAAAAACCTGGAGGTGACCGGCAACCCTTTCGGTTTTCCCCCTGTCGGCCGAGGGGATTGGTCGGCGGGACTCGATGTTAAAATGCTGGCGGATGGGTGTGATGTCGACATTCTTTATTTTGTTGGCTGCTATGCCTCCTTTGACAACAGAAACCGGGCCGTAGCGCGTAATTTTATTCAGATATGCCATGCGGCCGGAGTTCGGGTCGGCATTTTGGGTAAAGAAGAAAAGTGCTGCGGTGAGCCGGTGCGAAAACTGGGGAATGAATACCTCTACCAGGTGACGGCTCAAGAGAACATCGATTTGATTAAGGGGTACGGGGTTAAGAAGATCGTCACCACCTGTCCCCACTGTTTCAACACTTTGGCCAGGGATTACCAGGATCTTGGGCTTGACGTGCCGGTTGAGCACTACAGCACCTACCTCAACGGTCTCATAAAAAGGGGCCAGCTCACCCTTGAGTCCGCTCCCTTCGAGTTCACCTACCACGACTCCTGTTATCTGGGGCGCTACATGGATATCATCGACGAGCCGCGGACGGTTCTTGCTACGGCCGGTGGGCAGCTTTCGGAGATGGCTCAATCCAAATACGACAGCTTTTGCTGCGGCGCCGGGGGCGGCCGGATCCTCGCCGAAGAGAAGGTGGGCTCTCGCATTAATGTGGCACGGGTGGAGATGGCAAAAGAAACCGGCGTTCCCCTCATCGTATCCAACTGTCCATTCTGTCTCAGCATGTTTGAGGATGGCATCAAGGCCAGTGGATGCGAGACGGCGTTGCGGGTGATGGATCTGGCCGAGGTTGTAGCGGAAAGAATAGGAGTTTGATTTGAAGATTCTGGTTTGTATTAAACAGATTTCTGACCTGGAGTCGCGGTTTCAAGTCAATGCCAGCGGGAGTTGGTATGATGAACGAGACCTTGCCTTTCGCATGAATGAGTTCGATGAATACGCAGTGGAGCAGGCGGTGCAGCTCAAGGAACAGCTGGGCGGTGCCCCCGAGATCACAGTCCTCTCCGTTGGCTCCGAGCGGGTGGTTAAGTCGATCAGAACTGCCTTGGCGATGGGCTGCGACCGCGGGGTCCATATCCAGGACCCGTCTCCTCACACTAAGGATCCCTGGCAGATTGCGTCCATCATCGTCGCTTTTGCCCAGGATCAAGGGTTCGACCTGATTTTTACCGGCATGCAGTCCCAGGACCGGGGCTCCGCGCAGGTGGGGGTTACGGTTGCAGAGCTTTTGGGGATTCCTTGCACCACCGCCATTGTTGGCTTCACCTATCATAGTGGTGTCATCGACGCCAGGCGGGAGTTGGAGGGAGGGTTGAAGGGGATCGTTCAGCTCAAAACCCCGGCCCTCGTCACTTGTCAGACCGGGTTGAACGTTCCCCGTTATCCGACGCTTCCTGGCATATTGAAAGCGAAAAAAAAAGAAATGGTGACGCTTCTGGTTGATGATTTATCCCGCGAGCAGGGATTGATCGAAACGGACGCCATCTATGTGCCGGATAGAAAGGGCGCCGGGGTTGTTCTGGAGGGGGATATGAACGACATGGCCGACCAGCTCATCGATATTCTTAAAGCCAAAACTGCCCTTTTTAGATAGGAGAATCGCGATGAAAGCACTTCTCATCTGTGAATATCGGGAGGGCAAGCTTTTAGGCTCAAGCTATGAGTTGATCGCCTTTGCCGAAACCCTGGGCGCAGAAATCGCCCTGCTCCTGATTGGCAGTGAAGCCGAAGCCCCCAAAATCAACGGCAAGGTCTATCTGGCTGATGTACAAAAGTATGGGGAATACAATCCGGATCTGCACAAAAAGATCGTCCTTGAAGTGGTGGCGCGTGCGAATCCAGATTACATTGTTTTTAGCCATTCCTCTTCTGGCTGGGACCTGGCGCCGCGGGTAGCTACCGCCCTTAAGGCCGGGCAGATTTCAGGAATTGTCGGCATCGTTGACGGCAAATTTGAAGTCGGTCTCTGTAATGCCAAACTGCGCCGCACTGTTGTTGCGAAAACGCAGCCAGCAGTTCTCACCCTTCAGCCTGGTGTCTTCATGCCTTCCGAAGAACCTAGCGGGATGCCGACACTGGAATGGGTCGAGATTATTGACGCCGGTTCGGCTCTGCAATTTGCCGGCTATGAGCCGGCTGAAAAGCGGGATGTCGATCTCAGCAAGGCTGAGGTTGTCGTGGGTGTTGGCCGGGGGGTGAGAAACAAGGAGGATCTGCCAATCATTGCCGCCCTGGCCCATGATTTAGGGGGGGAATTAGGAGCAAGTCGCCCCTTAGTCGATGCCGGGTGGGTTGAATCCAGTCGTCAGATTGGCATCTCCGGCCAGATCGTATCGCCCCGGTTGTATCTCGCCTGTGGCATCAGTGGTGCCATTCAACATCTGGTTGGCATGAATAAGTCGGATTTCATCGTTGCGATAAATAAAGACAAAGATGCTCCCATCGGTACAGTGGCCGACGTCATGGTTGTTGCCGATGTCATGCAGTTTATATCGTCATTAAGAGAGCGTTTGTCGTAATTGATATTTACCGTTGCGATGCATGTCGTACTCTTTTGGGTTCAACGCTAAGCCTTCCCTTTGCCGCTATCTCTGCGTTGCCAGGATGCAGACCGCGCTCCTTCCTTCCATAGTTTCTACGCTTTGCTCCACGTGCCCCCCTCATTTCGTCTCGTCCCGCATCTTTCGGCAAGTACACCGATTTTACTCATGAGCTATTTCTTCTAAGTTAATGAAAACATTAGGAGAACTGTTTTTTGTGACTTTCTGTAATAGATGGCTTTACGGCAATTGCGAGGCGAAATTTCTTGGATATACTCAATTTGAAATGAGGGTTTTTTCGTTAGTGAAAAATGAAATAGCCAATTGTGATCGCGGGTT
>JBFHFM010000132.1:0-9178 GCA_041583595.1 Trichloromonas sp. | reverse complement strand
GCGGTGATCACCAGCACGGCATCGACCCTCCCTTCGGCGCCGGCCTCAAAAAGCAGCGGCGCTTCGTAGACGACCAGACGCTGACCTTGGGACAGTTCTCCCAGCCGCTGCTCAGCCAACCGGGCAATGGCCGGATGCATGATCCGGTTGAGATCGGCCCGCGCCTTTGGATTGGCAAAGATGATTTCAGCCAGTGCTTTGCGATTCAGGGTTCCGTCCCCCAAAAGCACCGAGGGTCCAAAACACTCAACCAAGTGCCGCAAGGCCGGCGCCCCCGGCACAACGACTTCGCGAGCCAACTCATCGGCGCTGACCACCACCGCACCAAGCGTCTGAAACATCCGGGCAACACTGCTTTTACCGGTGGCGATTCCACCGGTGACTCCAAGAACCATCGTTATCCTCCAGAAGCAAAACAAAAGCCCGCACCGCAGAAAGCGCAGGATCTACAATCTTACCAGCAGTTATCTGTTCAGCATGCGTCATCTTTCAAGCGGAGGCCCTATGCATGACACCCTGCCCTGCATGATCCTTGATCAGGCCCGTAGACTCAATCAGCATACCGCGCTCAGGCACAAACGCCAGGGAAAATATCAGGAGATATCCTGGACGCGCCTCGATGAACTCATCCGCCTCTTTGCCCGTGGCCTGGTCGCCCTCGGTGTCGAGCGGGGACAGCGGGTGGCCATCATGGCCCCCAACGGCCCCGACTGGGTTTGCGCCGACGTTGGCGCTATGGCCTGCGGCGCCGTTTCGGTACCAGCCTACCACACCACCGGGATCTCCGCCATCCGCCACATCGTCGAAGATTCCCAGTGCCAGGTACTCTTCCTTCACTCACCGCTGATGGCGGACCAGATCCAGGCCCACCGCCACAGCATGCCCCACCTGCAGCATCTGATCCTGCTTGAAGGGCAGAGCAACACCCCGGGTATCCTCGACCGAAGCGCCTTTCTGGCCAGAGCCAAAGAGATCGATCCGGCGGTGATCGAAGAACGCCTCGGCGCAGGAAAAACCGAAGATTTAGCCAGCCTGGTCTATACCTCAGGGACCACCGGACTGCCCAAAGGGGTTATGCTTTCGCACGGGAATTTTTTGTCCAACATCCGGGCCTGCGTCGAACGATTCAAACTTGACGAACAGGACGAATGCCTCTCGTTCCTGCCCCTCTCCCACGTCTTTGAGCGGATGGCCGGTTATTACCTGATGCTCTACTGTGGTACGGTCATCGCCTACGCAGAAAGCTTCGATACGATCCCGGCCAACCTTGCCGAAATCCGCCCGACGGTCGCCATCAGCGTTCCGCGCCTGTACGAAAAAATGTATGCCCGGGTCATGGAGCGGGTCCTTTCCGGCCCATGGCTGCGCAAACAGATCTTTTTCGGCACCCTCAAAATCTGCCGCTCGGTGATTGGCCAGGAACTGGCCGGGCAGCGTCCGCAGCCCCTGTTGAAAGGGCTGGCTAACCTCGCGCAAAAGACCGTCTTCTCCAAGCTCAAAGAACACCTTGGGGGACGACTGCGGTTCTTCGTTTCTGGCGGCGCCCCCCTCGCCAAGGAGATCGCTGAATTTTTTCTGGCGGCCGGCATCCCTATTTACGAAGGCTACGGGCTCACCGAAACGGCACCGGTCATCGCCGCCAACTACCCCGGACACCTGCGTCCGGGGACGGTGGGCCCGACGATTTCCGGCACCAAGGTGCGCCTTGCCGAGGATGGCGAAATCCTGGTCCAGGGGCCGGGAGTATTCAAGGGCTACTGGAACCGTCCGGAGGAAACCGCCGAGGCCTTCATCGACGGCTGGCTCAAAACCGGCGATATTGGCGAACTCGACCCGGACGGTTATCTCTCCATCACAGATCGAAAAAAAGACCTGATTGTCACCGCCGGCGGCGAAAACATTTCCCCCCAACTGCTGGAAAATCAGCTCAAGAGCGACAAGTTTATTGCCAACGCCATGGTCTACGGCGACCGCAAACCCTACCTCACCGCCCTGCTGATACCGAACCTGGAGAATCTAGAAAAACACGCCCGCAGCCTCAAGGTCGACTTTCTCGATGCCTGCGATCTGGTCAACCACCCCGCCAGTCTTGAACTGATCCGCGACCGCCTCAACCAACTGCAGAGCAACCTCCCGCCCTTCCAGAGAATCAAGCGTTTCACCCTGCTGTCAGCCGACTTTTCCCGGAGCGAGATCACCCCGACCCTGAAACTGAAACGCAAACTGATTACCCAGCATTTTAAGCAGGTGCTTGAGGGGATGTATCTGGCCAGCGACCACGGCATCCATGATAATGCCTTCTGCGTCGTCGAAGAGCTCACCGAAGAGGAGAAATAACCATGAGCGACCAGCACAGAGATCTGTGGCTCGAACGAAAAGGAACCGTTCTGGTGGTAGTGGATGTCCAGGAACGACTGACCGCCGCCATGCCCCCGGGAATTTTCGCAAAGACGACGAACAGCATCCGCATTCTGCTGGAGGCCGCGGCGATTCTGGGCCTGCCGGTCATTACCACCGAGCAGTATCCCGCCGGGCTGGGACATACCATCCCCGAACTGGCGCCAGCCCCGAATGCCACCCTGATCGAAAAAAACTCGTTCAGCTGCTGCGGCGAGCCGAGTTTTCTCGAGGCCCTGAAACGGCAAAACGGGCAGCGGGTGCTGCTGACCGGTATGGAATCCCACGTCTGCGTCTTTCAGACCTTACTCGATCTGCGCGAACAGGGTTACCCGGTGCATCTGGTCCGGGATGCGGTCTGCTCCCGCAACAAAACCGATTACCAGACCGCCTTGCACAACGCCAGCCTGGCCGGGGCCACGGTAACGACAGTGGAAACGGCCCTGTTTCAAATGCTCCGCCACAGCCGCAGTGCTGAATTCAAGGCCATATCGGCGCTGATTAAAAAACGCTGACACCATTTACAATTCGTCTGCAAAATACTATGCTGATCGCATTGATTTCTCATCCATGCATCCTCAGGAGTACCCGGTACGGTGGCCAGCAGAACTCTAACATGCGAATATCTTGAATCGGCCCTGCGAGGACTAGACGTCCTGATGAAGGCTACCCGCTTCTACCCCCCCGGCCACCCCGCGCTCAAGACGGCCGTCGAACAGACGCTGCTCAAATTTGCCCCTCTGCTGATGAACCGTGAATCGGTGGTCTTTTCTATCCGCAAAGAAGTTTTTGAGATGGACGACACCCCCTTAAGCTCGCGCAACCTGGTTTTAAAGAACTTCGCCACTCAGCTCTTCGCCCGTCATGTGCGCACCCTGCTGGTGCTCCCCGACCTGACCTCTCGCGACCTGCTTGAATTCGCCCGATGCCTGTCCAGAGAGCCTGCAGAGATCCAGCAACTCGGGGGGGCTCAGGCCCTGCTGCAAGAGGTCTGCGTCGCGACCATCTGGATCAACGAAATCGATCTCGCAAGCGTTTTGAAAGAAAAAAAAGAACGCGAAGACCGGCGCAGTGAGCTTGAAAAGAACGAGCAGCTGGCCGAAGAAGGACAAGCGACCCAAACAGAGGCGGCCCCCCAACAAGAAGTGAAGGATCTTGAGACTCTGCTACGAGAAATGGAGCAGACCGAGTCGGACCAGCATTTTCGCCTGTTGGCCAGAAACGTCGAGCCGCTGATTCTGCTGAATCTGACCGAGTCAGGACGACCGCTGGTTATCAGGGCAATGATGTTGCTCTGCCGCTACGCCGCAGACAACCAGCTGTCCCTGACCCGCCGCCAGACGTGCCAAGAGGCTTTAACCCTGCTTTCACGGGAAGAAGTCATCGATTTTCTAGTGATGTCCCTCTGCCAGAAGAGCAATGTTCGTGAATCCCGAGAGCGCCTGTTGTCTCTGGTCGTCTGCTTTCAAGGGAAAATAGAAAAACACCTGATGCAGCACCTGGCCGAAGAAACGGACGCTCAATCGAGAAAAATTCTCGGCAGCGCCATGATCCGCCTCGGAACCACCGCCTGTCCTGTGCTGATCGAATATCTCAAAGACACGCGCTGGTTTGTAGTGCGCAACGCCATCGGCATTCTGGGGGAAATCCGCAATCAACAGACCACCCCCCAACTGGTACAAATGCTGGCCCATGAAGACCTCCGGGTACGCCGGGAAACGATCCGCGCCCTGACCAAAATAGGGGGCCGCAGCGCCGAAGGGACACTGATCCATATTCTTGAAAGCGAAGACCGGGAAATGCGCCGGCAGACGATACTTTCCCTGGGCGCACTGAAATGCACCGCGGCCCTGCCAGCCCTCATCGAAATGGCGACCCAGCGAGACCACAAAGGCAGCAGACTCGATGAAAAGAAGGAAGCGGTCCATGCCTTGGGGCAGATTGGTTCCAGCGATGCCCTGCCTCAACTTAAAGCCATTTTGAAACGACGGCGTTTCTGGTTCGGCTCACGAGACGATCAACTGCGTGCGGCCGCCGCCCTGGCCCTTGGAAAAATCGGCTCCCCGGACGCCCTGGCCCTGCTGAATAAAGCGACCGAAGACAAATCCGAACAGGTCGCCCGGGCCGCCCGACTAGCTCTTAACCGTATCGAAAAACTCAGAAGCTATGCATCTTGACCAACTCAAAAAAATCATCTACGGGATTTCTGGTGCCTACAAAGGGCTGCAGCTCTACCCCGCCGCTCATCCGGCCATCAAAAAGCAGGCACAAAATCTGGTACAGGATTTTCAGATTTTGTTCCGCGAAAAACCACGGCTCAAGATGGGCTTGCTCGAAGGAACACTCTTTTTTGAAAAACACCTGTTCGTAACCAATGAACCGGCCGTTCAAGAGATCTGCACCCTGCTCAAAGAAAGAGATCTCGAAGGCTGTGAATTCCGATCCGGCTTAACCGCCGAAGAGATACAGGCCTTTTTCCAGCTCCTGGCTGAAAAGAGCCTGGCTGGACAAAGGCTGGCTCAGGCCTTCACCAACCAGGGTGTCCGTCATATTCGCCTCATTGCCCTCGCACCTGAAGACGACCAAAAACCGGTCCAGTCTCCGCGCAAGATTTATCGACGCGCCCTGCAAGTGGTCAGTCAGATCTTCAACGATGTGCGCCTGGGCAACATCCCCTCATCCAAAGAGGCCCATAGCCTGGTCAATAGTATGGTCAAAACCACCCTCGCCGACCCCCATGCGTTAATGGCCCTGACCATGCTCAAGGATTACGACAATTACACCTTCACCCATTCAGTCAACGTGTCCGTCATCGCTCTGGCGGTAGGGCAGGCCTGCGGCCTCCCCGAAGACAAACTTCGGACCCTCGGCATGGGCGCCCTGCTGCACGACATCGGCAAACTGAACATCGACAAAGAAATCATCACCAAGCCGGGACGTCTGACCACCCAAGAATACGAAGAAATCAAAAAGCATCCCTCTTCGGGATCGGACATTGCCAGCCAGATGGATAATATCTCCGGCGAAGTTCTCGACATCGTCCTGGGACACCACCTGCGCTACGACCGCAGCGGCTATCCCGTCGACGCCCAAGGCAAAAATATTTCAATACTGTCCGACATGACCACCATCGCCGATACCTATGATGCCATGACCACCCTGCGCTCCTATCAGCGTCCGATGACCCCCCGCAATGCCATAAAAACATTGCAGACACTTTCGGGAACGGCCCTGCATCCACAACTGCTCGAAAAGCTGATTCAGTCACTCGGCCCCTATCCGGTCGGCAGCCTGGTCCGTCTCGACAGTAACGAAATCGGCGTGGTCACCCGCGTTGGCACCCAAGGCCAAGACATAACAGGACTAAAAATTATTTTTTCGTCGTCGGGAGAAAAACTGGATGAAGCCATCCCGGTGGAACTGACCGGCGGCGAATCGCACCGCATCGTCGCCGAGGTCGATCCTTTCGTCAAAGGGATTGAGGTTACTGACTATTTTGACTGAAAAAAGACATCAATAAAAAAGCCGACCCCACAAGGCCGGCTTTTTTATTGATAACTTTGTAATCATTAGAATTCCAGCAGCGCAAGAGCGGCAGCAGCCTCCTCCCGAACATCCGGTTGATTATGTGAAAGCAACGAAAGCAGTGCCGACTCCGCCTCCCGAGAACCGATGGCGCCCAACGAGCGTACCGCTGACTTGACCAATTCAGCATCCTGATCCCCCAGCAGCGCACTCAAGTGAGGTACCAGACGGGAATCAGAGAAACCGCCAAGAGCTTCGGCTGCATGCACCCTGACCGCCGGATGTGCATCACCGAGGCATTTAACCAGGTTACCGAGTACCCTGGGATTTTTCTTCTTGCCCAGCACCTGCACTGCCGTCGCCCGGATATCCGCATCGGGAAAGCTCAGTGCGGACAACAACGGCGGAAAAACCTCGGGCGAGTTGACCCGCTCCAGGGCAAAGAGTGCCTTGACCCGCTGCCCTCGATCTCCCCCCTTGAGAAGTTCCAGAATCTTACCCAGATCAAGTGCAGATTCCAGCACCTCCAGTGCCTGTGCCGCCGCCTTACGGACTCCTTCGTCCGGATCCTTCAAGCTCTTACGCAGTGCCTTTTTCCGCTCTTCAAGCATTTAACCTCCCGCGAACCTGACCCGACAGCAGAGTTTAAGCCCCCTATGCCTCCGCTTATGTTCTGCGCTGCCGCAAGGCGCCGATAGAACACGTGTCGCCTGCCAACTGTACCTGCATATTAACAGTCTCACTTTTATACCTGCATAAACAAAGGGACACAACCAAAAAACCTTATCCCCCAAAAGACCAAACTTCGTTGACATAGCACATTAAATGGATTGGCATAACAGCGACTTAATGCCTTGTGCGACTCATTCATTCTTTCAATTATCAGCAAAAACATGCCCGCATCAGGAGTGCTAAACCATTCTGAATCGCTGCCAATAAAATGACTGAAACAACATCCCCCAGCCTAAAAAGTCAAAAAACAGACGGCTGGTCTTTTGACTTAAGCCTAAACGTCTTATCACCAAGCAATAGAAAGATCATTCTTTTCATTACAATAGTATTGATTAATAAGTAAAAACATATATCAAGCAACCACATGAAAATACACAAGTCTAACCCATATTCATAAGACAATTCAAAGGTGGCATATTTCCTGCTGATAATCGAACATTCATTCCATCGGGAGATAATTTTGACGCTACGAAAAAAAACCCCTGAAAACAAAATGTCATTGGTGCAGAAAACGGCACTCAATCTCTTTGTCCAGAAGGGGTATCACAACGTCTCGATTCCCACCATTGTCAAAGCATCCGGCGTCAGCACCGGAGCCATATACAGTTATTTCAAGAACAAAGAAGCCTTGGGGCAATCAATTTATAACCAGATTTTGGACCGCTTCAACCAGGATTTTTCGGCGCGCCTCGAAGAAAAAACCGAAACGTACGACAAACTCAGGGCTTTTGTTGAACTGGTTTTCAACTATACCGAGCAGGATCCAATCGTCATGGAATATATGCTATTCATGAGGCATGCCGAATTTCTTCATGAGTGCACTCCCATCTGCCACTCCGAACCCTTTAAGGTTGTTCGCCAAATTTTATGGGAAGGGATGCAACGGCAGGATATCAAACAACAGGATGACTTTGTGGCCGGCATCAGTTTTACCGGGGTCATTTTAAGGGCCGTGGAACTGAGACTGGCCGATGTCTATCGTCACAGCCTCACGGAAAACATCGAGAGTTTTATGGAGAACGCCTGGTGTGCTGTCAAGTATAGACATAGTGAGTAATGATTTGTTAGGCCATGACAGATGAGGTGTGAGGTGTGAGGTGTGAGGTGTGAGGTGTGAGGTGTGAGGTGTGAGGTGTGAGGTGTGAGGTGTAAATATTCTACAAAAGTAGGGGTTTGCTCTTCTGTTTTTCAGCTTTTATACCTCACGATTTCAGGTTTACGGGCATTGTCAAGAAATGAAACAAGCGATGCTGCTTAACAAGCAGACATCAAGGTACAACCAACCACATGGAGGCAAGCATGCAAAACAAGTTCAACCGAAGTTCTCTGAAAATGGGTGTTCAGTTACTGCTAATAGTAACTGCAGCATTCCTGGTCTGGGGTTGCGGAGGTAGCGGAGGAGGAAGCAGCTACGATACGGCCCCCGAAACGAACAACGCTCCGGTGACAGGCGCTGCGACCAATGTCTTGATCGAACCGGCGACCCTCAAGGCCTTTATGGACGAGGGACTGGTTGGTAAAACTACCGATTTCGGCGCAAATGTCGTGATCCTTGACTTCGGTCCCTATGTAGATACAGAAACTGATTCAATGTATATCAATGGGCCGCGCATCCCAGGGGCCTGCAGGGTCAAGAAAGCCGACCTGGATGCGGTCCGTTTTGAAGGTGTCGGCCTTGCCTCACCGATGGCACCGACCGGCGCCCAGATCGATGCCGTGATCCAGCGCCTTGCGATCAACGAAAACACAACGATCGTATTCACAACCGGCTCGTCGTCTTACTATTCAACCCGCGCTTACTGGATCTTCCGCTACTGGGGCTTTCCGAAAGAGCGCCTGCGGTTGCTGGACGGCGGAAATTCCGCGTTCAGCACGGCATACCCAAGCCTGATGACCACCGCTGTGCCGACACCAACGGCTTCAGATTACAGCGTTAAGGACCTCGACGGACTTAACAACGACCTGCGTGCTTCAGTCGGCGAAATGATCGGGATCATCAAGACCCTGGACCTGCCCGGCTCGACCGATGTAGTTCTGGATGCCCGTGGTGATGGGGCGACTTCTGGCTATAATGGTACCAGCGCAACCAGTGCTCAACTGGTTTCAGGAGCGGTAACGGTCTTCGACGGCCATCCCGCCGGAGGAGAGGCCCTGAGCCAGGGAACGTTGTTCACCAGCGGTCTGTACAAACCTGCTTCAGATGATGACACCGATCCTACGAACGACCTTACCAGCCTGTTTGCAGCTAAAGGCTGGTCCGCCGACAAAAAAACGACTGTTTACTGCACCACCGGCTATTCGGCGACCCCCCTGTTCTTTGTCCTCGACGCCATGCTCGGGGCCGACGTCCAGCTGTTTGACGGATCCTGGAGCCAACTGGGCAAGTACTCCGACTATGCATATGGTGGTGGAGAACTGCCTGCCAACTCCGACTGGGCCATCGACAAGTACATCGAATCGCTCACCTACAACAAAGGGGAATATTCCCGAAGCCTGCTGATCGAATCGCTCAGCGGCCTGCTTG
>JBFHFM010000131.1:0-9242 GCA_041583595.1 Trichloromonas sp. | reverse complement strand
GCGGCACTTTCTTCAGAATTAGCGGTACTCTGCTGTGTCACCTGGTCGACCTGCACCAGCCCTTCATTGATCTGGCTGATCCCCGTCACCTGTTCGGTGGAGGCGGTTGAAATCTCCGCGATCAATCTGTCCACCTTGGTAATCCCCTGGACAATCTCCGTCAGCGAACTTGCGGTGCGCTCGGCAATCTGGGTTCCTCCGGCCGCTTTGCTGACCGTTGACTCGATCAGAAGAGTCGTCTCCTGGGCGGCTTTGGCGCTGCGGGCGGCCAGGTTACGCACCTCTTCGGCCACCACGGCGAAACCCTTTCCGTGCTGGCCTGCGCGGGCGGCTTCGACTGCGGCATTCAGGGCGAGGAGATTGGTTTGAAAGGCGATTTCATCGATGGTTTTGATGATTTTTGAAATGTCCTGTCCGGCGCTGTTGATATTAACCATGGCCTCGACCATCTGGCGCATTTCCAGATTCCCTTTTTCCGCCGATTTCAGCACGCTTTCCGATTGGACGTTAGCCTGAGTGGCTCGCTCTGAACTGTCCTTGCTTTGCGATAGGATCTGAGTCATCGAGGCACTGATCTCTTCAAGGGCGGCAGCCTGTTCCGTTGCTCCCTGGGAGATCGACTGGCTGGTGTCCGAAACCTGATCCGATCCGCTGTCCAGTTGTGTGGCCACCATCTGAATCTGCTTAAAGGTTTGATTCAGATCCTCGCTCACTTTTTTCAACGCACCACGCAGCAGATCCTCTTCGTCCCTTGGATGGACTTCAAAAGTCAGATCCCCCTTGGCCAGCCTGCAAAGAGAGTCAACGACCTCGTTCTGCAGGTTGTCGGCGAAGCGGTCCATGGTATTGGCCATGCGCCCGATTTCGTCCTTACGGTTTTTAAGATTGAGCCGTTTGGCGATGTGGCCGCGTTCCATTTCGTCGAGCATTTCGACGGTTTTTTTCAGCGGGCCGCTGATATTGTTGGCCAACACAATCCCGTAACTGCCGGCCGCCAGCAACGAAACGGCAATCCCGACCAGCAGCAGCAGAATGACCCGTTCTTTGTTGTTTTCGGCCTCTTCCATGGCATGCTCTTTGGCTGGGTCAATGGTTCCTGTCATGGCCTGGTTGAGTTGTTCGAGGACCTTGCTTGAGGTTTGGGTGGTCTCAACTTTAATCGTTCGGGTTTGCTGATAATTGTCATGGAGCGCAGCAATCACCCCGTTGAAATTGTCGGCAATTTGCGCGATCTCCTGACCAACCGCCGTCATTGATGGTTTGTTCGTCAGCAGGGCATTCCACCCCTTCAGCCCTTGGGTCAACTGCCCCTGCTGGGCCTGCAAGGTCTTGAAATCACCTTCGTCTCCGGTGAACCGGTACTCGTAAAAAACCGCCTGCAGCTTCAAGGCATTGGCGATGACCTCTTCATTCAAGACCATGTCGATCTGCCCCCAGGCCACAACCTCGGCCAGATCCCCTGCATCAGCTGCCCGTTTCTTAGTGGGATCAACGATCGTTTCCATGGTGTGTTCGAGACGAGAATCAAGATCTCCTTCGAGCCCTTCGAAGCGATTGACCAGTGTTTGCCGCTCCTCAGCGATTTTTTTCAACTCACCGAGATTGTTTTCGAAGATTTTAAGATCCCCGGCGATTCCGCCAGCGACTGCAGCCAGCGGCGCTTCATCAGCCACAAGCGATCGCCATTCAGTCAGCCCTTCATTAACGCTGGCGAGAGCCAAGCGACTGGCCTCCAGATTGGTCTGATTCGGTTGGGTCGCGTAAAGATTAAGGTTGCCGGCAAGGCCAATGGTCGGCTGGAAGACCCCCTCGTTCATAACCATGTCAATGTTGCCCCAACGGTCGAGCTCAACCACCGAATGGGCCACCCTCGCGGTTCCCCAATAACCGCTCAGGCCGACCAGGCAAAGCAGCATGAGCGTTCCTCCAACCAGCATCATTAGTTTGGCCCTGATGTTCATTGTACCTCCTGTATGTTCGGGTAGGACGGAATCTGTTAAAACCGGCCTAAACGCCTGGGGATCTCGTGTAGCATTAACGACGATGAGCAAGCCGCGTGCCATTAAATACATATATTTAGCTTTATTTAATACCGTTATTCTCAGCAACAGAAAAACCTTTTGTAAGTTCCGTCACCTTAACTCCTTCAATAAATGCGTAAATAAACCAGCGCAATTAAACACAACGGGTAAGCCTTTAGGCGATTACTGAATTTGACGGGGCGGTTACGGGATTTAACTGAGTTGATGGAAGAGAAGGGCTTGATATGATTTGGAGGAAAACAAAAGACCTGATGGCCCAGATTGGGACAGATCTTACCGCGCGGACCGAAGCCGGAAAGAGACCGGAAGCAAGGCACGACAGGCCACTTGAACCCCATCGCGGACGGCAGGCAGAAACAGGGCCTTATTTACCGCCGTCAAGGCAGCTTCATCAAACCCATGGCCTCCCGGTTCCAGAACTTCGGCGCTACGCAAAGAACCGGCGTGGTCGAGATCGAGCAGGAGTAGAACCTGCCCTTCGAGACGCAGCCGTTTGGCGCGCAGAGGGTAGCGCGGCTGTGGCATTTCGAGCACCCGCGGCCCTCCTCCTTCGCCGAACCGGGCGAAAACGGAAGACGCAGGAGCGGCGCTATCTCCAGCGCCAACCACAGCCCGGGAAGGCTCCGACTCCCCATCCCCAGCGGCGGGAGAAATAACCGGTGGCGCGATGACGGGTGCGGCAGCGACTGGCTTCGGCAACCGGGTCTCGCGGTCAGGAACAGGATCTTGATGCAACGGAATTTTCTCAACAGGGACGGCAGGAGCCACTTTGGCAACAGATGGATTTTTTTCGCGCGGCTGGACAGGTTCAGGGGGTTCCGATTTCGATTGCATTACATCGGGAAGAGGCGGACCTTTCGGGACCGGCGCTGCAGCGGATGAGTCCGCGACGGGCATCTCGAACAGAGGAGCTCCCAATGGGCGCTGTGCCTGATCAATAAAGACCACCTGGCAGGGGACGCGCTTCACCGGTGGCGCAGACTCCTGCGGAAGCGCGAGCAAAATCGCTGCGTGCAAAGCCAGGGAAAGGAGAAGGAAGAAGGCTTTTCCCCTGTGGGGATATCTTGCGACAACCGCTTGAGAGCGCACGGGGCCTCAGGGTGCCAGGCAGGCGAAGGCCTGCGCCGTCCAGCGGCGAAAACGGCAGTTGTAGCAGGAGCGGGACTCGTCGGCGACCCACTCGTCTTCCTCATCGGGGGTAAAGCGCAGGCAGCCTTCGGCAACCTTGGCTGCGGCTCCCCAGGCTTCATTGCCGTGCCGGAATAACTTTCTTCCGATCTCGTCTTCAATCCACATAGTCCCTCCCTTTTCGGTCACTCCCTGTCAAATCAATACCCCTTGAGCTCCTTGCGGCTCAAGGTCTGCCAGCGGGCGCCGCCCTCAGCATCCGTCGCTGCGGAAACCAGCAGCACCGACTCCCCGTCCAGCAGGACGGTCTTGACCTTATCCATAAATCGCACCATTTCCTTCTCGCCGACAACCTCGCCATCTTGAGTGCGGACAGAGTCCACCCAGGGGTGAGCGAGCAGCTGCGCCACCGAAACCACCTCGGCGTCAGCGGGAAGTTTCAGGCGTCCCTTGAGGCGGCCGTCATTTCCTCCCAGACGCAGGCCGATGCCGGCGAGAGCGCCGATGATCCCCTGCCCGGTGCCGCCATGTTCCGAAAGATGGACACCGAGGCGAGCGGCCAGATCATAAGCGCCCTCTTTGGACAGAACCTCCAGCTTGGCCCGGCGCCCATAATCGAGCAGCGCTGTAGCATCGGTCAGATTTTCGATCACGGCCACACAGAGGCCCGGGTCGGACCCTTCGGCGCTCTCGGTTGCCAGAAAATGGGAGGCATGAGCAATCAGGGGATCGAGGGCCGCCGGCTCGATCTCGGCAGCAAAGCACATGGCGCTGTTGTGGGAAGTATAGGGGATATCGGGATGGACCAGCAGCTGATGGCGGGTCACGTAGCGGCTGCGCCCCCAACCCTGTTGCTGGACATTCGCAGCGAGCAGCGAAGCGAGTTCGCCGGTGCCACGGCTTTCCAAGTTGTCGGTATCGTCGATAGAAAGCAGAATATTCATCATGGGACTTCTTTCAGTTCAGGGTGGATGACACCATACGCCCGCAGGCGACGCAGGACCGGGGGGACACCAAGAGCACCGACGGCACCGAAAACGAGCGCGGCTGCGGCCTCGATGAAGGCATGACGCCAGACGATCGAAGGGTCCATGCCGACCAGCAGATCGACCACCGCGGTGCCAAAAAACTTGGTTGCACCGGCCGCAGCGCCGACCAGAGCGCAGAGCAGAAAACTGCCGAATAGCCAGGGCAACAGCAGCGCGCCCAGATCGATGGCGAGGGCCGGCAGCAGAAATTTGGCCACCACCAGCGGCCCTCCTTTGCCCATCCCCAGCAAGGCGGCGGTAATGCCGGCCAACAGGCCAGTCACGCTGGCCGCACCGCGAAAGGGAACACAACCGCGGGCCAGCAGGAGAAAGAAGGTGGTAAAGAGCATGGCGTGGCCGGAGATACCCAGGTGCCAGCGGAAGGCGGCTTTGCTGATTAATAGCAGCGCCGCGCAAAAACCGAGAAATAGCGAATCTTTTAAGGTCAACTGGTTCAAGGAGCAGACTCCTGATCGCCCGGCCAGCAAGTCCGGTCGGGGAAGCGCCCAAACTCCCGGGTGCGGGCAGCGCAGGCAATGTTGTCGGCAATTTCCAGCACCCGCACCACAACCGGGGCCGCGAGGCAATGTAACAGGTCGCTCCAGTGACCGGGCCAGAGCAGATCGCGTGGCCGGATTTTAGCCCCGCGCAATCGCTGTGCTTCATAGATCGAAGCGATTTCGGTCACCAGCATCGGCAAAAACTTCAATGAGGTCGCCAGCACAAAAGCGCTGCGCGCCGGCAGCAACTTACCCAGCGCCTGCGCCAGCCGGTTTCCGGACGCCCCGGAAAGGAGAATCAGCCCGGGCAGAAAGATCAGCAGCAGCTGCCCGCTGACCTGCAGCCCGGGCAACAGCCCGTCGGCGACGCCGAAACGCAAAAGGTAGAGCCCGGTCACCACAGCGCTCTGCCAGAGACAGAGTCGCGCCCCACGCAGCAACACCTTCCGCTCCGGCCGATGGACCAGCAGCAACAGGAGGTTCGCCAGGCCCAATCCGGCAAGCGCAGGCCAGGAACGGGCCAGCACCGCGGCCAGCGAGAGGACGAAGCAGAGAGACAGCGCAACCCCGGCGGAGAGGACCGGCTGATGGCCGGCTTTTTCCGGTTGCCGTTGCAGCGGCCGGTTAAAGCGTAACAAGGCGTCCCCCTGCGATACTGAAGATGACATGATTCCAGGCCCCGGACTCCGGAGGGTGGTGACTGGTCCAGAGCAGCGTCGTTCCAAACTCTTCGCTGTAGTAGGCCAGCGTTGCCATCACCTGGTCTGCAGCTGCCGGATCCAGCCCCGCCAGCGGGTCGTCCAGCAGAAGCAGCTGCGGCTCTCGCACCAAAACCGAAGCGAGGGCGACCAGGTGCTGCTGACCGTAGCTGAGGCGATGGGGCGAAGCATCGGCCAGTGGCGCAATACGGCAGCGTTCAAGAACGGCATGAACCCGCTCGCTCACGACTTCGCGGCAAAGCCCCTGCCGGCGCAAACCAAAGGAGACTTCGGCGAAGACCGTCGTCTCGAAGAGCTGCCGGCGCGGATTCTGAAACAGGTAACCGATGGAGCCCTGCCGCAGGCTCTCACTCTGCGCCTTGCCGCACAATTGGATGCTGCCATGGCTGGGGCGCAACAGGCCGGCCAGGCAGCGCAAAAGGGTTGTCTTGCCGGCCCCGTTCGGAGCGCAGAGCAGCGCTCGCTCACCACGATGCAGTACAAACGAGGCCTCCTGCCAGGCAGGATCAGCATCCACTGCGGCCACCGTCAGTCCCTGCACTTCCACCATCGGGGAACGCTTTTCCGAGAGGTCGCGTGAATGCGAAAACTTTGGGGCGGACGGTTTCGGTTTTTCTGCAGAATGCAGCCGCCCGGCATCAAGCTGCCATTGACGGTCAATCACTGCCGTCAGCGGCCCCGGACGATGCTCGCAAAGCAAAATCGCCAGGCCCTGCTCTTTCAGTCCGGCGATGATTTGCGCCAGGGACTGCAAGCCCTCCTCATCGAGCTGTCCAGCCGGTTCATCGAGAATCAGCAGGCTCGGTTGCAAAACCAGCTGAGCGGCGAGCAGCAGCCGGTATTTCTGCCCCATCGACAACCGGGTCGTCGAATGCGTAAAGGGCAGGTCAAGCCCCACCGCATCGAGCGCGGCCCGCACCCGGGCTGGCATCTGCGCCGGTGGCAGGCAGAGATTTTCCAGACCGAAAGCGACCTCGGCACCGATCGTTTCGGTCAAAATTTGTGTTTCGGGGTTCTGCAGTACCAGCCCAACCGCAACCTGACCTGCGGCAGGCTCTGGCAGCTGCAGACTTCCCCCTTGCCGCCCCGGCGGCAGAAGCCCCTTGAGAGCCAGGGCCAGGGTCGTCTTGCCCGAACCGCTGGCCCCGGACAGCCAATGGCACTGCCCCTGCGGGAGCTCGAAACAGAGCTCCCGCAGGGTTGATTCCGCAGCGCCGGGCCAGGCGTAGGAAAAATTCTTCAGCCGTAGCGCCGGCGCTATTTCAGACAACCGTCTCAGAACCGGTACTCCGCCCCCGCATAGAGGGTGCGTCCCGGTTGCGGCAGGCCGTAGCTCTGCTCGTAATCTTCGTCAAAGAGGTTGCTGGCTCCAACGTACAGAGCAAGCTGCTTGTTCAGCAGATCCTGAGACAGTTTCACGTCGACTACGGCGTAGCTGTCCAGTTCTTTCTTCTGCAGCGGATCAACGTCATCACTGTCATAAAAGAACTGATGGCCGACATAGAGGAGCGAAGTGGAAGCGGTCATCCCCCAGGGGAAGCGGTAACGTCCCTCGACGGTGAATTTGTCGCGAGGACGATACTGCAGCTCGTCCTTCTCGCTGCCGGAGGAGCGATCTTCGCTGTCAAGATAGCTGTAAGAAACCCGCACCAACAGGTCGTCGACGTAGCTATTCTCCGCAGCGACTTCAAAACCTTTAAAACGATACTCCTCGTAATTTTCATAGAGCTCACTGACGTCATCTTTTTCGATGAAATCCTCGGCATCAATAATGAAGCCGGTCAATGAGACAAGGGTCTCGGCGGGGAGATTCTGCTCAATCCCCATTTCGTAATGGAGGGTCGTTTCTGCCGTCAGATCGCTGTTGCCGCTGTCCACATCATAGAGTTGCCGGATCGAAGGAAAGCGGATCTTGCGGGCGTAACTGGCGCGCAGGCGGGTGTCGTCATAGAGGTCGTAATGGGCGCCCGCCTCGTACGAATAGTCGTTTTCCTGGGAATGATCATCACGATGCTGATAATGCTGACCGAGACCAAAGACAAAACCCAGCTTCTCCAAGGGCTGAACTTCGTACTGCAAGGCAGCGGTATAAACTTGAAGATCGCGCTGCAGATCGAAATCCTGGGATTCCAGGGTCTTGCCGACCTTCACAATCTCGAAACCGTCGGCCTGCCAGTCGCTGTCATCCCCCATCAGGGCCAGGGTAATCGCCCCGCGCTTTTCCAGATCGGCCTTGAGCTGCAGATTGATCCCGGCGGTCTCGGTGGTCGATTCGGTGTGGGAGGCACCACTGGCTATCTGAGTATTGTATTCATCGTCGTCGTAACGGTTTTCTTCCAGATCCTCACGGTTGAAATAGACCCAACCGCGGGTACTGAAAGGACCGTTAAGTTGCTGGTCAAAGGCCAATTGGGTGGCATAGCCCTCCTGGTCGTCAACCCGGTCGTACTTCGGTTTTTTGGTAAAAGGATCGGTGGCACTGTAATTGGCCACCGCCGGGATACCATACTCGCCGCTCCAGGACTGAACGGTCAGGCCGAGCTGGGTTTCGAGGGAAGGAGCCCAGCCGAGATTGGCGAAGAGGCTTTGCCGCTTGCGGTCACTATTGTCCCGTAAGTCCCCCCCCTCATCGTCGGTTGCCGAATAATGGTCCGAAAGAAGAAAACCATCCTGATCATAGACACTGCCACTGACGAAAGCATCCACCGTCTCGTTGCCGCCTGAAAGAGAAAAACGTCCCAGGTTGCCATCCCCTTCACGCGCCTCGAATCCCACCGAACCGTGCATCCCGGGCTGCCCTTTTTTGGTGATAATATTGATCACCCCGGCATTGCCGCCCTCGCCATAGAGCACCGAACCACCGCCGGTCGTTACCTTGATTTCGGCAATATTCTCGACCGAAATATTCGCCGGATCAAACTGGCCGTCCAAGGTGGAATTCAGCGGGATGCCATCGAGCAACAGCTGAACATGGCGGGTACGAAAACCACGGATATCGATGCGCGGCGTGCCATCGTTGGCGGTGCGGATGCTAATCCCTGGCAATAGCGCTATAGCCTCATCCAGGGTACGCACTCCGCGCTCTTCGATCTCTTGCGCCGTCACGGTGTGAATGGTGCCAACCGCTTCGACCCCCGCATCGGCTTCGGAAACGACCACCTCACCGAGACTGTAAATATCCCCCTGCGTCATTGCCTCCGCCGCCAGCCCGTCGGCCGCCACAAAGGCCATGATTGCCAGGCCTGCGGGCAGGGCCCGTAGGACCATCTTTAAAGCGTGTTTCATTCATTTCTCCTTTGGTATTGAAAATCAGCGAGCGGTGCCACCACGGCCATCCCTCGTTACTCGACTCCAATAATCACATTCGATGCATCGATCACCGCACAGGCCTCGTCCCCTTCACTCACAGCGAGGCTGCCGACTCCCCCTGCAGTCACCGTAGCGGCGACGGTATCCCCACCGCCGATATCCAGGACGACTTCGCCCATGACCGCGTCGGTTCGAATGCGAACGACCCTGCCTCGGAGCAGGTTTCTGGCACTGAGCCGTGCCCCCTCCACATCACTCGAAATCATCACCGACGAGGCTTTGATCACCGCATAGACACCTTCTCCAGCAACCAGCCCAAGCGTCTCCACGCTCTCTGCAGTTATGACTGAGTAAATCCGATGCCCCGACTTGAGCTCGAGGCAGACCTCGGCCAGAATATTTTCAACCCGGATATCGCGGATAATCCCGTAAAAAACGTTCTTTGCGCTGAGGCGCATGGAAATACGCCGCATGAGATTAAAGACGCGATCGAGGTCATCGGCGTGATGGCCGAGG
>JBFHFM010000130.1:0-9272 GCA_041583595.1 Trichloromonas sp. | reverse complement strand
GTTGTCGTTATCCCCCTCGGTGTCGACGTCCCCGTTGAAAATGCCGGTTTTCAGGGTCCATAATTCACCTTCCAGGGCGAATAGAGCCGCGGTGCTGTTGGTCTCTCCCAGGTCGAGAGTGAGCGGGTCGGTCACCATAAAGCTGTGGAACGTGCCGAAAGGGACATACATTTTACCGCCAACAAAAGTCGCGGTCTGTCCAATAAGTGTTTTCGGACCATTCAGGATGATGACCGCCTCATCGACATCGATCGGTTCGGTTTCGTCCTCTTCCCAGAGTAAAATGAGGTGACCGCCGATGTGGTCATTGAGACTAACCTCTGTGGAAAGCTCCGCCGTTGCCAGAACCAGATCACTCGATTCTTCTCCGCCTTCTGGTTTGTCGTAAGAGGCTTCCAGTTCCAGAAGTCCACTGAATTTTATATACTTTCCCAGGGTACTCAGGGTGAAGGGGGCATCGGGGTGTGTTTGTCCCTGTTCCAGAGCCTCGATGCGTCGTTGCAGGCTTTCGATTTCACTCTTCGTGTCAGAGTGGGCGGCTATCGCCGGAAAGGTAAAAAACAGCGAAATCAAAATGCCAAAACCAATACGTTTAATTCCTGACAAAATCATCGATAAAAATCTCCTGTAAATACCATCATTTCATTATTGGCCTAATCAACTGCGTGCTATAGCTCTTCTGGTTAACTGCGAACGTTTTTTTGCATAGTCGTGTCACCATTGTATTTTTCGTGCTACTTTAATGTGTTATTAAAAATAAATCAAGCAAGTTTAACTTGCTTCGGTTTGGCAGATTTGGTCTGAAATCAATAGGACTTAAAATGGGGACGGTGGACGACTGATTGGCAGCAATTTTCCACCAGCAGATCCCCCCACTTTTCCCAAAAGGGCGACTCGGTGATGCAGAAGATTGATAGCGAGCTGATCTTTTTATGAAGGTCGGTCAGGCGGTCGGTTTGACCAACGCCACCTGTTTGCCTCGTTCAGTGTCGACCTTTAAAAGCAGGATGATGCCGATCAGGAAAAAGCTTGCTAAAGCCAGGATGGCGTGCCGGGAGGAACCGGTGATGTCGGCTATTAGGGCGAAAATGAACGGGCCGAGGATCGAGGCAAACTTGCCGCTGATAGCATAGAATCCAAAAAATTCGGCAGATTTTTCAGGCGGGACGAGCGCTGCAAAGAGAGAGCGGCTGATCGCCTGGCTGCCGCCGAGGATCAGGGCCACAATCAATCCGAGAACCCAGAACTCCCACTCCTGGTGCATGGTGTAGGCGAAGACGGTAACCAGGATGAAAAGGATCAGGCTGAAGAGTACCGAGCGTTTGGCTCCGTAACGCTCGGCGAGACGGCCAAACAGCAACGCGCCAGGCATGGCGACGAACTGGATCATGATAAAACAGCCGAGAATGCTCGTCTGGGAGAGACCCAGCTCTTCCCTGCCGAAAATGGCTGAAACAACAATGATGGTCTGGATCCCGTCGTTATAAAAGAGAAAGGCGAGCAGGAAGCGCAGCAGGTCGGGATATCGACGGATATGGGCAAAGGTCTGCAGGTAGCCCTTGAATCCGGGCGGAAGGGGGTCGGGAGCGTGGACAAAGACTTCTTCTCGCACATAACGGAAGGTAGGGATAGCGAAGAGCGCCCACCAAAGCCCGGTGATAAGGAATCCAGCGCGGGTGGCGGCGCCTCGGTCTGCAAAGCCGAAGAGGTCATAACTCTGGATGAGGGCGAAGGCCAGTACCAGCATCAGCCCTCCGCCGATATAGCCTGTGGCGAAGCCGCGGGCCGACAGGCGGTCGAGGTCGGTGCCTTGGGCCAGGGCGGGTAAAAAGGAATTGTAAAAGATGTTGCCCGCAGCGAAGCCGATATTGGCGATGATGAAGAGCAGGGCGGCCAGCAGGTAGTCTCCGGGGCCGGTGAAGACGAGCAGAGCGGTGGCCGTGGCTCCGGTCAGGGAGAAGAGGATCAGCAACTGCCGACGCTGCCCCCGCTTGTCGGCATAAGCCCCGAGGTAAGGGGCGGCGAGAGCGACCACCAGCATTGAACAGGAGATCGCATAGCCCCAGAGAGCCGAAGCCGGCATGGTGCGGGTCAGGCCGAAAAACCAGAAGTGCGCACCCTCAGGGGGGACAAGGGTTACGAAATAAACGGGGAGTACTGCGGCGAGAATAACGGTGGCGAAGGCCGAATTGGCCCAGTCGTACATGCACCAGCCAAACCAGGCTTTGCGCTTGTTGTCTGCTGCTGTTTTGTTCATGGGGGGAGACCCCTTTAAAAAAGAAACGGCAGGGAGAGACTCCCTGCCGCCAGGTAGAAGCGAATGGTTTACTTAAGTAATTTCTCGATGGCTTGCAGGTTGGCCCCAGAAATGTATGTACCGTTAATCCAGAAGTTTGGAGTCCCCGTCAGGCCGAGCAGGTCAGTGGCCGCTTTGTGAATTTCAAAAACGTCGTTGTCCTTGAATTCGGGCAGAGGAACATCGTCGTAGCGTCCGGACATAACGTCTTCGTAGGCCAGTGCCGGGTTTTCTGAAGAAAGGATAAAACGCACCTTCTCGGCGGCATTGGGGTGCATGTTCAGCGGTAAGAAGAAGATATAGCGGGTCACGTCTTCGCGCTTGGAGAAAAATTCGGAAGCTTTCCGGCAATAGGGGCAATCGGGGTCGGTGATTTCGATGACAGTATTTTTGCCGGAGCCAATTTTAACAGCTTTGTCCATTGGCAGATCCTTGAGTTTTTCTCCCATGATCTTACCGATGCGGACTTTGCTGAGGTTTTCACCTTCTTTGTTCCACAGGTCGCCGACCAGCATGTGCCCGGTTTCGGCAGAATAATAGAGTATTCTGTTGCCAGAAATCACTTCGTAGAGACCTGCGATGGGGCTGACATAGACCCGCTGGAATTCAAGCTTTGGATAGGTCTGTTGGAGGGTTTCGATGATCTGCTGTGGGGCAGTGTCGTCGGATTTGACGTTGTCGGCTAAAGCCGCTCCGGCGGCGACTGTCAGCATTAGCAGAGTAATCAGGATATGTTTGAACTTCGACATGTTGTCTTTCCTTCCAAGCGGTATTTCGAGGCGTTACGGTTAAATCATCGGCGGTCGCGACGAATCAGTTCAATGTAAGCACAGTCGTCCGGGAGCCACTGGACGACTTCGACCACTTCGGGAGTGAGTTTGATACAGCCTTCGCCGACGTCGAAACGTTTGTGATACACCTTACATTCGCGGGTGACGATGTCAAGAAAGCGGCAAGGGATGCTGGTCGGGCGGATGGTACCATCCTCTTCGACCCACTTTTCAAAGCAGCATTGTCCGCAGCGTTTGCATAAATCTTCCCAGTCTTTCACGATTTTCCTTGGGCAAACATGTTCAGCATTTTATAGCAGTCCGCAACTCTTTGCAATGTAGATTCCCTGGAATGATTTTGGTAAAAATACTATTTACCGGCCAGGTTGCCCATGAGGCCGCGAACCGCACCCTGAATATCGGCCGGCAGCAGGACGATTTTAGCGTTGGAGGTGCTGGATACGTTTTTGATCGCCTCGATGTATTTTTCGCCGAGCAGGTACATAACCGGAAGTTCGTTGCTCTGGATTGCTTCGGTAACCTTGGTGATGGCGCGCTGGCTTGCTTCGGCAAGGACCACCTGGGCCTGGGCGTCACGTCTGGATGCTTCGAGGCGACCGTCGGCTTGCAGGATGGCTGCGGATTTTTCACCTTCAGCGCGGGTGACGGTGGCTCGTCGGCCACGTTCGGCGGCGGCTTGTTCCTCCATCGCTTTCTGCATGGTTGGGGAGGGGTTGATGTCTTGAATTTCAACAGTCTTGAGAGTGATTCCCCAGTCGGCGATGTCGTCGGAAATGGCTTCCTTGAGTTTCGCTTTGATCATGTCGCGAGACGAGAGGGCGTCGTCAAGGTCCATTTCGCCGATGATAGACCGTAACGAAGTCTGCACCAGGGTTCGGATCGCAAGGCGGTAATCTTCGATGCCGTACACTGCCTTTTCTGGGGCTACGATATTGATATAGGCGACTGCGTTGGCTATGATGACGGCGTTGTCCTTGGTGATGACTTCCTGGGAGGGGATATCCAGCACAATGTCTTTGGTGGTGACCTTGTAAGCTACGGAGTCGATGTAGGGGATGATGATGTTGAGCCCCGGTCCGAGGGTGCTGTGAAATTTGCCGAGTCGCTGTACGACATATTTGTGCCCTTGGGGAACGAGGCGTACGCCGAGAGAGATGGTGACTCCGACCAATATCAGAAATACAATGACGACAACTAAACCTTCCATTGCTTTAATCTCCTTGAAATGAAAAAAATTGATATTTCAGTGGGAACGTTTTTCCACGATGAGGGTGTTGCCTGAAACGTCTTTGATGAAAACCCGGTCTCCAATTGACGTTTGCTGTTCGCAGATAAAGGGCCACTCGTCGGAACCCAGCAAGGGAGTCGTAAACCGCACCGTGCCTCGTTTTCCATCGGATGGAGCGGCGATGACTTGACCGTTTTCACCGAGCACCGCTTCGCGGGAGAGTCCGGCCTTGGTACGATCGGTCATACGTGGCTTGAGTAGTTTGAACCAGAGAAAGGTGAAGCCGATCGAGGCGATAGCCCAGATGAAAAGTTGCCAGTTAAGGCTTATTTCCGGGGCGATCAATAGAATCGTTCCGACCAGCAAGGCTCCGAGACCAAACCAGAAGATGGTGAAGCTGGGGATGAACAGCTCAGCCAGGATCAGGATCAGGCCCAGTGTCAGCCAGTGCCAGTAGACTAGGGTAAAGCTCACAAGTGGTCTCCTTTGGCAAAAAAATCAGTTAATGTCCAGGTAAAAGGCCTGGCCGAGTATACAGTATTGACGACCGGGGTGGGCATGTGAGATTGTGAAACACATTCCAAAATGAACAATCATTCCATATATGTCAAGGCGTCTGTTGATGCAATTGATCCATCCTCCACAGTTTGAAGAACTTTCGTCCTGTCCTTATCTGCCGGGACGTCAGAAGCGCTGTGAGTATTTTCTTGCCGGTCAGCTCAGCAGTGCCGAAATTTCTCATTATCTGTCCCATGGTTGGCGAAAATTCGGGCTTTATTACTTTCGCCCGGCCTGTCCCGATTGCCGTGCCTGCACGCCGCTGCGGATCCCCGTAGCTGAATTTAATCCGTCGCGAAGCCAGCGGCGCATTCTGAAAAAAGGGGCGACTCTAACGGCTCATTTCGGTAATTTACGCCTTTCTGATCGGGCTTTTGCTATTTATTGCGATCATTCGTCGCGCCGGTTCGGCCAAAATCCTGACGCTGAAGACTTTATTCTCAACTTCTATGTGCCTTCTTGCCCCTCTATGCAAACCGAAATCTATATCGATGGTCAGATGGCCGGTCTAGGTTTTCTTGACCGGGGAGATAATTGCCTGAGCAGTATCTATTTCTGTTTTGATACCGCTTATGCTGATTTCAATCTCGGCACGTTCAGTGTGATGAAGGAGATTGAACAGACTCGGGCGATGGGATTGACCTATTACTACCTGGGGTATTACGTGGCGGGCTGCCGTTCGCTCGCCTATAAAGATCAGTTTCGACCGCGTCAGCACTACGATTGGCAAAGCCAGTCCTGGCATACGGCAACCGACACTCAGGAGCTTCTGTCGAATCCATCGGTGTAGTCTGTTCTGTCAGGCCGTAAGGCGTTTTCTCTGAACTACAGCGAAACGGACAAATACCTGACTCGATTCGTAATTGACGCCGATCCCTACCATATCGAATACCCCTCCGAAACGGATGTCTCCTCCCGCAACTGCCATTCGGTGGCCGTCGCGCTGAATCATGTAGCCGTCAAAATGGGTCCATAAAGGCTGCTGTCCCCAGTTTTTCTGCAGGCCCAAGCGAAGGTGCAGGTCAGGAGGGATGCAGACCAGTCGATAGTTGACCGGATCGAGCCCTAGCTGTTCAACGACGGTAGGCCCGTGAGCTAGAAGCGCCTGTTCGATTGTAAGCCGGCTGAGTTGATCGCGGCGGCTGAGTTGCAGCGCATCAAGCAGCGGGGAGGTCGGCATGGGGCGACCAGCTTCAGGCTCTGGAAAGCTTTCGACCAGAAAGTCTTCAGCTACCAAGGTCGGCAGGTAGCGGATGCCTCCCGAGTTGATAAAGGGATGGATCATAAACATGCTGATCCGCTCTTTCATCGCCTCGGGGGTATCCGCTGGCAGGGGCAAGTTGAACATTCGGTGGACTTCTCCAGGCAAACTGCCTTCTGTGCCGATGGCGGGGTGCCAGGCGAGCCGACATAAATGGCCATATTTTTCATGCCAGGATTCGACCCGCGCCGGCTCCATTCCGAGTTTTTCCGCTGCTGACCGGGTCTGTTCGGAAAAAGTGGCCAGCAGATCACTTCTCTCTTTGCCGAAGTTTTCGTCTTGTAGTCCTTCGCCCTGTTGGGGGTGGCTGTCGTCCAGATTCTGCAGTTTTTCCGCCACTTGTTCGAGTTGTTGGAAGTTTCCTCGTTTAAAGGCGTCCATGGCTTCCTGTTGCAACTGGACACTGGCCAGAGGCGCGGCTTCAGCCTGTTGGCCGTCGCTCACATCAAGTATCAAATTCTGCAGAACGGTTTTGCGTTCCTGATAAAAATTTCGCCATTCCCGGTCTTCGCTCGAGAGGCTTTCCAGGCGTTCAATTAAACGGGTGCGCAGGTCGTGCAGGCCGGCACCGGTTACCCCGGCGAAGCTCTGCAGGCCTGGTGAAAAAGGGTCGATCGGGACTTGCGGGGGATCATAGAGCATCTGTCCCAGTTCAATCAGAGGCCGTTTTTCATCAAGCTTGCTGCGAAAAGTGCTGAGCCGGCTACTCAATTCCTGAGTGCGGTGCCAATCCCCCGCCTCCATGGCGGTGCGGATCTGGTCCGGCAGCAGGGCGCTATTGGCTTGCTCCTTTTCCATGAGACGGAATTGGTCATAGGAGAGCAGGGGAGCTATCAATTTTCGCGCTCTGGAAAGGTATAAATCCCAGAAGGCAGTATCACTTCGGGCGACGTTCAGTATCCGATGAATCACTGAGGGGAGTTCGACTGGGGAGATATCCTTGAAGGTGAAGGGCATTACGCATTCTCCTTAATTGATGGCGTCGCCAAAAGTGCGCCTTACGGCGTTAAGGCTCGACCTGTCTGATACAAGCCTTCGCCCCTGAAAAACCACCAGGCCTTGTACATCGAAATTTTTGCTTAGCCATCTCAAGACTTTTTGCCAAAGTATCTTAATGGATTTCCAAGTAAAAAAATCTCTTTTCCTCGATTTCTCACTGATGCATTAACTCGGTAAGGGACGACCTTCAGCCAGATTCTGAAAGGCGGTTAGCTGGTTCGGTTCGCCCATGACGCCGACCAGGTCGTTGCCTGAAAAACAGAATTCGGGGTTGGGGTTGGTTTGCATTTCGCCCTTCCGTAGCACGCCAACGATGGAGGCGCCGGTGCGGCTGCGGATTTCCAGGTCCTTGATGGTTTTGTCGATCAGGGGGCTCTGTTGCGACAGGGCTACCCACGAAAGTTCTAACAGCCGAGTGGCATCCTGCAACTGGGAAATTGCCTGGTAGCCAAGTTCGCCCTGGTAGAGGGGAGAATAAAGCTCACGGCGCACCGCATCGGTGTACCATTGGATTTTGCTAATTGGCATGTCGAGGTAGAGAAGGGCCTGACGGGTGAATTCGAGACTGGCTTCGAATTCCGGCTGGACCACCTGGTAGACTCCTTCCTCATGCAAAATTTGCATCTCCTCAATGCTTGACGCTCTGGCAATGATGCGCAGGGCCGGGTTAATGCTGTGGACCTGGTTGGCGATGGCCGAAGAAGTCACTGCGACCGGTGTTGTTATCAGGAGCAATTTTGCCTGGTCTATCCCGGCCGCTTCGAGCACTACGGCATGGCTGGCGTCGCCGAAGACGATGGGGAAACCGTCGCGTTTGGCCTGTTCAACCCGCCAGTGGTTCAGTTCAATAAGAACATAAGGGATCTCTAGACGCTGCAGGACGTTGGCCAGGTGGCGGCCGACCCGTCCGCCGCCAGCCAGCACTACGTGACCGCGCAGCCCCTCGTTGGGGATGTTCATGGTTTGCAGCGGTTCATGCTTGAAACGGCTTTTGCGCAGAGCGTAGAGGGGCGCGGTGAGGGACGAAAGTAACGGGGTCAATACCATGGTCACCACTGCCACGGTCAGGGTCAGGGAGTAGAGGTCGGCGCTGATTGAGTCGGTGCTGACGCCGACTCGGGCAAGGACGAAGGAAAACTCGCCGACCTGAAACAGTCCGAGCCCTGCGGCGAGGGGGACGACGTTGACATAGCCAAAACTTCGGGTGACGCCGACAAAGATCAGCCCTTTGCCGAGGATCACCAGGGCAACAATGGTCAGCACCTGCCAGATGTGTGACAGCAGAAAGGCCGGATCAAGCAGCATTCCCACCGAGGTGAAGAAGAGCAGGCCGAAGACGTCGCGCAGCGGAATGACATCACTCAGCGCCTGATGGCCGTAGTCCGATTCGCTCAGGATCATGCCGGCGACGAAAGCGCCGAAGGCGAAGGAGAGGCCGAACAGGTAGGTGCCGTAGCCGACCCCCAGCCCAACGGCGGTGATCGCCAGGGTGAATAGTTCGCGCGAATTCCAGCCGGCGATGCGTTTCATAAGCCAGGGGATGACGCGGGTTCCGACGAAAACCATCAGGGTGAGAAAGATGGTGGCCTTGAGGAAGGCGGTCCCGAGGATCGGAAGGCCGCCCCGGGGGTCCTTAAGCTGGGGGAGGATAATCATCATCGGCACGATCGCCAGATCCTGCACGATCAGCATGCCGACCATGACCCGGCTCGACAGGGTGCCGAGGATCCCCTGGTTCATCAGGGTCTTGAGTACCACCATGGTGCTCGACAGGGAAATCAGGCCACCGAACCAGAGGGCAGCGTCCCTTTCCCAGCCGAAAAACCTGCCGATGGCATAGCCGAGGGCCATGGTCAGCAGGATCTGGATCGGCGTGCCGATGAGAGCCACCTTGCGGACCGGTTTCAGCTCTTTGAGCGAAAATTCTAGGCCCAGGGCAAAGAGCAGCAGGGCGACGCCGATTTCGGCCAGCAGTTCGATGTCGTGGGTGTTGGCGATGGTGATCCCGCCAGTGTGCGGGCCGACCAGTACGCCGGCGAGGATATAGCCGATGATCAGCGGCTGCTTGAGCTTTTGAGCGATCAGGCCACCAATCAGGGCGGCCACCATAATAATAACAATGTCTGCTGCAATTCCCAT
>JBFHFM010000129.1:0-9287 GCA_041583595.1 Trichloromonas sp. | reverse complement strand
CGTTCACTGACAACGATTGAGGCCAATCTGATCAAGGCCATGATGGGCGCCCTGTGTCCCGATCTGAAAAAAGCCTTCTCGCCGATTGAACAGCTTCACCCCGAGTTGCTCAGAGTCGAAACCAATCCGAAGCTGGTGAATATTGTCCCCCCTGAGGCTGGCGTGTTGACGGTCGTGTTCAGCATTACCCTGGAGCAGAATACCGGGACGATGACGGTGGTTATTCCCCATGCCTCACTGGAACCGTTGCGCGAGAAATTGCGCGATTCGACCCTCTCTACCGAGCTTAGAAACAGCGAGGAATGGCCGCAGATGCTCTTTGAAGGGATTGTTTCGATGGAGGCCGATGTGTCGGTCCAGATCGGTCAGCTCTCTCTCAAGGTGCGGGATATTCTGAATTTTCAGGTGGGGGATATTATCGACATGGGCTGCCTGCCCAGTGCGCCACTGAAGGTTATGGTCGAAGGCAAACCTAAATTCTGGGGGACGGCGGGAACCCGTAACGGCAACAAGGCAGTGCGGATTAACAACCGCCTGGAACGGAGTTAATGATGGAAGAGAATAAGCCAGCGACAAAAAATAAAAGTGAAGTCAAAAATCTGGAGTTTCTGCTCGATATTCCGCTGCAGCTTTCCGTTGAAGTCGGCCGGACCAGGATTCTGATCAAGGAACTGCTCGAAATGCAGGAAGGGAGTGTCCTCGAACTGGATAAGCTGGCCGGCGAGCCGCTCGATGTCTATGTCAATTCCCGTCTGGTCGCTCGCGGCGAAGCGGTTCTGGTCAATGAAAAGTTCGGCATCCGTCTGACCGATGTGGTCAGCCCGGCCGAGCGTATCGAGACTTTGGGCTAAGCCAGGATGTTCGGATCTATTATGAGATATGTCTGTTTGCTGGCGCTGACTTTGCTGGCGGCGCCGGCCCTGGCCGCCGATACGGGCTCCGGCGATGTGTTGGCCTCGGGAGTGCGGATGATCATTGCCCTGCTGGTGGTCCTCGGCATTATCCTGCTGCTGTATGCTTTGAGCCGCAAGGGATTCGGGTTTTTACCGTCGGCCAAGGGGGGGCTCATCAAGGTCCTGGAGATGCGTTCTCTCGGGCCCAAAAAAGGGGTGTGTCTGGTGCGGGTGCGGGACGAGGAATTTCTCCTCGGTCTCGGTGGCGATCGGGTTGAACTGATTTCCCGGATTCAGCGGCCGGAACCCTCTTTCGATGAGACCCTGCAGAAAAGCCTCGAGGAAGAAACCCCATGAGGCACCTGTCCTCAGTTCTATTGCTGGGCCTGCTGTTGTTTCCTGCCCTGGCGCAGGCGGCGGGCCTGCCGACTCTGACGGTTGGCGTCGGCGAAGCGACCGAGCCGGGGCAGGTTTCGACCGCCCTGCAGGTGATGCTGGTTCTTACCGTCCTGTCGATGGCACCGGCCATCCTGCTGATGACCACCGCCTTCACCCGGATCGTCATTGTTCTTTCCTTTGTCCGTCAGGCTATGGGCACCCAGCAGATGCCTCCCAACCAGGTGATCATTGGCCTGGCGATGTTTCTTACTTTTTTTATCATGACTCCGGTCTGGACTCAGGTTAACGAGTCAGCCCTGCAGCCCTATCTGAGTAACGAGATCAGTCAGGAAGTCGCCCTCGAAAAGGCGTTACTGCCGATGCGCGATTTTATGTTCGCCCAGACGGACGAAAAAGATCTGTCGCTGCTGGTGGATATTGCCAAGATCGAAGCACCGGAAGGCCCCGATGAGGTTCCGACCATGGCCCTGATTCCCGCCTTTATGCTGTCGGAACTGAAACGGGCCTTTCAGATGGGGTTTCTCATTTATATTCCTTTTCTGGTCATCGACATGGTGGTCGCCTCGGTGCTGATGGCCATGGGGATGATGATGCTGCCGCCGCCGATCATCTCACTCCCCTTCAAGTTGCTCCTGTTCGTGTTGGTCGACGGCTGGGGACTGGTGGTTGGTTCCCTGGTGAAGAGCTTTTTCTGATGTGTCGTTGTGAAGGCATCATGGTTGAATCGATGAGGTTTAGATGACACCTGAATTTGTGGTCACACTAGGCCGGGAGGCCGTCGAAATGGTGCTGATGCTGGCCGCGCCGATGCTGCTCTGTGCGCTGGTGGTCGGCCTGATTATCAGCATCTTTCAGGCGGCGACCCAGATCAACGAACAGACCATGACGTTTGTGCCGAAAATTGTTGCGGTGCTGGTTTCGCTCATTCTGTTCGCCCCCTGGATGATCCAGAAAATGCTCTCTTTCACCTCTGGAATTCTGGTTTCCCTCGGCACTCCCGGAGGCTGAGCGCAGCCGTGGATGCTCTCCCTCTTGATATTGCCGGATTCGAGCTCTTTCTGGTTTGCCTGTCCCGCATGGCGGCGCTCTTGGCGACACTGCCGGTTTTCGGCAGTAGCATGGCGCCGTCCCGGGTTCGCCTTGGCCTGATCCTGATGCTCTCCCTGGCGATCTTTCCGGTGGTCAAGCCGCTCCTCCCTGCTCCCGATTTTTCTCTGATTGCACTCGCAATTCTGATGATCAGTGAAGCAATCCTGGGATTGATGGTCGGGTTCACCGCTCAACTGGTCTTTACGGCCGTCGAGCTCGGCGGAACCATTATCGGCAATATGATGGGCTTCGCCGCCGCCAACGTCTTCGACCCGCAGAGTCAGCGTCAGGTGTCGGTCATTTCCCAGTACCAGAATGTCATATCCATCCTTGTTTTTCTGTCTCTTGATGTCCATCACCTGTTCATTCGCGCCATCATGCACTCGTACGAACTCCTTCCCCCCGGTGGAATCGATCTGAGCGGTGAGGCGGTTCCCTTTCTGATGACTCTGGCCGGCCACATGTTTTCCCTCGGCGTCCAGTTCAGCGCCCCGATTTTGGCGGTGCTGCTCCTTTCGGGCCTGGTCCTCGGACTGCTTTCCCGGGTCTTTCCCCAACTCAACGTCTTTATGCTCTCGTACCCGCTCAACATCGGCATCGGTTTTCTCGTCATAGGATTGACACTGAGCCTGGTGGTGTCTCTGCTCGGGCGTGAGTTTGCTCTCCTTGAAGAACGCATTATGTATCTGCTTCAGTCGCTGTAGTCTGAGCCTGAAATAAGCATAAAGCCTAAGGTCTTAATCTCTCCCTTTCTGCAGGTCTCAGCTAAAAATCGATCAAAAATTCCCCGTTTTGCAAAATTGGACCGGCTTTTGCTCAATCACTTCAGGGTGTCGAATTTTTCGGCGCGTTAAAGGAAATGGAGCGGCATGGCTGACGACCAGCAACAGGAAAGATCAGAGCAGGCCACAGACAAACGGCGCCAGGATTTTCGCAAGAAGGGGCAGGTGGCCCAGAGTCGCGAAGTTCACACGGCCACCCTGATGTCGGCCTTTCTGTTGCTCTGGGTTTTTTATGGACCGATGTTCTGGGATAACCTGCAGCATTTGCTCAGCGGCCTTCTCAGTCAGGTCGGCACCTATGATCTGACGCCCAACTCGGTGATGTCGCTGTTTAAATTCATTCTCAGCCGGTTGGCCCTGATGCTGGCGCCGCTTCTTCTGCTGGTTTTGATTGTTGGGTTTTTGTCCAGTTTTATGCAGATCGGCTGGCTCTTTACCACCAAGCCACTCGAACCTGACCTGTCCAAGTTCGACCCGATCAAGGGCATGGCCAAGTTCGTTTCCAAGCGCTCGATGCTCGAGGTGGTCAAGTCGTTGTCCAAGGTGCTGCTGATCGGTTATGTGGCTTACCAGACTGTCAGTGGTCAGTTCGAGCAGGGATTGTACCTGATCGACATGCCGCCGGTGAGCACCATCTCCTATCTCAGCCGGATCGCTTTTGCCGTGTTGCTTAAAACCTGCGGCATTCTCATCGTGCTGGCGCTGATCGATTTTATGTTTGTGCGCCATGAGATGGAACAAAAGATGAAAATGTCCAAGCAGGAGCAGAAAGAAGAGTTCAAGGAAAGCGAAGGGGATCCGATGCTCAAAGCCCGGGTCCGCCAGGTGCAGATGGAGATGGCCCGCAAGCGGATGATGGCTGAGGTGCCGAAGGCCGATGTGATTATCACCAACCCGACTCATTTATCAATTGCCATCGCCTATCGGCGTCATGAAATGGATGCTCCGCAAATTGTGGCCAAGGGCGCTGACAACCTGGCCATGAAGATCCGTGAGATCGCCCGCGAGCATGATGTGCCGCTGGTTGAAAATGTACCGGTGGCCCGAGCTCTGTATCAGTGCGAAGTCGGTGATGCGGTTCCTGAAGAATTGTACAAGGCGGTAGCTGAAGTTCTGGCCTACGTCTATGGTCTTAAAGGGAAGAATAAACAATGAACTGGTGGAATGACAATAAATGGGTGGCCACCCTGGTGCGCAGTGACGTGATCGTGGCATTGGCCCTGGTGGCTATTCTGTTGGTGATGATTATTCCGATACCGACGGCCCTGCTCGACATTTTTCTCGCGACCAATATCACCGTTGCCCTGCTGATTCTGATCATTTCCCTGTACACGGCCCGCGCCCTTGATTTTTCGGTTTTTCCGTCACTGCTGCTGGCCACCACCCTCTTTCGGCTGTCGCTCAATGTCGCCTCGACCCGTCTGATTCTGCTCCACGGAAACGAAGGGCCGGGCGCAGCCGGGGCGGTGATCGCCTCCTTCGGCCAGTTTGTGGTCGGCGGCAACTACGTGGTCGGCATTGTCATTTTCGTTATCCTGGTAGTCATCAACTTCATGGTTATCACCAAGGGCGCCGGGCGCGTTGCCGAAGTCGCCGCCCGCTTTACCCTGGATGCTATGCCGGGTAAGCAGATGGCTATCGATGCCGATCTCAACGCCGGTCTGGTCACCGATGACGAAGCCCGCACCCGCCGCAAAGAGGTGGCCATGGAGGCCGATTTCTATGGGGCCATGGACGGTGCCAGCAAGTTTGTTCGCGGCGACGCCATCGCCGGTATCATCATCACTCTGGTTAATATCGGTGCCGGTTTCGTCATCGGCGTGGTGCAGATGGGGATGCCGATGGTCCAGGCCGCGCAGAACTACACCATCCTTACCGTCGGCGACGGTCTGGTTGGCCAGATTCCGGCTCTGATCATTTCAACTGGCGCCGGTATTCTGGTGACCCGCAGCGCCGGCAGCGGCGATTTCGGCGGCGATCTGAAACATCAGTTTTCTCTCCATCCCCGGGCATTGTGGGTCGTCTCCGGGGTGCTGCTGCTGTTTGCCCTGATTCCCGGACTGCCGACCTTTTCCTTTCTGGTGTTGTCTGCGTTGATGGGCGGACTCGCCTGGATTGTGCAGAAGGGGCATGAGGCGGCCGAGGCGGTTCCTGAAAAGGTTGAGGAAAAGGGCCCGCCACGGGAAGAAAATTTCGAGGAGATGCTCAATGTCGACCTGCTCGAACTCGAGGTCGGTTACGGGCTGATCCCCTTTGTCGATGCAGCGCAAAAAGGAGAGTTGCTGACCCGCATCCAGGCTATCCGTCGGCAATTCACTCTCGACATGGGTTTTATCGTGCCGCCGATCCATATCAAGGACAACCTGCAACTCAAGCCGAATGAGTATACGGTGTTGCTCAAGGGAGTCAAAATTGGTGGTGGGGAGATGCTGCCGGGTCATTATCTGGCCATGAATCCCGGGACCGCATCGGAGACCCTGCGCGGAGTGGCGACCACCGAGCCGGCCTTCGGGCTGCCGGCGACCTGGATTTCTGAAGACAAGCGGGATCGGGCTCAGATGCTCGGTTACGCCGTGGTTGACTGCACTACAGTGATGGCGACCCACCTTGGTGAAATCATCAAACAGCACGCTCATGAACTGCTTGGCCGACAAGAGGCACAGAACTTGCTCCAGAACCTGGGTAAGACTTATCCGAAGCTGGTAGAAGAATTGGTGCCTGGCCTTTTGAGTCTGGGAGTGGTGATGAGAGTATTGCAGAATATGTTGCGTGAGCAGGTATCGATCCGGGACATGCGGAGCATTCTCGAGACTTTGGCTGATTACGCCCCGTCGACGCGTGATGCCGATTTGCTGACCGAGTACGTGCGGCAGGCAATGGGGCGTTCAATCAGTACTCGTCATGCCCCCGACGGCATCACTCTGCCGGTACTGGTATTTGACCATGAGGTCGAGACCCGCTTGCAGAACGCACTGCAGCAATCACCACAGGGGGCTTTTCTGGCCCTCGATCCGGCGACCGCCCGCACATTGCTTGAAGGCCTTTCCGGGAAGATCAAGGATATGGCCGGCGGAGCCCAGCCGGTGCTCCTTTGTGCGCCAACGATTCGTCCTCATGTCAAAAGGTTGACCGAACGTTATCTGCCCAATCTGGTGGTCCTTTCTCATAACGAGATCGCGGCCAACCTTAAAGTTAAATCTGTAGGAACGGTGCGCCTCAATGCAAGTTAAAGTCTTCGAAGCCCCGGATATGGCTGCGGCCTTGAAAATGATCAGAGAGGCCCTGGGGCCGGATGCCCTGATCCTTTCGACCCGTTCGGTGCGCAAAGGCAAAACCGGCCTTCTCGGCAAGACGATGCTTGAGGTGACGGCGGCCATCGAATCGCCCGGACCGGCCCAGGAGTCGGCTTCGACGGGGGTTTCTCAGGCCGCCGCGGCATCCCTCTATACGCGGACGGTGGTTCCTGAATCGCCACGGGAAAGGGTGAGTGTCGAAGCCGAAGTGAACTCAGCAGATTCCTGGCGGCGACGCCGGGTCATTGATCCTCTTGAGGAAGAACTGGACGCCCTGAAGGGACAGGTCTCCGCCCTGAATGTCGATTCGCTGCGCAGCGAGATCAGCGAGCTCAAGGCGCTGGTCAAGGGGGCGGTGCAAAGCCACCACGAACCCAGGCAGGCAGCGTCTCCCGCCGGGCAGGCCGCCATCACCCGGATGATGAATGCCCTGTTGTCCCGAGGAGTGCATGAAGGACCGGCTGAAATGATCGTTCGCCGGGCCCTGAAGAATTACCCGCCCAAGTCCAGGTCGGTCTCCCTCGAAGGCTTTTTGGCGGCCGCCATCGTCGATATGATCCGGGTGGGTCGGCCGCTGCAGACGGCTCAGGGGGGACCGCGAACGATCGCACTGATCGGCCCCACCGGGGTTGGCAAAACGACCACAGTGGCCAAGCTGGCGGCCGAGTCGCTGCTCAACCAGAAAAGCCGGATTGCCCTGGTAACGATCGATATTTATCGGATCGCCGCCGCCGAGCAGCTCAAAGTGTACGGTGAAATCATGCAGGTGCCGGTCGATGTGGTCCTCACGCCGGAACAGTTACAGCAGGTGCTGGCCAGGCATCAGGATAAGGACCTGATTCTGATCGACACCGCCGGCCGCAGTCCCCGTGACAGTGTCGGTATCGACGAACTGCAGAAATTTATCGGTGCCGAAAGTGGCATCGAGAACCACTTGGTCCTTTCGGCCACCACTCGCGAGCAGGAAATGTTTGGAGCGATCAAGCGCTTCGGCCGTCTGCCGATCAGCAGCCTGATTTTTACCAAACTCGATGAATGTGAAGGCCTTGGTTCGATTCTGAATGTGCATTTGAAACACGACTGTCCCATCTCTTACCTGACCAATGGCCAGCGGGTTCCCGAAGACCTGCTGTTGGCCGATCCACGGCGGGTAGCGGGACTGGTCATGGGTAAACTCAAAGAATGAGAGACTTGGATATGGTCAAAGAACATGTCGACCAGGCAGATACACTGCGCTCACTGAGCGGTAACTTTGCCCGTCCGTCGTTGGCCGGTGGCGAGGGGAGAAAATTCCCCCAGGTCATTTCCGTCACCAGCGGCAAGGGAGGGGTGGGCAAAACCGCAGTGGCGGCCAACGTCGCCATCGTTCTGGCCCGCATGGGCAAGAAAGTGCTGATCATTGATGCCGACCTGGGATTGGCTAATGTGGATGTGGTGTTCGGTCTGACCCCCCAGTATAACCTCAACCATTTCTTCGCTGGCGAGAAGAGCCTGCAAGAAATCGTTATCGAGGGGCCCGAAGGAATCCATATCCTGCCGGCCGGTTCGGGGATCCAGTCGGTCACCCAGCTCAGTGGTGCCCAGAAACTACGGTTTCTTGATGCTATGGACGACTTTCACGGCGATTTCGATATCATCATTATCGATACCGAAGCCGGTATTTCGGAGAACGTCACCTATTTCAATGTCGCGGCGCAGGAAATCCTGGTTGTTACCACCCCCGATCCCACGGCGATCACCGATGCCTATGCGATCATGAAGCTCCTTTCGACCAAGTATCACGAACGGCGCTTCAACCTGATCGTCAACTCGGTGGCCGATCAGGACGAGGCCCTCGATGTGTACAAGAAATTGACCCTGGTATCCAACCGCTACCTGGATATTTCCATCGATTATCTTGGTTGTATCCCCTATGACAAGCGCATGCGCGAATCAATCTCCCGGCAGACGGTGATGGTTGAGCTCTATCCGAAAAGCAAAATCAGCAGCGCTTTCGAGGGACTTGCCGAAAACCTCACCGCAGTGATCCAGAATGTTCAGCCTAAAGGAACCCAGCAGTTCTTCTGGAAACGTCTCCTTTCCTTCGGACAGAGCGAGTAATCATGGATTTGGGAACTTTTATCTATCCCAGCCCGTTACAGCTTCCTGTGGATCGGGAAGCCCTGATCCGGGATCACCTGTCGACAGTTGATTTCATTGTCGAACGGATGATTTGCCAGGTCCCCTCGTACATGACCCGCGATGACATGTCGAGCGCCGCCATGGTCGGTTTGATGGATGCCGCCGGCCGTTTCGATCCCTATAAGGGGGTCCAGTTCAAGACCTTCGCCGAGCAGCGCATGCGCGGGGCGATTCTGGATGAAGCCCGTAAAATGGGCTGGTTTTCCCGATCGCTCCGGGAAAAGCAGACTCGCATCGCCAATGCCTTTACCCAGTTGGAAAACCGCCTGGGGCGCTCCCCAGAAGAAGAAGAGGTGGCGAAAGAGCTCGGGCTCTGCCTGGCGGATTATCATCGGCTGTTGGGTGAGGTGAATAATCTCGGTTTGGTCAGTCTGCAAGAGACCCTTGATCATGATGGGGGGGGGCGGACCCTGCAAGAAACCATTGAAGATAAAGACTCGCAAAGTCCTCTCCAGCAGCTCGAAGCTCGGGAGCTGACCCGTGAGGTTGCAGGGTGTCTGAAGAGTCTTACCGAAAAAGAAACCCAGGTTGTGGCCCTCTATTACTACGAAGAGCTGACGCAGAAGGAGATTGCCGAGGTGCTCGGAGTTACCGAAGGGCGGGTTTCTCAACTGCACAGTCAGGCGCTGATTAAACTTAAGTCCAAACTT
>JBFHFM010000128.1:0-9341 GCA_041583595.1 Trichloromonas sp. | reverse complement strand
TTCCAATAAAGATGATCTACTCGTCGCACAGATGCGCAAAGAAGAGGACGCTCGCCAGGCCGGCTACCGGGAAAAAGCCCTGAAACTCTTCCCCCACGTCTGCGGCCGTTGTTCCCGTGAATTTGAAGGCAAAAAACTCCGAGAGTTGACGGTACATCACAAAGACTTCAACCATGACTACAATCCGCCCGACGGCAGCAACTGGGAACTGCTGTGTATTTATTGTCATGACCACGAGCATACCCGTGGCGTGCAGGAGCAGCGCGACGTTGACGCCTCGGCCAACCGCCAAGACAAGCCCTCGCTGGCCCACTCCCCCTTCGCCGCCCTCGCTGAGAAGTTCAAGAAGTCTTGAGAATTTCATTTACTGAGAGCCGTATTTAACGCATTGGCGAGACAAGCATTTTTTGTGCGAACATAACCATGGCAGGTCCGGGTTTTTGCTACAGCTTTTCCCACGAATCGGAGCCCCCAGCCGCCAGCTCCACCCAGAAAGTCGCCCCTCCACCGAGCGTTTCATCCACCCAAGCGCGCCCCTTATATAGCTGGGCAACCTTCTTCACAATAGCCAGGCCGGCCCCGGACCCCCTGACTCCCTCCCCGGTGGAACCGCGATAGAAGAGATCGAAGATGTGCCCGCGCTCGTCTTCGGGAATTCCCGGTCCGTGATCGCAAACGTAGAAACGCACGACCTCCCCTTCACAATCGCCGCCGACCTCGATAAGCCCACCGGCAGCACCGTAGCGCATGGCATTTTCGAGCAGGTTGGAGAAGATCTGACGCAGCTGACTTTGCGGTATGCGAATTGCCGGCAGGGTGCCCTGCTCAACCCGCACACCGGTTTCGGCGAGGGCCCCGGCAAGCTCCAGGAGAACCCCGCAGACAACCGCTTCAGTGTTAACCGGAATGGTCGGAGGCTTAAGACTCCCGACCTTGGCGAGGGTCAACAGGTCTTCCATCATCGTCGTCATTGATCTCCCGCTTTTGACAATATCACCGAGAATATCGTATTTTTCTTCGGCAAGCTGTTCCTTACAGGTCGCTTGTAAGTAATCGGCGCAGCCGATGATCATCGTCAGGGGCGTGCGCAAGTCATGGGAGACGGTGTGGACAAAAGCATCGAGTTCACAGTTGGCGGTTTGCAGCTGTTCCTCGGAGGCCTTGCGCTGGGCCAGCTCGCTGGCCAGCTCCCGAAACAGAGAGCGGTAGGGAAAGGTAAGCGATCCCCGTACCAGGGCAAGATAAACAAGGACCACGGAGAATAGTTTGAATATGTGACCGACAATGTTGCTCACCCCGAAAACGTCGTCGTAAAGAGTGAAGCTGAGCTCGGACAGGATGGTAACCGCCACTGAGGCGAGCATAAGATGCAGAAGACGGCGGTCAAAGTGCCGGCGCCGACGCCAGAAGAAGATGCCCGCGCCAGTGAGCAGCAGGCAGATCAGGTACTCGCTACCAACCTTGAAGGGGGTCAGCCCAACGCCTTCGACGAAACATACGGGGAAAATTCTCCAGTGGACGATGAGGACCACAACCAGGAGGCCTGCCGACAGACAATAGCCGAGAAGTTGGCCGGGACGCAGATGACAGCGGCGGCCAAGCAAACTGGCGGCCCACAACAGGCCAGCGCTCTCCAGATAGCGAGCGGCAATCCACAGCTGGGTCGCCGGGTCGGAACTATTCCCGGGGAAAACCCCCATCCCCTTGTAGCCAATCACATGCATAAAATCGATGATGGAAACCGGCAGGTAAGCCATGGCGAGAACCAGCAAGGTATCGTTGCGGGCAAAGGATCGGGTGTTCCACCCAATACTTGCAAAGGTCAGGGAAACGGCGATACCGGAAAGCTCGACGATGCCATGATAGAGGAGGTAGTTGTGTCGACTCAAGGGGTAAAGGGCCGCGACAACGAAGATCGTCAACAGCCCAACCGTCAGGGGGGACCTTTCCCCTAAAATATCCGTTACCTCTGCACGCTCCATCGTTACACCACTCCATTAGAGATAGTCTGCAGCACTGCGACGATCCTCACCATCGCCAACGTATCAAGTTCGCAATACGCCAGCAAATCCCGCCTAATCCCTGCCAGCCGCGCCGGGTCCTCCGTCGTACACATTTCCCGGTAGGCGAGCATCGCCATCTGCCCATCCGCAACACCCAGCCCCTGATACGACAGCTCGGGGACCAGCACCGGCAGCACCGCCTTGATCGAATAGGAGCCATGCATTTGCCAGCGATAGAGATGGCGCTTTTGAAAGGGCAACATCAGGTCCCGCACGTTGTCGATCCGCTTAAGCAGCGCGTCGGCCAGATCGGGGAAGAGGTCAGCCAACTCCCGCAGCACCGACTTTTCGAAGGCCATGTTATAGGTCAGCACGCAGGCCTCCCCGGGAATCTCGGCTAGCAACTTTTCGGCCAGCTCGCGGCGCGGATCGATATCGGGCTGGGCCAGGTATGCGAAATGCTCCGGCTCAGCGCCAGCTTGCTGCTGAATATGCAACGAATATTGAAAGGGAATCTTCTGATAAGGGCGAGTGCCGTCGAAGGGCGGAATCGGGGTGTCAAAGGTTTCGAAATCGAGATGACACAGGGGATACCAGAGAGAATCGAGAAAAGCGCGGATCTCCGGGACATCGGTGACGTCCTTCTGCCCCAGAGTCGCCTCGGCCTGAAACCGTTGCGCCTCGTTGAGCTGGTCCAGGTCCAGATCCGCCAGCCGTACTCTCCCCTCGCGATACCAGGCGAACGTGTCGATCCCCTTGCCGCGCAAATCGAAGATGGAATTTTCGGGGATATGCCGCCAGCAGTAAGGGATAAAGTCGCACTCGTAAGGGTTGGTGCACCAGGGACCGATGTCGATATCGGGTTCGCCTTCGCCACGCAGAGTTTCGCGCAATTGCTCGATCAGCTCGGGCAGCGCCGCCTGGCGGGCCAGCACCTCAGCGGTGATGTCCTCGCCGCGAAAAAGCCGCTCAACCTCGATGTCTCCCTGACGCACGTAACTGTTATTGATATGGACAAGAAAGGATCGGGAGATGTCGAGTCCGCAACCGGTGAGCACATAATGCTGCACCGCAACGTCATCGAGATTGACCTCCTTGACCGAGGTGCCCATCTTCACCTCGTAAATCCGCCAGGAAGAGAGGTCGCGCACCAGCAGGTCAACCTTGACGAAGATGCCGCCGCGCGAGAAGGAGGCTTCGTAAATGACGTTTGCGCCCCGTTCGATGAGCCGTTTGGTGCGAGCGAGTTGCACGGGAAAGGGAAGCCCCTCGAAAGGCACCTCGGTGCCGCCGGGGTAGAGTTGCTGGGCGAGAATACCGACTTCGATGCCGGCCGCGAACTTGGCTTCGAGGTCGGGCTTGGGGGGCAATTCAAAAGCAGGCGGGTTTTTCTTCAGCCAGAGCGCCTTGCGACACTGTAGCCCATTGAGAATAAGCGATTTGCTCAGGCCGGTGCTTTTCCGCTTGGTCATGGACCACCCCCGCGAAGGCAATAAATAAAATACTCAATTAAAACGGCACATTATTCCATAAAAAGCGGACGCGTTCCAGAGAATTAACCGAAACAAACAAGACATTAAGGATTTAACGCAGAGGCGCAAAACAAAAAACCCGTGGAGTTTTTCTATTTTTGATTGTCTTTACGGCTTTGCGTCTTGAGTGAGCACAGCGTACGGGCGTGAGGCGTTTTTTGGTAAAATTTCTTGCACCAATCACCTCAGGCCAGCTTCCCCATATCCCGATGAAGCGCTTCGCGCAGGCCCTTGGCGATGGGCCCTACCAGCCCCTGGTTGATGGTGAAATGGTCGACCTTGACCACCGCCATCACTTCGAGCGAGGTGGAGGTGATAAAAACCTCGTCGGCAAATTTCAAATCCTGCAGCTTGAATTCACCGGTGATAACACGCAGATTCATTTTCTCTTCACAGAGCCGCATGATGGTCGAGCGAGTGACCCCTTCGAGCAATCCGGTGGACGCGTCGGGGGTGAAGACCCACTGATCCTTGGTCCAGAAAATATTCGAAGAAGCTCCCTCGCAGATGTGGTCTTTGTTGTTCAGCATGATCACCTCGAAAGCGCCGGCGGTCTTGGCCTCAAGTTTTCCCAGAAGGCTGTTGAGATTACTGGTCGATTTAATTTTGGGGTTGATCGCTTCGGGCGCATTTCTTCGGATTTGGGCCAGATGCAGATTGATCCCGTTGTGGTAATCGACGTTTTCAAAACCATGAAACTCTTTACCGACCACCAAACAGGTGAGGTCATTTTCAAACGCACGCTGAAAACCGATCTGCCCCTTCCCGCGGGTAATAGTGATGCGGTAATAGGCATCGGTCAGGTTATTCTTCTGACGCAGTTCCAGCAGGATCGTTTCCAGCTCCCGTTCGGTAAAGGTAATCGGGTAGCAAAGGGCCTCCGCCGATTGCAGCAACCGTTTAAAATGTTGAGGAAACTGGTAGAGACGATCGCCGATCGAACGAAAACTTTCAAAAATGCCATCCCCATACAAAAAGCCCTGGTCGAAAACCGAGACCATTGCTTCGTGGTCTTTGACGAATTTCCCGTTTAAAAAGACATAGCTCATCGTCTGCCTCCGTTGAGAACACGAACCTTGGAAAGATCTCCCAATCTTAACGTGTATTTGAGTGGGACAAAAGCCCAAAGGCATCGGACCGACACCAGAGAAACCGCGACGGCCCCTCCCCCACTTTGCCTCCGGGGCGATTCTCCGGGAAACATAATAAAAAAAACACCTCCTTATCCCTTACGGGACCGGAGGCGCTTTTTTGTTGCACAGTGAGACTTAAAAGACGAATCAGGACTCGCGCCCCAGCGAGGCCTCGAATTTTCCGAAAGAAAGGTCAAAAATCTCCAAAAGTTCCAGATTCTGTTTCGAGAGCATCATCGCATTGCCGACGATATCCAGATAGAGAATACTCAACCGGGTTTTGGAACTATTGTCATGAATCCGGGTAATCTGACGATCCGTCAGTTCGGCCACCAGGGCCCGCAGCTCACGGTCTTTTTCCCGCAGACGATCCAGGTTGGCCGTCTGTTTACAGCTGAATGTTTCTTCGACCTCCAACAGGATTTCGTTCAGCATCTGGCGTACTTGCTCCAGCTCCTCGATCTGCACCGGAAGTAAGCCCTTGTGGTGATTGCCAATATGAGTATAGGCGCGCAAAACGATATCCCGGCGACCATCGGTAATTTTCTGCAGGCGGCGGATGGTCTGGGCGTACTTGTTCGAGACGGCCAACCCTTTCTGGTCAAGCAGACGCATCGCCTTGAACACGTTGGCGCTAATCACATTGGACCATTGCTGAGACTTGCTCAGTTTCTTCCGTTCAACCCCGAGACGGTCGAAGTTCTGTTTAAACAGAGCGTCGAGAGTGGTATCGAGTGATTCCCGGGTCTCCTTCAGCAGCAGACTCATGTGAACAAAGGTCGTTTCAACACTCTTGCGGGGATCGTCGACCGACTTGAGGTTAAAGACCTTCTCCTTCTTGGCATCTTCTTCCATAGACCGGTGCTTACGATGAGCATTCCAGATCATCCCCCCGGCGAGGACCACCAAAAAGAGGACGCCGAAGCCCTGGCCATAGAAGATCACGGTAGCGAACAGGCCGGCGAAGGTGAAAGCGATGACCGCAGTCATGAACCACCCGCCGATAACGGTCAGTACGCCGGTAATGCGGTAAACGGCACTTTCACGCCCCCAGGCCTGGTCGGCAAAAGAACTGCCCATAGCCACCATGAAGGTAACGTAGGTGGTCGAGAGGGGGAGTTTATGGGATGTAGCGTAAGAAACCACGGCGCTGGCCACCATCAGGTTGACCGATGCCCGCAACAGATCGAAGGAGGGCTTGCGGCCATCGACCATCACCGTCTGAGCGACGCTCGGGTCAAGGCGACGGCCGACCCAGGTGCGCAGGCTCCGCGGAACGACAAGCTTGACGGTTTCGGTAAGATGCAGCACCAGGCGAACAATAGCGCGGGAAAGAAAAATCGACTCGAAACGTTCATTCCCCTCTTCCTGCTGGCTGAGACTGAGCTCGGTCTCGGTAACCGACCGTGCCTTCTTCGACAACCACAGAGTCAGAACCATGATCGCTCCGGCCAAAAGCAGCAGCCCCGTTTCCGTCTGAACCTTGTCACTAAGTGCGCCCATGGTCACGGTGAGCGGATTGTCGGTCGCCATCGCGGCCTTGAAAGCAGATAGCCCGGCCAGAGGAACACCGATGAAGTTCACCAGGTCATTGGCAGAAAAAGCCATTGCCAAAGCAAAAGTACCGACCAGCACGATCGGTTTGAGGACATTGAATTTCAAAAGCTGAAGAATCTGCAGCAAAACAACGGAAAGCACAAAAATGATCGTCAGGAGCAACAGGGTGTTGGAATTAATCCAGGCGATATTCTCCTTCGTAAAAAAGGCAGCTCCCTTGGCCCCCTTGACCAGGATAAAATAAGTGATCGACGACAGCGCCACCCCACCCCACAGTGCCCCGTACCGCTTGATCCGCTTCTGGTAATCGAAGGTGAAGAGCAGGCGAGTAAAAAATTGGACCACGGAGCCGCAAACAAAAGAGATCGCCACCGACAGCAGTATCCCCATGATAATGGTGATCGCCTTGGCGGTATTGATATATTGGACGATATCGACCAGGCTGTCTCCAGCCTGCACAATCTTCAGCATCGATACGGCGACAGCTGCGCCAAGCAGTTCAAAGACGACAGAAACGGTAGTGGAAGTGGGTAGTCCGTAGGTATTGAAAAGATCGAGCAAAATGACGTCGGTGATCATGACCGCCAGAAAGATGGTCATAAGCTCCGGCATGGTAAAAAACTGGGGATGAAAGATCCCCTTGCGTGCCACTTCCATCATGCCGCTGGAAAAGGTCACCCCGGCCATGATCCCCAGGCTGGCGATGACCATAATGGTCTTCCTCGGTGCCACCCGTGAACCGATCGATGAATTGAGAAAATTGACTGCATCGTTGCTCACTCCGACCATAATGTCGAAGAGAGCAATCATTCCGAGGATTCCGACCCCGATAAAGAAAAATTCAGTGCTCATGCTGTGCTGTTATCCTTTCCGCCACGGTCTATTTTTATCCGTTTGAATGTAGGCACTCTAAACATACCAAGCCCTAACGGATTGAAAAGAGCCCCCTTGTGGTTTTAAACCAAGACAGTACGATTCATTTTCATCAGGAATCCAGTGCCGAAAAAAAAACGGGCAGAAGCGAAGGTCTGTCCGGGCACGGTTGATTAAGGCCTGTCACAAAAGATCAGCGAAGGCCCAGCCATCAAAGTTGCGTCAATCATCCGGCCCTTATAAATGACAATTGTTAGGTTTGTGTTAGCAGTGAATTAATATCGGATTTAAAGGCTCTGAAGGAGGAGGGACGGACCGACTGAGGATGATATTTTCTGCGGGCTCAGTTGCTTTTTGCGATTTCCAGAACTAGGGCGTTGGTCGCATAACTCATCACGGCAGCGAGGGCGAGAAAGAAAAGACCGGTCAGAGCGCACACCACGGCTTGAGACATCATTCTGCCCCGCAGGCACATACCGGCAATAATCAGGCAGAGAATTCCAAGGGGGATACTGAGGACAATAATCATGGCGGGTTCACTTCGGCTAAGCAAGAGTGCGCAGGATAACACAGTTTCTACGGCCTGGCAAACCGGTGGGCGACTGAACAAGCAAGATTAACACTCAGAGACGGGGAATGGAGAATATGATTAAAAATTGCACTGCGGGTAAAAAGCCGATTCTCTCCCTGACGTTCTGAAATCAGTCCTCAACGACCGGCGCTTGTAACTGCTCTCTCGCGTATTCGAGGGTCACTTCGTAACCGTCATGATCAACCAACCGGACCGGCCTGGAGCAAGTGGGGCAATCGAAAGCGTGAAAGATTATGGGCAAGCGCACCGTGCGCCCGTTGTGGGTTTCGAATTTCCAACCGGAGTGGCTGCTCCAATTGTGCAGAAGGGTGCGGCAGTTAACGCAGAAAGGACGGTGCTTTTTATCCCAAAGAATGCCAAAGCGATAAATAAAGCGGTGGCGCTGGTAATGCCGCCACCAGAGTCCGCCGACAAAAGCTACGATGACCAAGAGAACCAGAGCGAGAAGGATCCCGGTAAAAATGGGGAGGGTCACCGATTCGGGGAGGTATTCCGAAACGGGACGAAACAAATAATCAATCATACAATAAGAAAACCCTGGTACAGACATAATATTGAATTTCAATTACCGGAAAGATTCTGCCCTTACCACCAGCCCAAGTGACGACAGAACAATGCAAAATGAAGCGAAGAATCAGAAGGGTCACCCCCCGGAGAGCTTCACCTTCCAGCCCAGCTTTGCAAGCTCCCCCGCCAACAGATCACGATGATCCCCCTGAATCTCAATGGTCCCATCCTTGACCGTCCCTCCAGAACCACACTGCTGCTTGAGACGCTTGGCCAGCGCCTTAATTCCAGCATCGTCGAGAGGGACACCGGTGACGAGAGTGACCCCTTTACCCTTACGCCCTTTGGTCTGACGAGCCAATCGCACCACGCCGTCCGAAGGCGGAGATGCCTTCTGGCTAGCGCAAGAGCACTCTTTTTGCGGACGGTTACATGAAGGGCACATGCGTCCATGCTCACTGGAGTAGACCAGCCCGCCGCTGTTTTTCTTTACTGCCATTGCCGTAGCTCCCCTGAAAATCCGGAGCTATAATACTGCAAAAAACGAGGACATCATACTGAATTCCGGTTCCCGGTAAATTCGTATCATGCCCTCGTAGTGTCAAACCCGTAACGGATGCAGCCTGTCAGATCATCTTTATTTTCAGCCGAGAACCTCTCTGCGGATTGCCCTCAGTCGAGAAGAGCATCAATGGCGTCGAAATCAAAGCGCTTTTCGGCCAACTCTTTAACCAGGTTGATTTTGTGAGTGTCTTCGGCGGTAAGCTTGGAGACGTCATCATTAATGATCTCGAAAACTTTAGTCGAGTTGCGGCCAGCGCGCAAATAAGGAATGCCGCTGTTCTCAATGATGGTCTGAGTGATATGACTGACCTCGCCGATGCCGGGGATGATGATACCAGCAATCTTCTCCCGATAGCCTGGAATTTTATAAAGGTTGGCAAGGGTCACCAGCAATTCGTCGCGACTGGAGTTAACGATCACCAGTGACGAGTCCTTGAGCAGTTCAGCCACCCGCTGAGTTGAGGCAGCACCGATCTGGACATTATTGACAATGCGCTGCCCTTCTTCGACACCGGCGTAAAGGGGAACATCCAGAACATTGGCAATGCGCCGCAAGGTCGGGTTGGCGAGGATCGGCTGG
>JBFHFM010000127.1:0-9349 GCA_041583595.1 Trichloromonas sp. | reverse complement strand
GAGTGAGGAGTGAGGAGTGAGGAGTGAGGAGTGAGGAGTGAGGAGTGAGGAGTGAGGAGTGAGGAGTGAGGAGTGAGGAGTGAGGAGTGAGGAGTGAGGAGTGAGGAGTGAGTAGTGAGGAGTGAACAAGCAAAACAGGGACTTTCTGCCCCCTTACCCCGAACTTCGAACTTCGAACTTAGAACTCCGAACCCCGAACCCCGAACCCCGAACCGATGCAAGAAACTGATAACCTATGTGCCGTGTCGGCTTCCGTTTTGATCGGTTGTCCCCGAGTGTTGCCTGTTACGGAGGTGTTCCATGCAAGGACCTTTTAAAAGCCGCCTCCTGCTGTTGGCGGCCCTGATCATTTTCCTGATCGTCGGGGTGATGGCGGCCCGGATGTTTTTGTTTCCCCCCACCCCGGTTCCGACACCTGTGGCGGTTTCGGAACCGCCGCGGCAATTGCGTGAGGTGCTACTGTACTTTGCCACTGCGGATGGTGCCGGACTGGAGACCGAAATGCGTGAAATAGACGATTGTCAGGTCGAGGAGGACTGCCTGCGGGGAACTCTTCAGGGCTTGGTCGATGGGCCGGCCGGCGAATTGGTGGAGGTTGTTTCACCCCGTAGTCAGGTGCAAAAGGTTTCGGTTGACGGGGCGACGGCCACGGTCAGTTTCAGTCGGGAGCTCATCACAGGGCATCCGGGCGGGAGCATGACCGAATTGCTGACGGTACACGCTCTGTCCAATACCCTGGCGGTCAATTTCCCCCACATTCGTCAGGTGCGAATTCTGGTCGATGGCGCTCCGCTGGAGACCCTGAAAGGTCATGTGAACCTGCGTGAACCAATTGCGGCTGATTTTGATTTTGGCCGACCCCTGGCCAAAACGGGCACAGTGCGCCCGGAAGGAGAGTAAATGGCGAATTTCCTGCGATTGATTAATGATCGGGTGCTGGTACTCGACGGCGCCATGGGGACCTTGCTCCAGGAGCGTGGTCTGAGGGCGGGCGGTTCCCCCGAAGAGATGAACCTTAATGCCGCTGCTGTGGTTGAGGGGGTACATCGTGAATATGCCGACGCCGGGGCCGATATCCTGGTGACCAACACCTTCGGCGGCAGTCGGGTCAAACTGGCCCATTACGGGCTCGAAAAACAGGTTTCTGAAATCAACCGGGCCGGGGTCGAAATAGCTCGCCGAGCGGCTGGCAGTGAGCGTCTGGTCGCCGCTTCGATTGGCCCGACCGGTCGCTTTCTGCAACCCGTTGGCGATGCCGGGTTTGATGAAATGGTCGAGATCTTCGGTGAGCAGGTGGCTGCCTTTGCCGATGCGGGTGCCGATCTGATCACCCTCGAGACGTTTCTGGACATCCGCGAACTGCGGGCGGCGGTAATCGCCTGTCGGGAATATTCGGCACTGCCGGTGATGGCGCTGATGACTTTTGACGATGGTGGCCGTAGCGTGCTCGGCACTCCCCCGGAAGCCGCTGCCGTGACGTTAGATGCTCTTGGGGTCGAGGTGATCGGTTCCAACTGCGGCCTTGGCATTGACGGCATTTACACCATTCTCGAAAAAATGCGTTCAGTGACCTCGGTTCCACTGATTTCCCAGGCCAATGCCGGGCTCCCTCTGCTCCGGGATGGTAAAACCGTCTTTCCGGGGACGCCCGAGGAAATGATCGCCTACCATGAGCGGATGATACGGCTCGGGGTGCGGGTGATCGGTGGCTGCTGCGGCACTACCCCCGCCCATATCCGGGCGATTCGCGATGCTCTCGATGGATATGACCACTCCTGGACGCCGCCTCCTCGCCGCGGGTTCCTCTCCAGTCGCACCAAGGCGGTGGCGCTGGGTGGCGATGCTCCCTGCGCTATCATCGGAGAGCGCATCAATCCGACCGGAAAGAAGGCTTTTACCGCTGAACTGCGTGAACAGAAGACGGCCTACATTCGCCGTGAAGCCCAGGATCAGGTAGCGGCCGGGGCGGTTCTACTCGATATCAACTGCGGAGCTCCGGGTGTGGATGAACCGGCTTCTCTGGAGCGCGCGGTTTATGCCGTGGAAGGGGTTTCCGACGCGCCTCTGGTCCTCGATTCCTCCGATCCGGTGGCTCTTGAGGCCGGGCTTAAGGCCGCAGACGGTAAGGTGCTGATTAATTCGGTCTCCGGCGAGGTCAAGAGCCTTAGGGCGATCCTTCCTCTGGCCCGCAAGTACGGTGCCGCTGTCATTGGTTTGGCCCTCGACGAAAAGGGCATTCCCGAGACTGCCGAGGGGCGGGTGCGGGTGGCGGGTAAGATTTTGGATGCGGCCAATTCGGTTGGTCTGCCGAAAGAGGATGTGGTTATTGATTGTCTGACCCTGACTGTATCCGCCGAGCAGAAGCGGGCCATGGAGACCATCCGGTCCTTGCGCAGAATCCGGGATGAGCTCGGTCTGGCCACGGTGTTGGGGGTGAGTAACATTTCCTTCGGACTCCCTTGTCGGCCAGTCCTTTCCTCGGCTTTTTTTGTCATGGCACTGGAGGCCGGTCTGTCCGCCGCCATTATAAATCCCAAAGATGAGCGGATGATGGATGCCTTTCGCGCGGCCATGGTGTTGCTGGGTAAGGATGAGCGGTCCGAGGAGTATATTGCCGTGTATGGCGGTGTGCAGGCCGCTCCGGCAATTGCCCGGGGGGACGGTCCCGAACCGACGATTCGTGAATTGCTGGGATTTGCCATTATCGAGGGGGACAAGGATGGGATTCTGGCGCTGATTGAGCGGGCGCTGGGTGAGGGGTTGTCACCGCTGCAAATCAGTAACGAGGGGATGCTGCCAGGGCTTGAAGAGGTTGGCCGGCGCTTTGGCATCAATCAGATTTTTTTGCCTCAAGTCATGCTTTCCGCGGAAACCATGCAGGCGGGGTTTGCCCGTCTTAAACTTGAAATGCAGGGCGATGCCGCGCAGAGCCTGGGTAAGATCCTGATGGCCACGGTCGAAGGCGACATCCATGATATTGGCAAAAATATCGTCTGTGTCCTCCTCGAAAACCATGGATTTGAAGTGATCGACCTGGGTAAAAATGTTTCGGCCGAGCGGATACTCGATCAGGCCAGGGTCCATAAGGTTGATGCCGTGGGCCTGTCCGCGCTGATGACCACCACCATTCAGCAGATGGAGGTCGTGGTGCAGCGGTTGCGGGATGCGGGAATTAAAACTTTCACTATGGTCGGCGGGGCGGTCGTTACGCAGGAATATGCCGACAGTATCGGGGCCGATCTGTATGCCGCTGACGCTCTTGAGGCGGTCGCTAAAATCAAAAAACTACTGATCGGTTGAGGCTTTGGGCGGTGTCTGGAACCGCTTGCGCCATTTCGCGTAATGTGGTAACAGTAGGCTGTTATTTCACCATTTTCGTGAGGGCGGCATGGTTGTTGGATTCAACCACAATTTCAGGTACAAAGGCGTGGTGTATCATGTGCAGACCGAGGACGGCGGTGACAAGAGTCCCCAGGTCGTTACGCTCCTTTACTGTGGCGGCACGATTCTCTCCTCTAAGAAGACCTCTTACGCCGATCTTGGTCACAAGGAGAACCTGCCCAGTCTGGTCGAAGAGTTGATGAAGGAGCAGCACCGGGAAATGCTTCGGCGGCTTAAAGATGGAGAGTTTGACGGGATTATCGATTCAAGGAATGCTGAGCCATCTGGAGATAGTGTTCCTTCTCCCGTAGAGAAACGTCCCTCTTCGCAAAATATTAGCTCTTCTTCAGTACCCAAGCCGGTGGCTCCGGTGGCTCCGGTGGCTCCGGTGGCTCCGGTGGCTCCGGTGGCTCCGGTGGCTCCGGTGGCTCCGGTGGCTCCGGTGGCTCCGGTGGCTCCGGTGGCTCCGGTGGCTCCGGTGGCGAGACCTGCCGATGCTAAGAGTAAACCCAAGTTGGCGGCTACCGAGGCCAGCCTGGACGATATCATCCTGTCCTACCTGATAGGAGAAGATAAATAGGTGGAATTCTGGCTGCGCAAGTGCCGCCGTAATTCTGCCATTTGCCACTCCTCTAACGACATATCATGAATCACCTTCCCTGCGGGGATGACGAAAGGGAGTATCTGCAAGATGCTGAAAGAAGAAACCGTTCGGGCTCTCGAACAGACCGCCCGGCAGTTGCGGGTCGAAATTCTTAAAATGCTCAATACGGCCAAGTCCGGTCATACCGGAGGCAGCCTTTCGGCGATTGATGTATTGACCGCTCTGTATTTTTACCAAATGCGTCATGATCCCAGTAATCCCAAGTGGGAAGACCGCGACCGTTTCGTCCTTTCCAAGGGGCATGCTGCTCCGGCTTTGTATGCCTGCCTGGCCGAAGCTGGCTATTTTTCCCGCGATGACCTGAAGACTCTGCGTCGCTTTGGAAGTCATCTGCAGGGGCACCCGGACATGAATAAAACCCCTGGCGTTGAAGTCTGCACCGGTTCCCTGGGGCAGGGGTTTTCCCAGGCCGTCGGTCTGGCTATAGCGTCGAAACTGGCTGGCCGCAGTGCGCGAATTTATTCGCTGCTTGGTGACGGTGAGGTGCAGGAAGGTCAGATCTGGGAGGCGACTATGGCCGCGGCCCATTACAAGCTGGACAACCTCTGTGTGATTGTCGATCACAATGGTCTGCAGATTGACGGCGAGGTCGAAAAAGTTATGAACGTCGGTCCGCTTGGGCCCAAATTTCTAGCGTTCAACTGGCATGTCCTTGAAGTCGACGGTCACGATATCCAGGCCATCTGTCAGGCGCTCGAAAATGCTGCCGAGGGCGATGACGAGAGAGTCGGCAGGCCGACCATGATTATTGCCCGCACGGTCAAGGGCAAGGGGGTTCCGTTCTTTGAGCATAAGGCCAGCTATCACGGTGTTCCGCCCAGCGACGACGAACTTAATCGTGCGCTTGAGCATCTTGGCCATTCCTGAGAGATGTCCCGGCGGTTGTGTTGGTCTGATTTCTTAACCCTGATACCCTGATTACTGATAAGGATAGAACTGTGAGCGAAATGATCGCGACTAGAGATGCATACGGCAAGGCGCTGCTTGAACTCGGGAGGGTGAACCCTCGGGTCGTGGCTCTTGATGCCGACCTTTCCGGGTCCACCAAGACCGGTGTGTTTGGTAAAGAATTCCCGGAGCGGTTTTTCAATGCCGGGATCGCCGAAGCGAATATGGTCGGCATGGCGGCTGGCATGGCTGCCGGTGGCATGATCCCCTTCGCTTCTACTTTTGCGGTTTTTGCTGCAGGCCGTGCGTTTGAACAGATTCGTCAATCCCTTGCGTACCCCAAAATGAACGTCAAGATCGTAGCGACTCACGGTGGCATCACTGTCGGTGAGGATGGCGGTTCTCACCAGTCGATAGAAGATCTGGCCATTATGCGCGCTCTGCCGAACATGACAGTGCTTTGCCCGGCCGATGGCCCGGAAACCGAAGCCGCCGTGCAGGCCGCTGCGGCATATAACGGTCCGGTTTTTATTCGTCTTGGCCGTTCCAAGGTGCCGGTCGTCTTCACTGAAGGCTGCGATTTTGTTATTGGCCGTGGTGCGACCCTGCGCCAAGGAACTGATCTGACTTTTATTACCACCGGACTGATGACGGCGCAGGCCCTTGAGGCGGCCGCCATCCTGGCTGAAGGAAATATCTCGGCACGGGTGGTTCATCTCGGCAGCATCAAGCCTCTCGATGTCGACCTGGTGCTGCAGGCCGCCCGAGAAACCGGAGCGATCGTTACCGCTGAAGAACATTCGGTTATCGGCGGCCTCGGCGGCGCGGTCTGTGAGGTCCTTTGCGAAGGGTTCCCTGTGCCTGTTGAGCGAGTCGGGCTGCGTGATGTATTCGGACAATCGGGCCTTGCCGAAGAGTTACTGGCCCACTATGGTCTGACTCCCGCCTACCTCGTCGAAGCCGCCGAGCGGGTGATGAGAAGAAAATAGAGTATGAATCCCGGCCGGGTTCTCAAAAATCAGCACGGGGTTACCCTGATGATGGTCCTGGTGATGGTCGTGGTAGTCGGTCTGTCCGCTGGTCTGGCGGGAAGCTCATGGCACACTATCATGCAGCGGGTCAAGGAAGCTGAGCTGCTCTGGCGCGGAGACCAATATCGGAAAGCTATCGCGGGCTACTATGGGGTAAATCATGGTGGCATGCAGAGGTACCCCGCCAGCCTTGAAGATCTGCTGCGCGATCCACGCTCCCTGGATCCGGTACGCCACCTTCGCCGGCTCTATCCCGACCCTATGACAGGTAAGGACTGGGTCATTATTAAGGATCCGGCTGGCGGGATCCGGGGGGTCCGGAGTAGCAGCGAAGAGGAACCGTTCAAAAAAGATGACTTTCCTGAGGAGTATGAGGATTTCAAAGACCGTTTGAAGTACAGTGAATGGGAATTCTCATATATTGCTTCGAAAAAAACTACAGAGACCACCACTGGTGGGGTTTCTGCAACAAGTCATTCCGGTTTCTCTCAGAGCCAATGAAAGCCTGGGTGCGTATTGTTTTTTAAGAGCCTTATCAGTCGCGTTATCATCCTGAATATCCTGCTGTTGACTGTCGGCATCGGGATTTTTACGCTTTTGCAAATTCGACGCGAGCATAACCATCTGGTTGCGTCGACCCAGGAAAATGCTTCTCTGCTTCTTTCGACTATTGAAAAAGCCATTTTTAACGCCATGCGCCTTGGACAGAGTGAAGAAGTTCAGGCCATCTTGCAGCGGGTAGGAGAAAATTCCCGGCTTCTCAATGTGCGGATTTTTCATCCGAACGGGACCATCCTTAAGTCGGCCCGGCCTGAAGAGATCGGTCGCCAAGTTGGCCCAAACGACCTTTCCGTTTTTCAAAACCGGCGAGAATATGGGGTTTTTCGGGTTGAAGATCAGGATATGCTGGCCGTGATCAAGCCGATCGTTTCCGATGAACGGTGTTTTCTCTGCCATGGCAGCGGCCGCAAGGTGGTCGGAGTTCTGAATCTCAACTACTCCCTCGCCGACACGACTCAAAGGCTCAGGGAGTCGACACAGTTTTTTGCATTTTCGACCATATTTATTGTTGTTTTGTTGTCAGCCGGGAGCTCATTTCTCCTACTACGCTTTGTCCGCCGTCCCATTCAGTCTTTGGCCGGGCAAATGGCCAAGGTCGAACAGGGAGACCTGACGGTGCGGATTGTCCCGAGGTTTTCCGATGAGATAGGAAGCCTGGCTCGCAGTTTTAACTCGATGGTCAACAATCTCGAAAAAACCAAGCAGGAACTTGAGCAATACCATTACCAGCAGATGGTTCGGGCGGACAGGCTTGCCTCGGTTGGTGAGATGGCCTCGGGGGTGGCTCACGAAATTAAGAATCCGTTGGCCGGGATCGGGAGCGCTATTTCGGTGCTGGCCGATGATTTTGCCGAGGCCGACCCTCGCAAGGCCATTGTCGCTGAGGTGCTGGAGCAGATTGACCGGCTCAATAAAACGGCGACCGATCTGCTCTATTTTGGCCGGCCCGGCGATCCTGAGTTTTCTTTCGTCGATCTTAACTCACTGGTCAAAAAAACACTTTTTTTCATTGCTCAGCACCCTGAAGCCAAGAATATTCATCGTGTTAAGGATCTCGATCGTGATCTGCCCCCGGTTTGGGCCGACGAAAAGCAGCTTCAGCAGGTTTTGTTCAATGTCATCATCAATGGTATTCAGTCCATGACTGAGGGGGGAACCTTGACCGTCGAGACCGCTTTGGTTGAACGTGGCGGACAGCAGCATGGGCAGATTTTGGTGAGTGACACGGGTAAAGGGATTCCCTCCGAACAGATGGAGAAGATTTTTGTCCCGTTCTTTACCACCAAAACTCAAGGGACCGGTCTCGGCCTGGCTATTTGCCGCCGATTGATGGAGCAGCAGGGGGGAACCATTCTGGTCTCCAGTCAGCATGGAGAAGGTACTGTGTTTATAATCGAACTGCCCATCGTACCGGGACAGTTCCAAGGGGTGAAAGAGGGTTTCTGTGCGCCAACATAAAATTCTGGTTGTTGATGATGAACATCTGATTCGCTGGTCTCTTGAACAGAATCTGAAAAAGCAGGGGTACGAGGTCATGACGGCGGCATCCGGAGAAGATGCATTGAAGCTTCTCAAGGAAGAGACTCCAGACTTGATGCTTCTTGATATCCAGCTTCCGGGGATCGATGGGCTAACGGTGCTTGAGCGGGTCAAGGATCTTGAAGAAGATGTCATTGTGATCATGGTGACCGCTCTTGGAGTTCTTGAAACCGCCGTCAAGGCCATGCGGATGGGCGCCTACGACTATATAAATAAACCGTTCAATCTCGATGAACTCGCGATCGTCATCAAGAAGGCACTTGAGACTGGTGAGCTCAAACGAGAGGTGGCTCACCTGCGTTCCGAGCAGTCCAGAAAATACGGGGCGAGAAACATCATTGGCAGAAGCCGGCATATGCAGAACGTGCTCAGTATGGTCGAAAAGGTCGCTAAAAGCGAGGCCAGCACCATCCTGATTCAGGGGGAGAGCGGCACCGGCAAAGAATTGATTGCCAAGGCGATTCATTACGAAAGCAATCGCGTCGATCGTCCTTTTATGGCTATCAACTGTGCCGCGGTGCCTGAGGCTTTGCTCGAAAGTGAACTGATGGGCCATGAAAGGGGAGCCTTCACGGACGCCAAGGTTCAGAAAAAAGGGTTGTTCGAGATTGCCGACGGCGGCACGGTTTTTCTGGATGAGATCGGAGACATGGAGCTTGGCATGCAGGCCAAGTTGCTGCGGGTGCTCGAAGAACGCTCTTTCCGCCGGGTTGGTGGGACCAAGGACATTCAGGTCGACGTTCGAATCGTATCGGCGACCAATAAAGACCTGCTTCAAGCCATCGAAGAAAAGACCTTCAGGGCCGACCTCTACTACAGGATTCAGGTCATTCCTATTTTTCTTCCCCCGTTGCGAGAGCGGCGTGACGATATCATGCCGCTGGTTGAACACTTTATCAGTCACTTTAATCGTGAGTTTGGCAAATCCGTCAAGGGCGTCTCGAAAATGGCGGAAAAGTTTCTCACCGAATATTCGTGGCCTGGCAATATCCGCGAATTGAAAAATATTCTCGAGCGGGCGATTATTCTTGAAAATGAAGAGACCCTGCTGCTGGAGCATCTCCCCCAGGAACTCGTCTCCAAGGCCAGCGGTCCCGGTATCGGGCCCCTTAGTCTTCAGTTGCCTCCCGAAGGCGTGGATATCGAAGATGTCGAGCGCGAACTCATTCGTCAAGCCTTGGAAACTTCCGAAGGGAATCAGTCCAAGGCAGCAAAAAAGCTCAACCTCGGGATCGACGCCTTTCGTTACCGGATGAAAAAATTTGGTTACCTCTGATGTTTTTTT
>JBFHFM010000126.1:0-9368 GCA_041583595.1 Trichloromonas sp. | reverse complement strand
TCAACCCTTCCGGGTCCAGAATCACCAGCTTGATGCCGTTGGTCAGCTCGGACATGTTCAGGCCGATGTCCGAAATGTTGACCAGCCCCACGGCTTTAAGTCTCCCATTTTGGCGGACCGCAAAACGATGTCGTCCGAGGGTCAGGCCGAGCTCGGCATAGGCGCTCGTCAGACTCCCGGTTTTCACCTGTCCTGGTTCCAGGTCAAAGGCTGTGACCATCAGACCTCCGGAAACCGCGTCGTAAAATCCCTCCAGTTCGGCCAGGTCGCTGTCGTTGGCCTCTTCCAGGAGCCAGTTCGTTGGTAGTTCTGCTGGCGGCTGTGCATTTTTTAGATAATGAAAATACGCGAAGTTGTCGAGGGAGCAGGCCTGCTGATCATCGATATGCTCGGCGACGCCACCGAAGACCCGCTTGGGAAAGCGATTGTCGGGGCGAAAATAGCAATAGACGTAATTCATGTGGGCCGAACTGAGTCGATACACGTCATTGACATAATGGCTGATCTGGCGCAGCACCATTACGCCGGCCCGTTTGGCGGTGGCCTTGCTGGCGGCGTGATGGTGGATCATCCAGGCGTATTCACTGGTTCGAAGCATGGCCATATGGCCACGGATCGTTCCCTGTTCTTGATAGATGAAATGCCGGGCGATGCCCGGGGCCCGGGTGTAGAGTTTGGCGTAGGTTTCCTTCAGGGCTTCCTTGTTCTGCTGGATAAAGGCGTATTTCTGGGGGTAGATGAACCCGGTTTCGAAAAAGAAATCCCACAATTCGTCCATGTCGACCTGGTGGCAGAGCTGCCAGCTGCGGTCGCGGTTCTGGTAGAGCAGGGAAATCAGTTGCACGTGGTCCGTCATTTTCATGTCAAGCAGGGCCAGTCCACATTTGATGAAGGCCTTGCCGCTTTCATCCTCGACCCGGTGGCGGCAGACCACCTGGACCTGGCAGGGGATGGCAAAGCCACTGGCCAGCCGCAATTCCAGTCCGGAGATGATCAGCCCTGGCAGCAGCACCGAATTTTCTTCTTCTTCTCGGACGGAAAAGCCCGAGCCCGACAGGTCAATGACCTCGAGGCTGACGTTTTTGCCATGCAGGGGGTGGCGGAAGGCAGCTCGGGGGGGCGGGGATAGCTGCAGACGAACACTGCGGTAGCTGCGGTTCTGGTAGCGGTGAATCTGTTGGCTGACCGGTTCAACCACGAAGGTCCGTTTTTTCTGGTCGATGGTTTGGCGCAGCAGGCGGCAGATTCCCGAAAAGAGCACCTTGTCACCGTCGAAGAGGACTACTGTCGCCTCGGTCTCCGGATTGATCCACATGAAGGTTTGTGGCGGCTTCAGGGTGAGGCGGATTCGCATGGCGACCGAAGTGCATTCTTCGAGTTGGCCATCGAACAGGGCACTGCTCTGGATAAACTGGACGCGAATGCCGGTACAGGGGTGGCGACGGATGCTCCGGGAGCGGATTTCGCGGCAGGTCTCGGGGATTTTCAGGGATATGCGGGTATCATCGAGAAAAGTGACTTCCGGCTTGAACATGGTCAATTTCAGACCGTCAGAAATCAGCAAATGTTCAAATCGGTATTTTCCCAGGCCGACTTCCGCCTGGCTCCAGAGAAAATCGACCTGGTCATCGCGGCATGGTTGCGCATGGGCTTTGATTACCAGGGTCCGCTGATAGTCGGGATGCTGCAGGGTAATGAACGCGGGAAGCCCCTGAAAGTGCAGGTAATTCAGTCGGTTGATCGCTTTGGCCCGGTCGATGCTCTGCCATGACGAGGTCTGGTCAGGCGTCTCAGGCGGACCTGAGACCAGTCGTAGGTTGCTGCTGTTGCTCATGATTTCTCCTGCCCAGGCCGGGGATGTTCTCGGAAAAGGGGCTGAGCCGAGGCCTTATCGCCCTTTTTGTGAATAGAGCATTCATTTCATAACACGGGCATAGGTAGCTCGCCCCAACTGTGCCGGCCGGAGACTTTTTGTACCGAGACGATATCGCCGGTTTCGAAGTCGATGTCGACCACCAGGGTCGGGTTGCGCACCACGCCGATGGCAAAGGCTCGCGCCGGTGGCGCCGGGCTGCCGTCGATCTCGCGTGTACGGGTGAAGACGATGCGTTCAAAATCGTAGACCCGGCGGGTGGTACCGATGGTCCGAAAAAACTTGTAGCCGAGGCGGAAAAACTTGACCAGTCCGCCGTTGTGTTCGCTCTTGCCGGCATCTCGCAGGTGGGGATAGCGCTTGAGCTTGGCTTCGGAAAAACGCGGTCCCTCTTCGAGCAGCAGGCCGGTGAGAAAGAAATCCCCCGGCATCAGATAGGCCAGGCTGATGTGGTTGTCCTGCAGAAAAGTCTGGACTTCGGCTGATTCCAGCGCCCTTTCGTAGAGTTGTTGCAACTTGTCGGTTGACCGTGGATAGACCGAAACCAGGTGCATGTCGCCACTGACCGTTTGTGGCAGTCGGTCGAGGGTGTAGGTCCGCAATCCCAGTGCCGTCAAGATGGAGAGGCTCAGGGCGACCAGGTAGAGCGCCAGCAATCCGAGACTTTTTACCGGAACCCAGCCCAGCAGCAGGCGGTAGAGTTTGCCTCCTGGTTCCCCTGGCAGAAACATCCAGGTGCGGGCCATGTATTCCTGATAGCTGCCCGGCTGCTCCCGCTTCATCCGCCATTCTTCGTTGCGGGCCAAAAGGTAGTAGACAAACAGCATGGTGACATAAAAAATCAGTATTAAAAAACGCGGCCAGTAGAGCATCAGCCCGAATCCCGAGAGGGCTAAAGACAGGTACTGGGGATGGCGGATGCGGGCATAAGGACCAAAGCTGACGACCCCTTTTTTGAACAGGCGGCCGTAATAGAGGGGGATGGCGCCGAGCAGGAAAAGTACCATGCCGATGGCGAAGAGGGCTTGCAGATAAGACAAGCCGATCAGCAGTGGGTCGTCGACGAAAATCATGTGCGGCATGAAGAATTCATTGAGCCATGCGGTGGCTGGCGAGGAGGCAAACCAGGAGAGGACCGGTCCGTAGACCGAGTAGAAGAAGAGGGCGAAGGGGGTGATCATGAACAGGACTTCCAGGCCGATCAGCAGATAGGCCAGGGTGGTTCCTAACAGCAGTAATTTTTGTCCCGGTTCCCTTGCCATGATGCCCTCTCTATCAATATGACCTCTTAACAATAATAATAGTTTAGCGGCTGTCGATCAGAAAGCCAGCGGCTATTTTGACCTCTGGTTTTCGCTGCTTCGGATCAAAAGTAGAGGTGGTTGTAAATAACACTTGGCGGATGCCGGGTTTTCGATTATATTTCGCGCCATTAGCACCCCCTTGCCGGTCGAGTCCGGAAGGGGGTGGTTTGCGTCTAGTGCCCCGTGCGGTTCGTTCACCGCACTTATTTCGAATGATTTTTGTTGCGTGCAAGGTGTGCTCAGACCCCGCCGAGCTTAAGCTGTGAAGCCGCATGGCAGCCAGGGACAAAAAGCAGTGAAATCTCAAGGGATGAATTAGCCGCAGGGGACACCAAGAGGAGTATCCGCCCATGTCCATTTCTTTACTGCAGCAACGGAATATCGACGCCAATTGCCAGGAATACGGTGATCGTTACGCGCAACTGAGGTTTCTCGATTCGAAGGGCGTCGCCCGGGCTGATGCCCGGCGTACTGAGCTTCTCTCTTCTTTGCAAGGGCGGGCGCTGGCTGGCTGTGGCGGCACCAAGCTTGATATGCGCAAACTCTCGCCCGGCTGTCAAATTTGTGCGCAAGGGGGCTGGTCCTGCCTTTTTATCAGCGGCAGCTGCAACTGCCGTTGTTTCTACTGTCCGACCTCGCAGGACGAAATCGGCCTGCCGACCACCAATACCGTCGATTTTCGCACCCCGGCTGATTACGTCGCCTATCTCGAACGTTTCGGTTTCACCGGCGCCAGTATCAGCGGCGGCGAGCCGCTGCTCACCCCGGGGCGCAGCCTGGCCTTTGTGGCGGCGATCAAGCGTCACTTTGGTGAGCGCATGCATGTCTGGCTTTACACCAACGGCACCCTGGTTCATCCGGATATTCTCGGCCGACTGCGGGATGCCGGCCTCGATGAGATCCGCTTTGATATCGGTGCCACCGACTATCACCTCGACAAACTACGGCTGGCGGTCGGGGTGATCCCGACGGTGACCGTGGAAATTCCCGCCATCCCTGAAGAACTGGAGCCCATGAAGGCCAAGATGGTGGAGATGCGCGATGCGGGAGTGAATCATCTCAATCTGCATCAGCTCCGACTGACGCCGTACAACTTCGAGCATCTGGCTGCCCGGGGCTATACCTTTATCCACGGTGATAAGGTAACCGTGCTCGAATCGGAGTTGACCGCCCTGGAATTGCTCCAGTACTCCCACGATCAGCGGCTCGGCCTGCCGGTCAACTATTGCTCTTTTGTTTACAAGAATCGTTACCAGGCACAGGCTTCGCGTCGGCGTAACGCCGTCTTTGTCGGCAAGACCTTCGAGACGATTACCGCAGCCGGTTATCTGCGCACCCTGACCCTGCTCGGCAGTGTCGCGGATATCGGGTGTTTGATCGAGGCGTTCCGCTCCGCAGGGCTGTCCGGAGAACTCTGGCAGCTCAGCAATTCGAAAGAGCGGCTCAATGTCCATCCCTGCCTCTGGCCCTTGATTGATTTTTCAACATTTTCACTGCAGGTCGGTTACTCGGCCAGCAGGCAAATGTCGTCGGTGAGTTATCGCAATCCCTTTGTTGCCGTAAAAATAGGCAGCAGTAAACAGGTGATTGTTGAGCGGGCCCGGGTCGGTCGAGACTATCTGTTGACCGGTGATGAACTAACTGAATTTACAAGATATTTCATGACTGAAGAGGGGGCCTGCGAAAGCCCTTGTGACGGGAGCCAGGCGGCTGAGATGGTTGGGTACGAGCGGATGATTGAAGGGTTGCAAACCTACTATTGATGGCGTCGAAAAAAATGGGAAGCGCATTAAGGGGCATATTTTTATGCCGGATGTTGGTGTTCGGGACGTTTAGTTGGCCAGGCCATCGATCGCTTTGAAAATGGAATTCCACTGTCGCTTTAGAATGTTACTGTGTCCATCTTCTGGAAATTCATGAAAGACTATCCGATGCGGGTCTAACGCCGCGAGTTCTCTGCCCATGGAGACGGGGAGGCTGACATCAAGAACCCCGTGGAAAATAGTGATTTCAGGGGGAAGTTTAGTGGCCAACAGGGTTTTGATTAACGCGCGGTTGTCGATCTGGTCTGGCATCAGGAGAGAGAGTATCTTCGATTTTTCTGCGGCGGCCTGACGCAGGGAATTAAAGGGAGCGACCAGGACAATTCGTTTGACGCTGTGTCGTACAGCAAACTGCAAAGCCGCACCTGTCCCGAAGGAGTGTCCCATCAGGTTCAGTTCGGCATCAAGCCACTCTTGCCCCCAATGATTGGCCAGGGCCGTCAATGCTCCTTCTGTATTGCGATAGCTCTCTTTCGGCCGCACCATTCCTTCAGAAAGCCCTCGACCAGGATAATCAATCAAAAGATAGGCGAGCTTTGGATCTTTATTGAGATCGATAAACTGCAGCCAGCCAAGAGCCAAGGACTCAATCCCAGGGTAGAAAATAGCGATTTTGGTCGGTGGTTTATCGGGCGACTCAAGGGGGGGGATGTAGAAAGCGACTTGTCTCCCTTTTTCGGTGTGAAATTGCAGCCACCGGTTTTCGGGCCGCCGGGAGAATAAATCCAGCTGGTCTGGCTCATAGGGGATCGGCTTAAGGCAGCCGGTCAGAACCAGGGGCAGTAGAAATAAAAATATAATAGTGGTGCGCATGTCGCCTATTATCCAGGGATGAGTTGACAGCCGTTCGCCAGGACCTTGACCTTTCTGCTCTGCGTTTTTTTACTGAAAAAGCAGCCGTCCTTGTCCTTCTGAATCGGGGTTCGCGGGGTCCATTTTTTGGGGATGGATCATTAGTTGTTTTGCTCGTTCGGGGTTTTCCTGGAATCCCGAGAGCGGGTCAGCGGAACGAAAATGACGGGCAGTACCGTACGGGTGAGGCGCTCCCCGTCATTATCCTTGCTTATCACCAGCAGTTCCTGGTGGCTATAGGGGAGTCCGACCGGGATGACCAGGTTGCCTCCAGGTTTCAGTTGCTCGAAGAGGGGGGCTGGCACCTGGCTGGCGGCGGCGGTGACGATGATGCCATCAAAGGGGGCAAGCTCAGGCAGGCCCTGGTAGCCGTCTCCGGTCAGCACCTGAACGTTGTTGTAGCCGAGGTACTGTAGGCGCTCGCGGGCCAGGGTTGCCAGATGAGGGATGATTTCGATGCTGGTGACCTGTTTAACCAGACTGGAGAGGACCGCCGCCTGGTAGCCGGAGCCACAACCAACTTCGAGAATGTGGTGGTCCGGACGCGGTTCGAGCAGATCGGTCATTAAGGCGACAATGAAGGGCTGCGAGATGGTCTGGCCTTCGCCAATGGGAAGGGGACCGTTGTCGTAGGCCTGGTGTTGAAGCTCCGGTGGCACGAATTCGTCGCGGGGAACACCGGCCATGGCTTCCATGACCGTCGCCCGCAGGGTTCTGCGTCCTGTAACCTGCCCGGTGAGGGCGCACTCCTGTTCGATGGTGCGCAGCATCTGTTCGATCCGCTTCTTTCGCATCGGGTCTCCCGTCCCGTGTCGATTTTTTCCCCTACCTAAGCAATAGCAGCTGGAGTCGATTCGTCAAAGGTGGGGAGTGATTTTTCTCGACAGTGAAGGGTCAGTCGACTCGATATACTGGTTCGCTGATGGACTGGTGGCGGCAGACCGGGCAGCGCCCGGGCCGTTTCAGGCGTTTGCGTTTAACGAAAAGGAAACCGCAGTTGCGGCATTCGGCGGGGAGGACCACCAGCGAGAATCCCTGTCGGTTCAGGCTATGGCGGATGTGCTCGAGATGGGCTTCGACCTCATGCTGGGCGATGCCGATTCGTGTCGAAATATCCCGGGTCGTGAGCGGTTCCTCTGCGAGCAGGGCAATAATGCCCTGCCGCAGGGTCTCTTCTCTCAAGGATGGGATCTCTGGTTTTTTTTGCACCATCAAAGCGTTGTGTTCATATCTCTTTCAAGGGTTTTTAATGGCAACCCTCGTCTGGTTCTCGACCGGGGCGAAGCGGATTAGAGTCTGGTTACGACTGGAGGATTTTGCTGCCCTGCGCCAACTTTGCTGAGTCATTATTTTTATTTTTTCGGGGGCGATTCCGAACGTATCGATCAGAAAAATGCGTACCCGTTGCGCTCGTTGTTCCTGAATTTTGTATTTTGCATAACACATGGTCTTCTCGTCAATATCCCCCATGATGACGACCCGTGCTTGGGGTTGATCTTCGAAAAAGTTTTTCAGTGTGGTCATGTCCTGGGGGGGCAACGACAAGAGCTCGACCGCTCCGGGATTGAACCGGGGGGTAATTGTCAGGCCCGGCGGGGTACTTTTTTTCGAAAGTTGTTCCGGCCGTTGGTTTCTGTTGCCAACCTGCTCCAGATCGTTATCGTTGAGTTCTTCCGGCAGGGTGACCTCTTCAGCTACAGCGGGGGGCTCAATGGGACGGACGGTTATTGCTGACGCCGGCAAGAGCGTGGCCACAACAGGCTGATGGGGTTGATTAAAACGCAGGTCCAGTCCAACCAGGGTGGTCAGATTCTGTACTGTTTTTCGCTCCCCTTTATCATTGATCAAACCGAGGTAAACCTGATGGCGAACCTCCCCTTTGACGGTCAGGTTTGAATTCAGATTGTATCTAAGCCCGGCTCCGTAATGAAGCAGGCCTCCGGTTTTGTTGCCAAACTCGTCGGAATCAGCATAAATTCCACCGCCTCCAATCAGCAGGTACGGAGTCAGTTTCTTTAAGTGAGGAAGGTCATAGAGAAGACTGAGGGCTAGCTGGTAGATTTCAAGATCCGAGTGGGGCGTTCCACGGGTCTCAGAATTGAGATAACTGAGGGTTCCCTCAAAGTTCCAGCGTTCATTGATTTTGGTCCCGGTCCCGATACCAAACACAGGGTTGTCTTCAATTCCGCTGCTGTTGTCAAAAAAACTGAATCCTACCGATGGTGAAACCCACCAGGCCGCCTGTTGTTCCTCGCCTCTGACCATTTGCGAATTTAAGCAAAGGCAGAAAAAAAGCCCGCATATCAAGGTTCTCTTAAGCATTTGTAGCCTCCTGAAAATAAAATACATAAATAATTATTCATGATAGTACAAAAAAACCTTCTTTCCAAGGGGGTGGGGTATTTTTGCTTGAATCAGACTCCGATTTTTCCGACTGGTGCCAGGTAAATGGTGAATTCTTCCTCGCCGTCAACGTTAAGGAGCTGGTCCATCAATTCCTGATTGTAGGCGGCGATCGCGCAGGTGCCGGCGCCGACCGCTTCGCAGGCGAGGTAGAGATTCTGGGCGACGTGGCCGGCGTCTAAAGCGATGACCCGGTGGGCGGCGGTATGGTAGCGCCATTCCATGCGGTAGGGGAGACAGGTCCAGATGAAGGTGACCGGGGCGCTGGCGATAAAGTGCTGGCCGAGGGTAGCGCGACTCAGTTCGGCGCGTAGGTTGTCAGGGTCGTGCTCGTAGATCAGGGCGTGCTCGATTGGAAGGTAGCGGTAAATCCCCGGTGCAAGTCCTTCGATCTCGTTGATCGCCAGGTAGGTTTCGAAGGCATGGCGGCAACCGGCTGAGGGAACAACGCGAAAAGCGGTGCCGGGCCCAACGATTTCCCTGATTCCCTGGGTGGCCCAGAGTAAGAAGGCCAGCTCGGAAAGGAGCAACGGTTGGGGGATGAAACGGCGCCGGCTCTGGCGGTTTTCTATGGCAGCCATCAAAGAGGTGTGGGCAAAGGTGTGCCAGGCTTCCTTTCCTGGCAGGGGGATGGGAGCCTGGCCTTCAGGTACAGGTTTTTGCAGCGGTGGCGGCTCGACTCCCTGGCTCTGGTCGGTGAGCCGGAAGTTGATTTGCAGGCGCAAGCTGTCCTTGAGAAAATTCCGGTTATGGTCAATGTCGTCTCTTTTCATGCCGGTTCTTTCAGCTGGGGGGGATGGCGCGGAAAACTTTGCTACTCCTTAGTAAGTTTAACTGGTCGAAGGGGGAAGGTAAACCCGAGCTGCCTTTATTTTAACCAGATTGCTGACTATTGGTGGGTAATTTATACGCATAATATACCAGTATTTTTGTAGTAGATTTTTTTAATAATTTGTTAAATCTTTGAAAATACGTATTTTTTAAATATTTTCTCCGAGTTGGCACGACCTCTGATATAAGGGAAATCGTAACTGGCAGAACGACACGACGACGTGTCCCCTGTTTTGGCAACGTAGCCCGCGAGGAGAAGGTTCTCTTTCCGCGGGCTTTATA
>JBFHFM010000125.1:0-9529 GCA_041583595.1 Trichloromonas sp. | reverse complement strand
GGGGTAGAGATTCAACCCACCGAGGTGGAAAAAGATGGCGGTGCGAAAGCGTTCCTTGTTGCGGAACCCACGACTCCGGACCTTGACCATCTTTATTCGACTATTGATGCTTTCTGCCAAGCCGTTGTTGGCTCGCAGAACCACAGCATTGAGGATGCCCCAAAGGTGGCTTCTTATCGTTTTTGCAGCCTTTTGGACCGGTTCCAGGCGGCAGCGTACAGCCCAGGATAGCCATTTCTTCCAGGCCTTTTCGGCCCAGGTTCGGCTGACGTAATACCAAAGGCCCATGGCGTATTCCTTGATGGCCCAGGCGCGGGCGGTCTTCAGTGTGCTGTTACGCAGATCCTTGAATTTGTTCCACTGGTTGGCGCTCATGTTGTTCGGGTTGGTCAACCAGGCGTGCTTGGTGCCCGTCAGGTCTTTCCGGCCTTGGTCCAGAAGGACTTTGTGCTCCCAGCGACGCACCTTGTCCACGGCCTCGCCGAGGGATTTGGCCACATGGAACTTGTCAAAGGCAATCTTCTCTCGGGCGCAGGGAACATGCTCTAGGGTCGCATTGATATAGCCCGGTGCCATATCCATTGTGACCGCCTCGATAGCTGTTTTCTGCTCATCCGAAAGGCTGTCGTAATATTCGACCAGGTCCTGCTTCTTTCGGTCGAGAGCAACGTGCAACACATGTCCGGTGCTGTGGTCGGAAACGACGGTGACATAGTCGTGGCGCTTACGGAACGAGGTCTCATCAACTCCGATCCGTTCTGGTAAGGAGGCCTTGCGTCGCTCCATGCCCCGCCTGACGGCTCGCTGCATGATGCCGTCGATGGCATTCCAGCTCAGCTTGAGTTGGCGAGAGACGGCTTGTATTGAGGCCTCTTTTAGCCAGTCGATGACCAAGGCTTCGAAGAGGGCAGTAAAACCGGAACCGGGCTCGCTCCATGGCACCTTTGCCGTCAAGACGCCATGCTCGGGACACTCAATGCGCGGCACCTCGGCGATCAGAAGGGTTTTGTATTGACAGGTATCCAAGTGCCGCCATTTCCTCCGGCGCTTGTCGTAGCCAGGGCAAACGGTCCCACACGTGGGACAGGTCAATTCGGTACCAGGCTCTTGCTCAATGAACACGCTCACCTCGCCAGCGGCCAGAGCAAGGTCAACAGCGACCACTTTCCAGGGGGCCCGAATACCAAGAATTTGGGAGTAAAGATCAGTATCTCTCATGTGCCTTACGCTAACCTACCCACTCGATTTGGGGAAGAGCCAAAAAAACAGGCGGCAGAGTAGCCGTTTCGAATCGGAACATCAACCCCTCCCAGGAAAAATATCGCCCCCCTTGAGCAATAATAGGCAAATATGCGCCAAAATCATCTCGAACCATGACAAAGTAGGGGCAAACCTGCTAAGGTGTGGATCTTCACATGTAACGACACTCTTTTAACCCGAGCGACAAAGGTTATTTTCATGACTGAAATCGACAAAGCCCTCGCAGCCCTGAATGCAAACCCTCAAGACCCCGCAGCCCAATCGGGCTTTTACGGCCTGCTCCTTAATTCGATCTTCTTCGTCCCCATCGGAACCGAAAAGATCAAGTCCAATGACGAGAACTCGGAAAAAGAAGTCGAACTGCCGTTGATCATCGAAAACGAGGGCACCGACTTTCTGGTTTTCTTCGATCAGCAGCAGCGCCTGAACGACTGGGCCGGCGAAGTAGCACCTTGCGCGCAGATGCCTGGGCATGTCATCGCAGAAATAACCTCGCCGGGCCTGTGCTGGGCGATGAATGTCGGCACCGACCACGGCAAGCAGTTCGTTCCTGAAGAGATCGCCTGGCTCAAGGATGTTATCGCCCGCTCCAAGGCGGCAGCCGAGACCAACGGCTAGGGCACGGTCGCCGAAACAGTCTGTATTCGAAGCCCAGGCTCCCATCCCTGGCTGTACAACCAAAGCAAAGCCGCCCGACCGCATAGTGCGGCCGGGCGGCTTTTTTTCGTCAGAGGCTTTGTTGCATTCCGAATGGCCTCGCGGCCCAAAAATCTATTCGGTACGTTTGGTGATCTCAATCAAATGGTAGCCGAACTGGGTCTTGACCGGCCCAAGAACCTTGCCGACTTCGCCGGAGAAAACCACTTCATCAAACTCCCGGACCATCTGGCCGGGGGAGAATTCACCGAGAGCGCCCCCCTGCTTGCCGGAAGGACATTTGGAATACTGCTTGGCCACCTCGGCAAAATCGCTGCCGGCTTCAATCTGATTTTTCAGGGTGATGCAATCGGCCTCACTGGGGACGAGGATGTGACGGGCACTTGCTTTAGCCATGATATTATGCTCCTTGTTTGATAAATATGAGGGTCTCATTTTTACAGGAATTTTGCGCTGCTGTCCAATTTTTGTGCAAAAGCTCTGCGAAGCCAACTTATCGGCGCTTCTTACCCCTGGGGCCGGGCGGCTTGACTAAATCCTTAAACTCAGGTTCATAGCCAACAATGTAGCTGCTAGTCATATCATTGCGCATACTCAGAAAGTGTGCGTTATTTTTATCGAAGGGACAGATGGGCGCACTGCAGGGTTCAAAGCCGAACCGTTTGTAATAGCCGGGTTCGCCTAAAACAAACAGGGCCTGGTCTTTGATCGGGGCCTGCCTTAAGGCAAATCGGAGTAATTCCGAACCCACCCCCTGCTTTTGAAACTCGGGGGCCACAGCCATCGGCGCCAGGTGCAACCCGCAAATATCCTGGCCGTTGTAGGCATTAGAAAAAGCGATATAGGCGATGGCCTTATGGCTATGGATACAAACCCAGTCATAAATCTGTTTGCCATTTTCGTGAAGTTTTTGCACCAGTGCTGCCTCGTATTCACTGCCGGGAAAAGCGTTGCGCAGCAGCGCGTAGGCCTTGGCCTGGTTTTCTTCCGTGACTTTCTGGATTTTCATACAAAGATCCTTGGATATCTGCTGTCAACAGCCATAAATGACAAGCGGTGTCCCACCTAAGTCATCAAAACTATCATGAGCACAGTAAAAGTGGGTAATCCGATTGTTCTCACCATCTTAATAGATCTTGCGCCGCGAAAAGGTTGAACCGAGCACACTGAAGGTGTTTTCAACTATAAACAGGGCATAGCTATCGGTGGTGAAAACGATCTCTTCCAGCCGTTTCAGCTGAATATTGTTAATCACTACCATCAACACGGTTTTTTCCTGTTTGCGATAGCTGCCGACGGCCGGCAACATGGTGGTGCCGATTTTTAAGTGTTTCATCACCTGATCGGCTATTTCCTGCGGTTTCTCAGAGATAATAAAAGTGAGCTTACGCTGACTGAACATCGAAAGCACATAATCGACCGCCCCCGAACAGACAAATACCGCAATCATCGAGGCGATAACCAGATCGTTTTCGAGACTGATGAAACTGAGGGAAAACAGCATAACATTGAAACTAAAGTAAACCTTACCGACTCCAATGTTATATTTTTGATTTAAAATCACCGCCACGACATCCAGCCCACCGTTGGAGCCCAGAGAGCGTAAGACCATTCCGGCTCCGGCACCTAACATCGCGCCGAACACCAGCGCAGCGTATAATTGACTACTGATGTGAATCTGAAACCCGATGACTTGATAAAAAAGAGAAATCAATGCCATCGCCAGGGCGCTGTACCAGAGGAAGCGCCGCGAGATAAAAATGTAGCCGAGAATAAACATTGGCAGGTTCAGAATCACATACAGCATCCCCGGTTCAAGCCAGCCGGTTTGGTAATAGATCAGCGACCCAACACCGAACAGCCCCCCTGGGACAAAATTATGTGGGATAGCAATCGCCTTTAGGGAGATCGCCTGAATCAGAGAACCAATGGTAATCAGACCACAGTTCCAGAATAGCGAATAGACGAACTTACTTTTTTCTTCGGTCATGTCTTACCTTTCGAAATTTTGAGATTCGCGGACATAATGCCGCGCCCCCACCCCCTTTATCGCAAGAAGGTTGTCAGATGATCTATGCGTAAAACAAGGGGGACAAGTCAGGCCCGGTGGAAAGGGCCAGAATAATCGGACTGGACGACTAAATAAATTTTCGGATTTTATAAAAACGACCCTTGATTTTATTGACACTCAGACGATCCAGGGCGAGCTTGGCGCTGCCCCGGCGAATGGCGACATAGGTATGATAATCGAAAACATGGATCTTGCCGACCTCGCTGGCGGAAATGCCGGCCTCGCCGGTCAAAGCACCGAGGATATCACCAGGACGCACCTTATTTTTGCGCCCGCCGTCGATGCACAGGGTCTGCATTGGCGCTTCGAGGCTCGCCGACGACGGCATGGTGAGCGACTCCAGGTCGCCACGAGAAATTGTTTCACCGAGGTAATCTTCAATCGCCGCCGCCCGCCGGCTCTCCGCTGCGGTCATCAGGCTCAAGGCCAACCCCTGCTCCCCGGCGCGACCGGTGCGACCGATGCGGTGAACATGCACCTCCGGATCACGGGTGAGCTCGTAGTTGATGACCGCACTCAGCTCCTTGATATCGATGCCGCGCGCCGCGACATCGGTGGCTACCAGAATCGACACGCTTTTATTGGCAAAACGCGCCAGCACCTGATCGCGCTCGCGCTGTTCCAGGTCGCCGTGGATCGCCAGGGCCGAAAAGCCGCGCCCGGTCAGCGCATCGGCTACCTCCTGACAGTCCTTTTTGGTATTACAAAAAATCAGGGTCGATTCCGGCCGATAATGGCCAAGTATTCGGGCCACTGCGGCCACCCGCTTGTCATTCTCGACCATAAAGACGAGCTGCTTGATCTGCCGGCTATCATGAACCGCCTCGACCTTCACCGTAACCGGTTGCTGCTGCACCTTGGCGCTCATATCGACAATCGACTCGGGATAAGTGGCCGAGAAGAGCAGAGTCTGTCGATTGCTCGGAGTCGCAGCGACAAGGATGGCGAGATCTTCGGCAAAGCCCATATCGAGCATGCGGTCGGCTTCATCGAGGACCAGCATCCGCAGCGACTTCAGGTCGAGACTGCCGCGCCGCAGATGATCAAGAATGCGGCCAGGGGTGCCGACCACAATATGGGCGCCATGTTCGAGAGACCCGAACTGGGGACCGAAGGGAACGCCGCCACAGAGGGTGAGAATTTTGATGTTGTCGGTAAAGCGGGCGAGACGCCGCAATTCTTTGCTGACCTGGTCAGCCAATTCGCGGGTCGGGCACAAAACCAGCCCCTGCACACAAAAGCGATTCACCATCAGCCGCGACAACAGACCGATACCAAAGGCCGCGGTCTTGCCGCTACCGGTCTTCGCCTGGGCGATAACATCGGTTCCCGCCAGAATGGGCGGCAGACTCTGGGCCTGAATCGGTGTCATCTCGTGATAGTCGAGAGAGGCCAGATTCTGCAGCATCGAATGCTTCAGGGGGAGAGAGGCAAAGGCGGTCGGGAGCATAGGAAACTCTTCAGTATCAGATGAGGGTTTTATATAAGATAAAAATGTCAGACTCAACCATTAATCCGCTGGAATTATCACGAAAAAAAGTTATTGCGAAACCAGGACCTTCTCAAATTTTCAAAAAAGCAGTTGACGCTCGGACTCAAATTCCATGGTCGTGCCAGAAACAGGATCGATAAAATTCACTCTCCTGGCAATCAGTTGCAGCGGGTTATCCAGATCATCCCCTTGCTTGGGGAGCAACTGCGGGTAATACCGGTCGTTCAGAATACTGAAGCCCAATCCGCTCATATGAATCCGCAACTGATGCTGCTTGCCGGTAAATGGATAAAGCAGAAAACGTGCCACACCATCCCTGAAGGCCACCAGTTGGATGTTTGAACGGGCGTTGACAATCCCCGGGGCGACCTGCATCCGAAACCAGGGTTCCCCTTTAACCAAACGATTTTCCACCGTCCAATCGCTGCCCTGTGGGCAATGAGTGACTGCAGAAAGAGCTTCATAGGTTTTCTGGATACGACCCTTTAAAAAAAGTCCACTGTAGAGACCTCGGGTTGCTTTGTTCATGGAAAAAAGAACCAATCCCGAGGTTTCGCGGTCAATCCGGTGAATAGGGACAAGATCGCGATTCCCGGTCTTTATCTTAAGGCGATTGAGCAGACACTCGTTGACATAGGGTCCCGCCGGCGTGACCGGAAGAAAGGGTGGTTTGCAGGCAACCAGCAGCTCGTCGTTCTGAAAGAGGATCTTTTCTGACAGGGGTATCAGCGGTTCTTCTTGCACCTCCCTGAAATAAAAAATCCGCTGCTGAGGAACATAGGGAGTCTCCCTGGTGATAGCCTCCCCCGCCTCATCCAGAACCTTTCCCTGCAAAATTCGCTGTGCCCACAGGGCCTGACTAACCTGAGGAAACCTCTGCGCCAGAAAATCCAGAATAGAGGGGTAGGGCTTTTCCGCGCAGGGCATACTAACGCAGGAATGCTGTTGGGAAATCCCCATTTGACGATAGGTCCTCGGATGAAGGGTGATTTGCGGGGGACTTCGCCCCGCTGTCCTGCACTTCAGTTACCGATAGTACCATAAATAGCCCTTCGAGACATAATCTCGCAAAAGTAGCAGAGGTTATAACCCAAGCAACGATTACAATACAAGTACGGGGAGCCATCAGGGAGCATTCCGCAAAACGGTTTCGGCAGGGGTAAAATAATCTTATCTTCTTTAGGGTCTCTGGATATACACTGCAGCAGTGGACTGAAGCAACTAAGCAAAGAAAGGCGAAAACACATTGGATCATCAAGTCAAAAGCAACCGTCCGCCCAAAAAGCATCACCCCAGGGGCCTATCCATTCTGCATGAGGACAAGGACATTCTGGTGGTGGAGAAACCATCCGGGCTGCTGACCATCGGGACCGATCGCGACAAGACGCGAACCGCCCACTATCTGCTCAATGATTATGTCCGCAAGGGCGATCCGAAATCGCGCAACCGGGTTTATGTAGTTCATCGCCTGGATCAGGACACTTCGGGAATTCTGCTGTTTGCCAAGAGCGAAGAAGCCAAGAAATTTTTACAGGAGAATTGGGAGCACACCGACAAGCACTATCTGGCCATCGTCCACGGCCGGCTGACGCCCCCAGAGGGGACTATTTCCTCTTATCTAGCCGAAAACTCAGCCCAGCGAGTCTTCTCGACCCCAATCGCAGCCAAGGGGAAGCTCTCCCACACGGAATACAAGGTGTTGAAAGAAGCCAAAGGGCTGAGTCTGGTGGATATTCACCTTCTGACTGGCCGAAAGCACCAGATTCGGGTGCATTTCGCGGAAAAGGGCCATCCCATCGCAGGGGACAAAAAATACGGGGATGTGGATCTGATTTCGAAACGGCTCGCCCTCCATGCCCGCTCGATCTCCTTTATCCACCCTTTCAGCAAAAAGCAAATGACCTTTGAAACCGAAATACCGCAGGATTTTATCCGACTGCTCGGCAAACTTTAACTGTTCCAAGGGCCGGTGCTGAGTCAGGGTGCAGAACGTGGGCCCAAAGCGACGACGGACAGACAAAGAAGACTTCGGGAATCACCAGCAAAGGAGACGAGAGGCGTAGGGACAGATTCTGCCGGGGCCGGGAGGCTGAAAAAAACGAGCAGGAGACTTCTAAAAACTGTCTTAAAATCCCCGACCCATGTGGCTCATGCCGCCCAGGAACCCCCCAAAGATCAGTGTAAAAATCCCGAAAAGGAGCGAAATAAGGATAAAGGCCGGTATCGATGCGATGGCCCACTTGATCATGAACACCACCATCGACATGAAAGGCATCTTGATATCGGTAACAACAATTTCCTGGCGGTTTTCCATGGTTGCCTCCTGGTTGTTGATAACAGGTTGATGGGTCCAGTCTAGGGATTCGGGGCACTTTACGAACCCTGGAATAATCGCAGTCCCTATCCTTTGCACTCTTCACAACGACTCTTCTCGATGCCGGTCAACTGGCAGTGGCAGAGAGCGCAAGCATTGCGCCATTCCGGATGCCCGGCATCGCTCGCCCGTTTACTGGCTTCCAGCCGCAGCACTTCCTGTTCCATCTCTTCGTGGTACTGGTTCTCAAACATTTAGGCTTCCTCCTCTGTTCCCAGATCCTCGGCAATCAACCGAAACTGCTCCAACGCCGCCTGTAAATCTTCCACGATCTCCGCCGCCAGAATCCCCGGTGCCGGCAGATTGTCCGAATCCTCCAATGAGTCGTCCTTGAGCCAGAAGATATCGAGGCTGGCCTTGTCGCGGGCAACCAGGTCGGCGAAGTCGTAGCAACGCCAGCGGCCGCTCGGATTCTCTTCGCTCCAGGTGGCGGCGCGGGGCTTGGCTGTATATAGCTGCACGAATTCGTCGAGATCTTTTCTCTGCAACGGGTTGGTCTTGAGGGTGAAATGGACATTGGTGCGCAGGTCGTAGATCCAGAGTTTCTTGGTCCACGGCGTCTCGCTGGCCGGTTTGCGCTCAAAGAAGAGCACGTTCGCCTTCACCCCCTGGGCGTAGAAGAGACCGGTCGGCAGGCGCAACAGAGTGTGGACGTCACATTCGTGCAGCAGCTTGCGGCGGATGGTCTCCCCCGCCCCGCCTTCGAAGAGCACGTTGTCGGGCACCACCACGGCGGCGCGGCCGTGCTGCTTGAGCAAGGTCTTGACGTGTTGCATGAAGTTGAGCTGTTTATTCGAGGTGGTGGCCCAGAAGTCGTCGCGCTCGATGGTCTCGGTTTCGCGGTTGATCTTGCCGTCTTCGGCGACGATAGTGGTGCTGCTCTTCTTGCCGAAGGGGGGATTGGTGAGGATGATATCGAAGCGCACCCCCGGATCGGCGGCGAGCGAATCAGAGACCAGCAGCGGCAGGTCGCTGTCGAGTCCGCCGATGCCGTGCAGCATCAGGTTCATGGCGCACAGTCGCGCGGTGCTTTGCACCAGCTCCCAGCCCTTGAAGGTCCCTTCTTTGAGTTTCTTGAGCTCATCCTTGGTCATGTGCGGGTGACCGGCGACGATGGCGTCGTGGGCAGCGAGGAGAAAGCCGCCGGTGCCGCAGGCCGGGTCGCAGACCGTCTCCCCCGGCTTCGGGGCGATGACGTCGACGATCGCCTGGATCAACGGCCGCGGGGTGAAGTACTGCCCGGCGCCGCTCTTGGTGTCTTGGGCGTTCTTCTCCAGCAGCCCCTCGTAGGCGTCCCCCTTGACGTCGGCGCTCATCACCGACCAGTTTTCCTTGTCGATCAAATCGACGATCAGGCGGCGCAGCTTGGCCGGGTCCTGAAACTTGTTCTGGGACTTGTTGAAGATCAACCCGAGCAGGCCCTTCTCGTTGCCGAGGTTTTCCAGGGTGTGGCGGTAGTGGTCGAAGAGCTCGTCGCCGTCCCGCTTCACCAGCGTCGGCCAGGCGTAGGCGGCCGGGACGGTGCTCGGCTGGTTGTAGGGCGGCTTGGTGCGCTCGTCGGCCATCTTGAGAAAGAGCAGATAGGTGAGTTGTTCGACGTAGTCGCCGTAGCTCATGCCATCGTCGCGCAGGACGTTGCAGAAGTTCCAGAGTTTGCTGACAATTGCGGCTGGGG
>JBFHFM010000124.1:0-9625 GCA_041583595.1 Trichloromonas sp. | reverse complement strand
CACCGCCCCGGCATTCGTCGACAAGGCGACAAAATGACGGCTCACTGCCGCCTCGTTGCCAAGTCCCTGTACCAACCAGTTGCGGGCCGACCAGGCGTTCGACAACGTCTCCTGGGTCGTGAAAGTTTTCGAGGCGATAATAAAGAGCGTCGTTGCAGGATTTAGTTTTTTAAGGGTCTCAACCAGGTGGGTGGCATCGACGTTGGAGACAAAATGCACCGTCAGGCCGGGCTGAGCATAGTGCTTCAGGGCTTCGCAGACCATCAACGGCCCGAGATCCGAGCCGCCGATGCCGATGTTGACCACATCGGTGATCGCCTGGCCGGAAAAACCCAGCCACTGGCCGCTGCGAACCGCTTCGCTAAAGTCGCGCATCTTGGCCAGCACCGCCAACACCCCCGGCATGACATCGATGCCGTCGACATAGATCGGCTGCCGGCCACGATTGCGCAATGCTACGTGCAGTACCGCCCGATCCTCGGTCGCATTGATCCTCTGGCCGCCGAACATCGCCTCGATACGGGCGCCAAGTCCTGCCTGTTGGGCCAGATCCAGAAGTAGCGGGAGTGTCTCTTCGGTAATCCGGTTCTTGGAATAATCGAAGAGAAAATCATCCCAGCGCAAAGAAAATTCAGCAAACCGGTCCGGTTCACGGGCGAACAAATCCCGCATATGCAGATCGGCGATTTCCCGATGATGATTCTGCAGGGCTTTCCAGGCGGGCAGGTCGGTTAATCTGGCCATCGTTCTCCCTCATATGATCAGAGTAGGTTGCATGAATAAAAGACTTTAACCGTTTATTAAAACTGCCAGAGCCCGGCACCGAAGGCAAGGGTAAAATGCCGCGGTCAGTTGCAATCATCTCGCCACAGGCATTCAACCTGCCCGCAGCCACCCGCCTGCTGGGTGGCAAAGCACGGGTTGTTTCCTTCGGCCTGCTGTATGGAACGTACCAGTTCTGCCTTTTTCATACTACCGGGCTTGACGCCGCGTTCTTTCGCAATGGCCTTGATCTGAGTCATGTTCATAAAAACACCTCCGAAGTGAATGAATAAATAAGATGAATAAAATTACCACCAGCTAACTTTTTTGCAACAAATTTCTAGGGAAATAAATTTGAAAATAAAAATCATTTTCTCATTGTGCCCCGGCGTATTTTTTCTATAAGATGAAATCCATTTTCAAAATCAATCAACCCAGGAGACCCCCATGTGCTTAAGTGAACTACATCGCGGCCAATCCGCAACCGTTACCCACATTCCCGATGAAACCCTGCGCGCACAACTGTTGCGGTTCGGCATCGCCGCCGGCAGCCGGGTCATCTGCCACGCTAAACTCCCCTTCGGCCCGGTCGTCTTGCGCTTCGGCGGTCAGGAGATCGCCCTCGGCAGAGAGCTCGCCGAACAGATCAAAATTCAAAACTAGCCTACCCCCTATAAATTTCAGGAGTATTTCCAATGAATCATTCAAATTGCGCCCCAGTGCTGCAGGAGGTTGAAGATAAGAAAAAAATTGTCCTGGTCGGCAATCCAAACGTCGGCAAGTCGATTTTTTTCGGCTCGTGGAGCGGTATCTATGTCGATGTCTCCAACTTTCCCGGCACCACAGTAGAGATCACCCGCGGCAAGATCGGCGAGGATGCCCTCTTCGACACCCCCGGCGTCTACGGAGTTTCATCCTTTAACGATGAAGAACGGGTGGCCAGAGACGTGATTCTGTCGGCCGATGTGGTGGTCAACGTGGTCGACGCCACCCACCTGGAGCGCGACCTCTTCTTAACCCTGCAGGTGGTCGACATGGGCATCCCGATGGTGGTGGCCCTGAATTTCTGCGACGAGGCCGAAACCCTGGGCATTAAGGTCAACGTCCGCGCCCTGGAAGCAGCCCTCGGAGTGCCAGTCATCCCTACTTCAGCCGTTAACAACAAGGGGATTCACGAAGTATATGCTGCCTTGCCCCAAGCTCGCCCCGGCATTGCCCTCCCCGAGGTGGAACAAGCTGTCCTCAACCTGCTCGACCGCATCGACTCTCGCCCCGAGGCGCTGCTGGTCCTTGAAGGGGACGCGACCGTGGCCGCACGCCACGGCGTCGAAACACTGGGAGAGCGGGAACGCATCTACCTGCTGCGGCGCCAACAGGCCAACGCCATTGTAGAAGCTGCCGTGACCCGACCGGAAAAGACAGCTCGTTTTCGCGACATGCTGGGACGGCTCTGCCTCGACCCGCTCACCGGAGTGCCGATCCTGCTGGCGGTGCTCTGGAGCTGCTACCAGTTGATCGGGGTATGGGTCGCCGGCGATATCGTCGGACTGACCGAAGAGACCCTCATGCAAGGGCTCTGGGAGCCCTGGATTCGAGGCCTGGTGGGGAACCATATTGCCGAAGGTTCGATATTCGGCCAGATTCTGATCGGCGAATTCGGCGTTCTGACCATGACCGTTACCTACCTGCTGGGCCTGCTGCTTCCGCTAGTGCTCGGCTTCTACGTCGCCCTGTCGGTTCTGGAGGATTCCGGATACTTGCCGCGCCTGGCGACCCTGGTCGACCGGATGATGACCACCATCGGCCTTAACGGCCGGGCGGTCATTCCGGTCATTCTCGGCTTCGGCTGCGTCCAACTTGGCACCATCACTACCCGTATCCTCGGCAGCAACCGGGAACGGACCATCGCCACTGCGATCCTCAATTTCGTCGTCCCCTGCAGCGCTCAGCTCGGGGTGATCTTCGGCATGCTCGCCGCGGTGGGAATCAAACTGACGCTGGCCTACGCTGCGGTGATCTTTGTCTGCCTGGCGGTCCTTGGCACCATCCTCAACCGAGTGATCCCCGGCAAAAGTTCTGCCCTGCTCATCGACCTGCCACCAATGCGTCTGCCGCGCATCGGCAACGTACTGCGAAAGACCTTTGTTCGCACCTACTTCTTCATGAAAGAGGCCTACATCTGGTTTATCGCCGGCGCACTCGGGGTTTCACTGCTACAAGTTTCTGGGGGCCTTGACAGCTGGCAGCGACTAGTCTCCCCGCTCACCCGCAGCTGGCTGCATCTGCCGGAAGAGGCTTCCACCGCCTTCGTCATGGGGATGGTGCGACGGGACTTCGGCGCCGCCGGCCTCACCGAACTGGCCCTGTCCCCCTGGCAAGTGGTGGTATCCCTGGTGGTGATCACCCTGTTCGTCCCCTGCATTGCCAGCCTGATGATCCTGTTCAAGGAGCGCGGAACCCGCGAAGCCCTCACCGTCTGGCTCGGCGCCTGGGTGCTGGCTTTCAGCGTCGGCGGCGTGCTCGCCCAGTTCGTGCTGTAATCTGCAAAGGAGAAAATTCATGTTCAAGCAGAAAAAAACTCACCCAGGCCCGCTAAAAAACTGCCCCGATTGCGGCTTCGACCTGACCGGCGCCCACTGGAGCAACTGCCCCCGCTGCCAGCGCGAGCTCGACAGCGGCAGCGGATGCCGCGGGTGCGGCGCCTGCAAGTGCGGCTGATCAAGCTTCGCCCCTTTTCAAATAACAACTGACGGAGTACCCGAACCATGCACTACCTGATTGCCCTGACATTTTTGCTCCTGCCCGGCGCAGCCCTGGCTGCGGACCCGACAGACCTGGAGGCCCTCAAAACCAGAGTTGCACATCTGGAGCAGCAGAATGCCGAGCTCTATCACACCTTGGCCGAAAAGAAAGCCGCCGGACTCAGCACCCTGATCACCGACCATCTTAACCTCTCCGGCCTGCTCGAGGTGGAAGCCTCAAGCGAGCGGCAGCACTTCAAAAACGGCAATACCGACTCGAATAGCGACCTGACCCTGGCTACCGCCCAACTGGGACTGGAAATCGAAGTGAACGAGCAATTCGGCGGCGACCTGATTCTGCTCTTCGAAGAAGATGAAGAAGGGGACGATCGGGTCGAGCTTGACGAAGCCACTGTCAACTTCGGCGCAGGAGCCTGGAGTGGGCGCGTCGGCCGGCAATACCTCCCCTTCGGCCATTTCCACAGCCACTTCATCAACGACCCGCTGACCCTGGAATTGGGGGAAACCCGCGAGACCGCCCTGGTGGCTGGTTTCGACGGCGGAAACTGGAACCTTTCGGGCTTTGCCTTTAGCGGCCAGGCCGACCGGGACGGCGGCGAAGACCATTTGAACGATTTCGGCCTCAGCCTGAGCCTCACTCCGCACGAATCCCTGGAACTGGGGATCAGTTATCTCTCCGACCTGGCCGACAGCGGTGCCGAACTGGCCGACGATTACCGGCACCGGGTCGGCGGCTGGAGCGTCTACGCCGAGGGGAATCCCGGCCCGCTGAAGCTCTCGGGTGAAATCCTCGGCGCCACCCGCCGTTTTGACACCACCGACCTTGATGCCGATGCCAACGGCAGAGGCGACCGCCCCCTGGCCTGGAACCTGGAAGCGGCTACCAACCTGAGCGAAACCGTTGAAGTCGCCCTGCGCCTGGAAGGAAGCCGAGAATTGGCTGAAACGCCCGAAATCCAATACGGCGCCGCCATTTCCTGGAGCCCTATCCAGCATGTCAGCCTGTCGCTGGAATACCTGCGCGGCGAATACGATCGGCGCTTCGCCGCCCTGGATGTGGCTGGCAGCCCGCTGCAGAGCCGTGACCTGATCAGCTCCCAACTGGCGATCGAATTTTGAGACGGTTCCCACCGCCGGCGGCATTTTTGCGAAAGTCGCCGGCGGTGGCCGCTTCATTTTTTGCAAAGCTGCAAAGCTGCCAGTCTTCTTGTTTTCTCAATGGGCTAATGGTACGTTTAACCACCTCAGCATTCGTTTATCTTCTGCCGTCAATTTCCAAAGGAGAACCGCATGAGCAATGAGAATGCCCCCAAGACCTCGACCCACCCGCTGTATCTGGCGCTACGTGCTGAAAACATTGAAAAATTCAACGGCCTGCGCGCCATGGGAGAAAAATGCGACCTTACCGGGGCCAATCTGCGTGATCTCGACCTGCGCGCCGCCGATCTGCACAACCTCGATCTGCGCAACGCTTACTTCCGACAGTGCGACCTGCGGGGACTTGACCTGAGCCACTGCAACCTTGAAGGGGCAAGCATCCGCGCGGCGAAGGTGTCCGGCGTGCTCTTTCCTGAAGAACTGGCACCCGAAGAAATCATCATGTCGCTCAACTACGGCACCCGAATGCGCTATAAAAAGTAATCCCTGGCGGCAATGCGGCTCTTTAATTGTCCGGTTTTCCTGTTAGATTGGAAGGATCGGATTCCAGGGTCGTCTTCAGCATCCTCACTTCATGCCCTTTACCGGGCCGAGGACCGCCATGCATATGCATCTGCCCTTCACCATCCTTCCGCAACCTGACGACACCACCTGTGGGCCTACCTGCCTGCACTCGATTTATCACTATTACAACGACTCCATTTCTCTACCACAGGTGATCGATGAGGTAACCATGCTGGAGGCAGGCGGAACCCTGGCGGTGCTGCTGGCCTGCCACGCTCTGCAGCGGGGTTACCGGGCCACTATCTATACCTACAAGTTACAGCTCTTCGATCCGACATGGCTGTTGCCGGGCGGACCGGATATCCGTCAGCGGTTGCGGGCACAAATGACGGTCAAGAAAGATCCCCGGCTCCTTGTCGCCAGCGAAGCTTTCCTGAAGTATCTCGACCTCGGCGGCGAACTCAAGTTCGAGGATCTCACCCACAGCCTGATGCGCCGCTACCTCAAACGGGAAATTCCGGTGATCACCGGACTGAGCGCGACCTATCTGTACCGCACCCCCCGCGAGTTCGGCCCCACATGCGACTACGACGACGTACGCGGCGAACCCTCGGGACACTTCGTTGTGCTGTGCGGCTACGACAAAGAGTCACGCAGCATCCGGGTGGCCGACCCGTTGCTGCCCAACCCGGTGGCTGCCACCTCGATCTACGAAGTCGGCATCGATCGGGTATTGTGCTCCATCCTGCTGGGGGTGTTGACCTACGACGCCAATCTACTGGTCATTCAACCAGGAGAAAAGCATGACGACTCCGGAAAAAAACATCCTGATCATCGTCGATGACCCCGCGGCCTGGCCTCTGAACATCGCGGATGTCGAGCTGATTTCAGCTAGCGACTACCTTTCCGAGCCTCGATTTCCTTCCCTGCGCGGCGCCAAAGTCTACAATCTCTGCCGCTCCTACCGCTACCAGAGCCTGGGTTACTACGTTTCGTTGCTGGCAGCCGCCCGGGGACATCGCCCCCTGCCGGGAGTCACCGCGATTCAGGACTTGAAATCCCATCACATCATCCGCCATGTCTCAGACGACCTCGACACCCTGATACAGCGAAGCCTGCGGCCGATCCTCTCGCAAGAATTCAGCTTAAGCATCTACTTCGGCCACAACCTGGCCAGGCGCTACGACTCACTCTGCCAACAGTTATTCCGCATGTTTCAGGCGCCCTTTCTGCGGGCCCATTTCATCCACAGCGAGAAACATGGCAAATGGCAGCTACAGAATATTTTGCCCTTAGGCGGCAGCGATATCCCTGAACAACATCGGGAGTTTGCCGTAAGCATGGCCCAGAAATATTTTCACGGCCACCGCCAGCGCTGCAGCCGCAAACCGGTGGGACGTTACGATCTTGCGATTCTGGTCGATACCCACGAAGTAGAACCCCCTTCCAATGCCCAGGCGCTCAAGCGCTTTGCCCGGGCTGCCATAAAGGTCGGCTTCAGTATCGAAACCATCGGCCGGGAGGATTTCGGCCGATTGGCCGAGTTTGACGTTCTGTTCCTCCGCGAAACCACCAACGTCAACCACCACACCTACCGATTCGCCCGCCGGGCTGAGGCCGAAGGGCTGGTGGTCATGGACGATTCCGACTCGATCCTAAAGTGCACCAACAAGGTTTTTCTCGCCGAACTCTTCGAACGCCACGGCATCAGTGCGCCACGCACCTGCATCATCCATCGTGGCAACCACGAGGCGATACTTGAGAAACTCGGTCTTCCCTGCATTCTGAAACAACCGGACAGCTCCTTTTCGCAAGGGGTAGTCAAAGTCGAAAATCCGGCGGACTACCGCAAGGAGGTCAAAGAGCTGCTGCAGAAATCGGATCTGATAGTGGCCCAGGAATTCATGCCGACCGATTACGACTGGCGTATCGGCATCCTCGACCGCCAGCCCCTCTTTGCTTGCAAATACTATATGGCCAAGCAACACTGGCAAATCCTCAAACGCGACAGCAGCGGCACCAAAAACGACGAGGGGAATTTTGACACCGTCCCCCTCACAGCGGTCCCTCCCCAGGTTCTTCGCACCGCGGTAAAGGCAGCCAATCTGATCGGCAACAGCCTCTACGGGGTCGACCTGAAGCAGATTGGCAGTAAGGTCTATATCATCGAGATCAATGACAATCCGAATATCGACGGCGGCGTCGAAGACCTGTATCTAAAGGAAGAACTCTATCAGCGAGTCATGCAGGTATTGATGGAGCGGGTCGACAAGAAAAAGGGAAGGCTCGCCCCATGAGCGAAAAGAAACGAAGACTGCATCTGTTCGAAGGATACGGCATCGAGCTGGAATACATGATTGTCGATGCCGGCACGCTATCGGTGCTTCCGGTGGCCGATCGGGTCCTCGAATCACAGGCCGGGAGCCTGGTCAGCGAAGTCGAGGTCGGCCCGCTGTGCTGGTCCAATGAGTTGGTGCTGCATGTAATCGAACTGAAAACCAATGGCCCGGCCGTTGCCCTTGATGGACTGGCCGAGCAGTTCCAGGCCGGGGTGGCTACAGTTAATCATCACCTGCAAGCTTTAGGCGGCCGGCTGATGCCCTCAGCCATGCATCCGTGGATGGATCCGCACCGGGAAACCCGCCTTTGGCCCCACGAAAACAGCCCGATCTACGACAGTTACGACAAAATCTTCGGTTGCCAGGGACATGGCTGGGCCAACCTGCAGAGCGCCCACATCAACCTGCCCTTTCAGGGGGATATGGAATTTGGCGCGCTGCATGCGGCGATCCGCCTGTTGCTGCCAATTTTACCGGCCCTGGCCGCCAGTTCACCCATGCTCGACGGCCGCCTCAGTGGCGTGCTCGACAGCCGCCTCGAAGTTTACCGACACAACCAGAAACGGATTCCCGAAATTGCCGGAAGGGTCATCCCCGAGCCGGCCTTCAGCCATTTTGCCTATATTCACGATATTTTGGACCCGATGTACCGGGCCATCGCGGCGTTTGACCCAAGCGGCATTCTGCAGGATGAGTGGCTCAATTCGCGAGGAGCGATCGCCCGTTTCGAACGGGACACTATCGAAATCCGCGTCCTCGATGTACAGGAGTGCCCAGCCGCCGACCTGGCCATCGCCACCCTGATTGCCGAGACCCTCAAGGCATTGACCTGCGAACGCTGGCAAAGCATCGCACAACAGATGACTTGGGCGGTCTCCCCCCTGGCCGACCTGTTCGAGGAGTGCGTCCACGACGGTGAGCAGACCCTGATCGCGGACCGCGCCTACCTGGCCGCCTTTGGTTTCCCCAGCGAGCAGGCCTGCGCCGGCGAACTCTGGCAACACCTGGCCCAGGAGCTGTTTTCCGGCAACCGGGAGGTGCCGGCCCCGCTGCAAACCATTTTCGCGCATGGCCCTCTGTCGCGCCGCCTGCTGCGAGCCCTCGGTGCTGAACCGCAACGGGCCCACCGGACCGAGGTCTACCGCGAGTTGTGTGACTGCCTGGCCGAAGGGAGAATGTTCCATGGCTGATCCCCCTGTCCTTCTGCTCAGCTGCGAACATGGCGGCAACCGGGTCCCCGAACCCTATCGCGCCCTGTTCGCCAGCCACACCGAGCTGTTGCAGACCCATCGCGGTTTCGATATTGGCATTCTGCCCCTGGCGAAACAACTGGCCCGCGAGCTGAACGCGCCTCTTGCAACCGCCGAAGTCACCCGCCTGCTGGTCGACCTCAACCGCTCGGTGGGACACCCCGCCCTTTTCTCTGTTATCAGCCGCAGCCTGTCCCGCGCCGAACGGGAAGAAATCCTGCGCCTTTATTACCACCCCTATCGGCAGGCCATTGAAGAGCAAGTAGCCCAGTTCATCAAAACCGGCAGGCAGGTAGTGCACATCGCTGTCCACTCTTTTACCCCCAAGCTGCACGGGCAAAACCGCAACGCCGACATCGGCCTGCTCTACGATCCGGCCCGCCCCCTGGAAAAAACCTTTTGCCGACGCTGGCAGCAGAAGCTGGCCGCCCTCGATCCACAGCTGCGCATCCGCCGCAATTACCCCTACCGGGGAGCCGCCGACAGTCTCGGAAAAACCCTGCGGCAACTTTTCGAGGCCAACGACTACCTGGCAATTGAACTGGAGATCAATCAACAGATTCCCACTGAAAATGGCGACCGCTGGCCATGGATCAGCAACGCCCTGTCCATATCGCTCGGCAAACTCCTTTCCGCGGGCATCTCTGCCGAATAAGAACGAACTCAGTGCCAGTGCAGAAAAAAAACCTGGCAACCAGCCACGTCTCGGCTTTAATTCCTCAGCTATTGCCTGATTCTGCGCAGACCGTTATCATGAAAGAAACGGAAGGATACCAGTCATGCCCAAGCGCAGCCCAAAAATTCCGAAACTTTTCATCAGCCAGTTCACCGTCGATTACGAGGCGCCCTT
>JBFHFM010000123.1:0-9657 GCA_041583595.1 Trichloromonas sp. | reverse complement strand
GCGAATACGAGATTCGCCCCTACAGGGAAAACCGCATGTCCAACCCGATCGATTTCAATCTCTACCTGATCACCGATCGCCGCCAAACAGCCGGCGGCGATCTGGTGCGCGCCGTACGCTCTGCCCTGCAGGGCGGCGTTCGAGCCGTGCAGCTACGGGAAAAGGATCTCTCCCCCCGCGAATTGTTGCCACTCGCCCGTTCGCTGCGCCAACTCACCCGCGAGTTTGACGCTAAGCTGCTGATCAACGACCGCATCGATGTGGCCCTGGCTGTCGATGCTGACGGCGTTCACCTCGGCGGCGGCTCGCTTCCAGTCAGGGAGACCCGCACCCTGCTCGGACCGCAGCGACTGATCGGTGTTTCCACCCACCACAAGGCAGAAATCGCCGAAGCCGCCCAGAACGGTGCCGACTTCGTCACCTTCGGCCCGGTTTATTTTACCCCATCAAAAGCCCCCTACGGCGCCCCGGTCGGACTCCAAAAACTCCGCGAGGCCTGCGCCGACGCCCCCCTGCCCGTCTTCGCCCTCGGCGGCATCGTCGCCGACCGCCTCCCCGAGCTCCTTGAAGCCGATTGCCAGCGAGTCGCCTGCATCGGCGCCGTGCTGGCCCAAAAGTTCCCACAAATGGCTACACGCACCTTTCTTGAACAACTCCCCGCCACGACAATAATCTGAAATCAAGACCTTGTAGTCAAAGGGTTCTGGTCTACACTTATCAAAGAGACTCTCTTCTTTTCGAGGCATTCATGGATATCTCCCTGGTCCTCATCATCCTGCTGGCAGCCATCGTTCTGTTTGCAACCGAATGGGTGCGCATGGACGTGGTCAGCCTGATGATCCTGCTGACCCTGGCTATTACCGGGCTGGTTTCAACAGAGCAGGCCTTTTCAGGCTTCAGCAACCCTGCGGTTATCACCGTGGCCGCCATGTTCGTAATCAGCGCGGCCATCACCAACACCGGGGCCATGAGTCAGATGAGCGAACGCTTGATCCGCCTGGCAGGCGGCAACGAATCCCGATTGATTGGGGCCATCATGACCAGCGTTGCCACCTTTTCCGCGTTCATCAATAACATCGGCTCAACTGCCGTGTTGCTACCGGTGGTTTCCTCTATTGCCCGCAAATCCAAAATAAGCCCCTCTCGCCTCCTCATTCCGCTGGCCTTTGGTTCCCTGCTCGGCGGCATTTGCACCATGATCGGTACCCCGCCAAACATCCTGATGAACTCCCTGCTAGAGCAATATACCGGTGAAAGCTTCCGCATGTTCGATTTTACCCCGATCGGGTTACCTCTCCTTGCCGGTGGTATCCTCTACATGGTGTTGGTCGGACGCCACCTGCTGCCGACCCGCAAATCGGGAGTCCTTACCGAAGCCTACCAGGTCAAGGAATACATAACTGAAGTGGAAATCCTCCAAAAGTCCCCCTTGGCAGGCCTGACCATTGCCGCCGGTGGATTGGAACAAGATTTCAACCTCAGGGTACGGGCCATTATGCGAAATGATCGAAAACGTCCCCAACCAAGGCGCAACACCAAATTGAAGGAAGGGGATATCCTGTTTCTGGAAGGCAACCCTGAGGGAATTCTCAAAGTGCGCCAGGCCAAGGGACTGAACCTGGTCCCCGAGCGAGACAATCCCACCTCTGAAGGGCTGACCAAAGAAATGGTGGTCGTTGAAGCCTCGCTGGCCCCAACCAGTGACCTGGCGGGAAAGACCCTGGCTGATGTTAAATTTCGCGAAACTCACGGTCTCAACGTGTTAGCAATCTGGCGCCGGGGTGCACCGGTGGTAAAAAAAGTCGATCACGTCAGCCTCATGTTTGGAGACGTACTGCTACTGCAGGGTCCGGAAGAAAAAGTCGTCCATCTCGGCAAGGAACATGGGTTTCTCCTTCTTGGGGGAGTCCCCCCGGTACCTTACCGTCCGCATAAAGCCCCCATTGCCCTGAGCATTCTGGCTCTCACGATCCTGCTGGTAGTCACCAACGTACTGACGATCGTGCCGGCAGCCACCCTGGGGGCGCTGGCCATGGTCCTGTCCCGCTGTTTGACCATTCAGGAGGCCTACGACAGCATCGACTGGCGAATCATCGTCCTGATTGCCGGCACCTTGCCGCTGGGATTGGCCATGCAAAACAGTGGCGCGGCCGAAATGCTGGCCCGGTTGCTGCTCGACGTGATCGGGCCCTGGGGTCCCTGGGCGGTGCTGGCTGGTGTTATCCTGCTCACCTCACTGCTGACCGAGGTGATGAGCCATGCCGCCGCCGCCGTGCTGATCGCCCCGATCGCCTTTCATACTGCGATCGATCTAGGGGTCGACCCCAAACCCTTTTTCATGGCGGTGGCGATCGCAGCCTCGTCCTGCTTCATGACTCCGATCAGTCACCAATCCAACGCGCTGGTCATGGGACCCGGCGGCTACCATTTTTTCGACTACACCCGGGTCGGCGCACCGCTCAACCTGATGGTCTGGATTATAGCTACTCTTCTGACTCCGCTCATCTTCCCTTTTTAACCTACCCTGTCCATGAAATAACCACATCAGGGTGCGATAGCCAAAGGGAGTGATATACTTCTCTGCGGTAAACCTCCCCTTTACGGGAGTGAAAACGAAATCCCCCACGGAGTACACGGGCCAAGGAGATCTGCGTTTCTCATGACTAATCCCACTACCCTCACTCCCGACGAATTGCATCCAGCCTTGCTGTCTCTTATCGACAGCTGGCCACTGGCACTCATTGGCCTGGATCTGGATGAAAAGATCATTCTCTGGAATCATGCGGCGGAGCAAATTTTCGGCATAGCCGCTGCCGATGCCATCGGCAAGTCCCATTCAGAGGTACACAAAGAATTACACCCCAGCACCCAGAGATATCTCATACGCGTCTTCGCAGGCATCCCTCAGATCAATAAAACAGTTCACCTGCTGACCAATAGCGACCACCCCATCGAAGTCAACTGGTCGGCAACCCCCCTTAAGAACTGCGCCGATAAGACGATCGGCGCCCTGGTTCTGATGAAAGACATCACTTCACGCAAGATGCTGGAACTGGCCCGGATCGAATCCGAAAGATTTTCCTGGGCCATTGTGGACGCTCTCCCCCAGCACCTTGCCATTATCGACGAAGCCGGAATTATCATCGCCGTCAATCAAGCCTGGCGAGACTTTGCCGCCGCCAATTCCAATCAGCCGGAAAAACTCTGCGAAGGATCCAACTACCTGGAGGCCTGCAACGTCACTACAGGGGATGGCATACAGGAGGCCGAAGCCTATGCCCAGGGAATCCGCGCTGTAATGAACGGTTCCCTGATTGAATTTTCACTCGAGTACTCCTGCCATTCCCCGGACCACCAGTACTGGTACAACGGGCGGGTCACCCGTTTTCCCGGAGAGGGGCCGCTGCGTGTCCTCATCACCCACGACAATATTACCGAACTGAAGCTGGCGGAAATGGCGATTCAACAGTTGGCCCAGTACGACACCCTCACCCAGTTGCCCAATCGTATGCTGCTTCAAGACCGCCTCGGGCAGGTTCTGGCCAAGGCCAAGCGTGAACGACAGCGCGCCGCGATTCTCTTTCTCGATCTTGACCGGTTCAAGCTCATCAACGATAGTCTCGGTCATTCCGCCGGCGACAATCTGCTGAAAATAGTCGCCGAACGCCTTAATGAGTGCGTCCGAAAAAGCGACACGGTCGCCCGTCTTGGTGGAGACGAATTTATCATCGTGTTGCCCTCGGTCCCCCAGACTGAAGACGTCACCCTGATCGCCCAGAAGGTCCTCCATTCCCTGACCCACCCCATTGATCTCGAAGGGCAAGAGGTTTTCACCTCAACCAGTATTGGCATTGCCATGTATCCCACCGATGGCCGGGATGTCGACAGCCTGATCCGGTGCGCCGACATGGCGATGTACCGAGCCAAGGAAACCGGGCGCAACAGCTACCAGTTTTTTTCCGCGGAAATGAATCAACAGATGATGCAACGTCTATCCATGGAAAACGGCCTGAGACACGCGCTGGAAAGGGATGAATTGCATCTGCACTACCAGGAACAGACCGACCTGGCCAGCGGGAAAATAACCGGAATGGAGGTACTGCTGCGCTGGCAACACCCGGAACTCGGCCTCCTTGCCCCGGCCGACTTTCTCCACCTGGCTGAAGAGACCGGATTGATTCTGCCTATCGGAGAGTGGGTTCTGCGTACCGCCTGTGCTCAGAACAGGGCATGGCAAAAAGCCGGTCTACCGCCCATGCGAATCGCCGTCAACCTCTCAAGCCGCCAACTTAATCATTACCGGCTGACGGAAACCATTATCCGAATTCTCGATGAAACGGAACTGGCCCCAGAGTGGCTCGAACTTGAACTGACCGAGAATCTGATCAGCAATGACATCGAGACCACTCTGGCGTTGCTACACAAACTGAAGGACATCGGCCTTTCAATCGCCATCGACGATTTCGGCACCGGTTTTTCTTCGTTGCGCAACCTCAAGCAGTTCCCCATCGACCGCCTGAAAATCGATCACACCTTCCTGCAGGGGTTGGGCAGCAGCGCTGATTCGACTGCGATTATCAAGACCATCATCGCCATGGCCCACAACCTCGGCCCCAGGGTGATTGCCGAAGGGGTCGAAACGAAACAGCAACGAACTTTTCTGCAGGAAAACGGTTGTGACGAAATCCAGGGCTACTACTTTTCCCGCCCGGTCCCCAAGGAAGAATTCTACAAGCTACTAAAAACCATCTAACCCGAGGAACCAAAACGAAAAAAGGTGACCGCACTCATATTATCGGGCAGTTGAGAACAAATAGCAGGGCATTTGCCAAAAATGCAGAAGAGATCAGCCTTTCCGTTAAGTCAGTGAAATCTTTAGTCGCTGAATAGGGACATTAATGACCTTTTTGGTTGACATTGCCCACCCGTTGGCATATTGTTGCAACCATGAATAAAAAAAATAATCAATTCGGCTATCATAAAATGCAGGAACTGACCCAGAGCTGCCGTATAAACGGATTACCGCTGACTCCGCAACGACAGGCGGTACTCGAAGCCCTCGCTGGCATGAGTGACCATCCCAGTGCGGATGAACTCTTTGACGAGGTTAAAAAGCTGCGCAAGGGAATATCCAGAACCACTGTGTACCGGGTGCTTGATACTCTGGTTCAGATCGGTGTGGTGCAAAAAATCGGCACCGAAGAACCCCGATCCCGTTTTGACGCTGACACTCGCCGACATCATCACATCCTCTGTATGGGATGTGGAAAGCTAAGCGACCTGGTTGGCGTAACGATCGAGGAACTCATGCCTGATCGACCCGATGTGGACGGGTTCCGTCTATTTAATTACGCAGTACAATTTACTGGACTCTGTAACGAATGCCTGTCCGCCACTGAGCATTCCAACCACCCATCCAGAGCTGTAACAACTCCAATCGAAAAGGAGGACCCATGAAAAAATGGCGATGTGTTATTTGTGATTACATCCACGAAGGCCCAGAACCCCCAGAAATTTGCCCCGAGTGCGGTGCAGGACGGGAAAACTTCGAAGAAGTTGAAGATTAACCTTTATTTTTAATGCATACATGTTCTTAAAAAAGGAGACGAGAATGCCTTTTGTAACACTGGACGAAATCATCAAGTTCGCGGTCAAACGTGAAGAAGCGGCTTATCAGCTCTATAAAAATGCCGCCGCCATCTCCACCAGCATTTCGGCAAAAAAAATGTTCGAAGAAATGGCTGCCGAAGAAGCTGGCCATAAGGAAGTTTTTGGCAAGATGAGCCTGGAACGCGCTGAAGAATACAAGGCAATTAAGATTGCTGCTATGAATATCGGCAAATACCTGACCGAAGTCCCACTGAAACCCAACATGACCTACCAGGAAATCCTCACCTATGCCATGAAAGCAGAAGAAGAGGCCTACCAGCTCTACACAACTGCCGCTGAATCAGTTGAAGACCCTAAGCTGAAAAAAGTTCTGACCGTCTTTGCCGATGTCGAAAAAGGCCATAAAATCAAGATCGAAAAACTTTATGACGATCACGTCCTGACCGAAAACTGATCATCGACACGCCGAATTTATTAAAAAAGCCTCTTAAAACAGAGGCTTTTTTATTTTCTGTCCACAAGCCTTGCGGGCGTTGTGGGCCATATTGAAAAAGTGGATGTTTGAGACCAAATATTCGAGAATTTGAGAACGAATAGCTGGATGATTGATCATTACAAGTAGGTCACCTGATGGAATTAATAACCAGGGTGAACCTCCCTATCAACCAACTTGTACATATTTAATTGTCTGATATCTTTTAACTAAGTCGTCTACCTGCTGACATCAGGAAGACGAGAGAAAGCCAGTCCCATTTTAATCATGCTATGAAAAAGTCCAGGAAAGATGATCCTTTCACCGGACTATTTTTTTACTGCCTGTGTCTTCCCTGCCAGCAGGGAAATGTCTAATGAAACCAGTTATATCTCTATGGGAGCGGGAGCATGGCGAAACGAATCGAGCTGGAAAGCAATCTAAAAGGGGAAACCCTTGTACGCAAGGGGCTCATGAAGAACCATGGCAAAATCAACCAACTGCGGATACTACCTGACCTGAATGTAATCAAAATCGGTGGTCATGGTGCCATTGACTACGGTCGTGATGTGGTTCTGCCCCTCATGGAAGAAATCGGGGAGCTTTCGAAAAAACACAAGATATTGGTGGTAACTGGTGGTGGGGTGCGGGTGCGTCACATTCTGGATATTGGCATCGACCTGGGCATGCCCACCGGGGTACTGGCCGAGCTGGCCGGAAAAATAAGTGAACAGAATGCCGAGATGGTCGCCCTGCTCCTTTCTAAGTGGGGAGGGACTCGGGTAAAGACCGGTGATTTGCTGGAGCTCCCGACTCTGCTTCATCTGGGTTTACTACCAGTAATGCACGGCACCCCCCCCTACGGTTTGTTCGAGCACCCGCCGGAAGTAGGACTGATCCCCCCGCATCGTACGGATACCGGTGCCTTTTTGATGGCCGAGGTGCTGGGGGCAAAAAATTGCATCCTGGTGAAAAATGTCAACGGCCAGTTCGACGCCGATCCACGAACCAACCCGGATGCCAAACTCATAGAGGACATCACCGCAGAGGAACTGATCCGCATGGATCTGGACGATATGGCCCTGGAGCCTAAACTCCTATTTTTATTGCGGGATGCCCGCAACGTCAAGCAGGTCAAATTGGTCAACGGACACCAGGCCGGCAACATTGAGAAGGCAATCCTCGGCGAGAAGGTAGGAACAACCATCCACACAGGATGAAAGGAGATTGACAATGGCAGGAACGCTCTTTTACCGTGAACGTCGAAAAATGGTCGATGGCTCCAAGTCTCCGCGTTATCAACTGGTCGCAGTAGCCGGGGTCGACCTCAAGGTTTACGGCAAGCATCTGCGCATGAGCGAACTTAAGCACATGGCAGAAGCGATCGGTGCCGAAATGATTCTGCTACCCCGCGGGCCAAAGCACCAGGACGACGATGATGATGAAATGGAAGTTTAGAGCAACTTCCTTTTATTGAATATCCAGCAAAGAGAACAACAGGTATTTCCAGTGTGAAAATACCTGTTGTTTTTCAGGCAGGGGCGAGTCGCCCATTTTGAAGAGCAATAACCTGGCTACCCAACCGCGCCGATTGTTCTGGGTCATGAGTGACCATGATGACGGTCATCCCCCTGTCCACCTGAGCCGCTATGATCTGCTCGAACTGGAGGATATGTTTCTGGTCGATGTTCGAAGTGGGCTCGTCCAATAACAGGACCTTTGGTTCCAACACCAGAGCGCGGGCAATGGCCACCCTCTGGGACTCTCCACCAGAGAGACCTGTGGCTTTGCGCTCTGCGAATTCTGGAAGGCCTACCTCAGTGAGTGCCTCAAAGATGCGCTGACGCTGCTTTCTGCCAATAACCCCCCGTAATTTCAATCCAAACGCCAGATTTTGCGCCACCGAACTGCCAAAGAGAAATGGTGACTGATGCACCAGGGTGACATACCGCCGGATTTCGTGGAGATGACGCTCTGACCATACGACCTGATCACCGGCAAAATACATCGTGCCTCGGTCGGGGCTGGAAAGGAGAGCCAGAATGTGCATCAGTGTGCTTTTTCCCGATCCATTGGGTCCGGCCAGGGAGTAAAGACGGTGAGGCAGAAGGTCGAGTTCTTCGATATCGAGAGAAAACTCTGGCCCGAGACGTTTATAAATGTTGCGCAGGGAAAATATCGGTTGCAAGACTTTTTCCTTTGGTTTATTGGGGGCTGCCTAATGTCGCAATCGAGCAGGATCCAGCAGCCAGGTTGCAATTTTTGCCTCCTCGGCAACATTACCGTCTAACGGCTGCGGCAGTCGCACCAAATTGGCACCGGTAGCCACGGCGATCGCTTTCAACTCGGCCATCCGCAGGTGTTTTCCATAGATGTGCAGATCGCAATCGACAATCGCCACAAGTTGAAAGCGGGGTTGCCCTGCTCCGTCTTCGGCCAAGCGGCGCTCCCTGAAAAATATCTTCCCAGCCATATCGATCTCCCCTGGTCACGACGCCAAAGCGGTACGCGCGCGAAGACAGTATATCGAATTTCCCAACAAATACTGAACGGATACAGGCTGAACAGGTTCAGCAAAGGAAAAACTAAGGGCTGAGTTGCTGGAGACACATGAGTAATTCAATTCTTGTTTCAAGGTAACTTCTCAGCATTATTCGATCAGGAGAAAAATCAATGAAATGCGAAAGGATGAATTGGCCGCACGGGACATGAGCGCCTGCCAGCAACCCTTGTCAATAAGCGAACCAATGAAAAAAGCCCACGACACCATGCCGAGGGCTTTTTTTTCATTGAATCAGGATTGATCTCCCTATTGCCAATGTCACCTATATTATTTTTTCGAAATTGCCGTGGCGACAAATCCATATTCACCCAGAATCTTTTGACCCTCGGGTGAAAGAATATACATAGCCAGCCGCCAGGCCTCATTCGAGGCGCCATTTCTGACTAAAAGCCCGTAATCCGCTCCGACAGAAAGATCCTCAGGGATTCTGACGATCTTTAGAGCTGACACTTCTTTTTGAGCCAATACCGCATTCGTGCAATAGGTAAGAAAGATATCGGCCTTTTTCTCGGCCATGACCCAGCCATATTGGTTGTGCCCTTCAGGCGCTTTTACACTTTCGGGCCCGCCAGTGAGTTGCAAGGCTTTACCGGAAAGGCTCGAAAAGCTCCCCTCTTGGATGGAATCCGCCTTTTTGAAGAGCTCCCAGGCATAATCACCGCTTGGATCAGCTTTCGGTGTTGAGGTTCCCACCCTTACTTTTTTATCCAAGAGGGTATTGAAAAGGTTATTTGTGGTCACTTCAATATCAGGCTGAGCCAAGGCACAGAGCTGGTTACGCGCAAACAACACAACCGGACTTCCCCATCCGCTGGATGCCAATGTTTCAGGATGACCCATATTCGCCGAAGCGAAAACATCGGGATTTTCGCCGCCTTCAATGGCTTTTCTCAAAAGACCGCTTGGGCCGAATTTTGTGATGACTTTGGTCTTATACGTGTTTTCGTAGGAAGCCGCCACATCTCCAAGGGCGGCCTGCAGGCTTCCCGCAGCATAAAGCATCAAAGACTCG
>JBFHFM010000122.1:0-9855 GCA_041583595.1 Trichloromonas sp. | reverse complement strand
TGCCTTTATTGCCATCAGCCTGGCGGTGGCGGCGGTGCCGACTGCGCTGCCGGCGGTGGTGACGATTGCCCTCAGTATTGGGGTCAAACGGTTGCTTCAGAAAAAGGCCCTGGTCCGCAACCTCTCTTCCGTTGAAACCCTCGGCAGCTGCGACATTATCTGCACGGACAAGACCGGCACTCTGACCGAAAACCAGATGACCGTTCGATACGGCTGGACGCTGGATGGAGAGACTTCTTTGACCGGCGTCGGTTATGCGCCAATCGGAACGGTAACCGGCACGGACGGGGCATTGCTCTTTCGCAGCGGGCTCCTCTGCAACAACGCCTCTCTCTATGAGGAGGACGGGGGCTGGAATATCACCGGTGACCCGACCGAAGCGGCGTTGTTGACCAGTGCCGCCAAGGCCGGGGTGAAGATGGAATTTGTCCGCCGCGATGAACTTCCCTTCGATTCGCAGCGCAAGTTGATGAGCGTAAGCGGAATGGATCGTGGCGAGGCCTTCATGTATACCAAGGGCGCGCCTGATGTGGTGCTGGCCTGTTGCACTCGGATTCTGTTGGGCGGGGTCGAGGTTCCCCTGGATGCTGAGCTGAAGGCGAAAATAGAAAAACAGAACGGACATTACGCCTCGCAGGCGCTGCGGGTCCTGGCTTTCGCCCGTAAAGGACTCGGTGCCCCCCAGGACTTTCACGAGCAGGGGCTGACTTTTATCGGGCTGCAGGCGATGATCGACCCGCCACGACCGGATGTGATCGAATCGATTCGTAAAACCAAACTGGCTGGCATCCGGGTGATTATGATCACTGGCGATCACGGCGAGACGGCCCGTGCGATCGGCCGGGAAATCGGCATCGAGGGGGCCGGGCTGAGCGGCACCGAGGTCGAGCGGATGGACGATGAGTCCCTGCGGCAGGCGCTGAGCAACCAAACCAATATTTTCTCTCGGGTCGCTCCCGAGCACAAGCAGCGTATCATCGATATTTTACAGCAGATGGGGCACACGGTAGCGATGACCGGCGATGGCGTCAATGACGCCCCCGCTCTGAAAAAGGCCAATATCGGGGTGGCGGTGGGAAGCGGTACCGAGGTGGCCAAGGAGGCCGCCGACTTCGTGCTCCTAGATGACAGTTTCACTCACATTGTCAATGCGATCGAGGAGGGGCGCGGCATCTACGACAACATCCAGAAGTCGATTATGCTGCTGCTTTCGGGGAATCTCGGCGAAGTGCTGATCATTTTTCTGGCCGTGCTCTTCGGCATGAATCTGCCGCTCACGGCGATTTTGCTGCTTTGGATCAACATGGTGACCGACGGCGCCCCGGCGCTGGCCTACAGCGTCGACCCTTATGGCCGGGACATTATGCTGCGTCCGCCCAAACCTCGCGACGAGGGGATTTTGCCGATGGCCAAACTGCGGCTGTTAGTCATTCTCGGCAGCGTCGGCACCGCCATCGCCCTGGCCCTGTTTTACCGCTTTGGCGGCGCTTCCGACCTGCCCGAAGAACTGATGCTCGCTCAGACCCTGGTTTTTAATTTCGTAGTTCTTTACGAAGTGGTCCTGATCTTCGTCATCCGTCAAGGTTATCGGGTGCCATTTTTTGCCAATAAATGGGTCTGGGCGGCCGCCGGCTTGTCTGTGGCTCTGCAGGCCGTTCTCATGTACACCCCGCTGGCCCAGATCTTCAAGATCGTACCGCTGGGATGGTTCGCACTCGGCTGGATGTTTGTTGGCGGGGTGTTGTTCTGGGCGGTCGCTCTGGTTTATCAGGTTCTGGAGAAGGTTTGGAGACGGCCGGTGCAGAGAGCGTAATAGCGCGGGAATCGGTGAACGTCTTTGGTCATATCCCTGATGATGGGACAAGTTTGACCTATTAAGGCCACCTGGGGATGCAAAATCAATAATTACCATTTTATTAATTGCGCGATTGAGGTATGGTGAGGGTTGTTTAATTTCTATTTGGCGAGGAAATGATTTGGCCTTTAGCCCTTATGGAGAGAGCGGATGAGTGACGAAAAGCAGAAGCCGGAAGAGCATGAGGATGTGAGTTTGTATCAGAAGTTGGCTGATCGTACGGCCGAGATTCTGGCCGAAGGCAAAAAGACCCTGGATGGTGCGCTGAAAAAAGCCAGCGATGAAGTGACCGCTGGTGGCGAATATTCCCGGGAAAAGGCCGAAAAAATCACGGCCTATCTGCGTCGGGATCTGGGTGAGGTTGGCAAAAAAGCTCAACAGGCGCGTGACGCTGTGCTCGAGGCGGTAGAGCCGAGTCGGGTGGTTGCCGGTGTTCAGAGTGGTCTGGCAAAACTGTTATGTACGGCGGCCGACTTTTTGTCTGAACTGGCTGGCAAGTCAGAGCAGGGTCTCGAATTCAAGACCGGTGAAGTCACCAGCCCGGGTACTCTGACCTGTAAGGAATGTGGCAAGGAAATGCACCTGAAAGCAACGGTACAGATTCCGCCTTGTCCTCATTGCCACAAGACGGTATTTCGTAAATCCTACTGATCGTTCGATGCTCGGGGGGAGATTTCTCGGAGCTCGGCAAGGATCAGGGGGGGACCAATGATGATTTTTTGGGGCATGTTCCTTCTGGGACATGCCCCAAATTATTTGTAGACATAGGAGGCAGGCTCACCACATCCTGCAAAACGGGTTGGGTGGGACTCCGGCCGTCAAATATTTTGTTGCTCGCTGGTGCCTTTGCGTTTTACTGTTGAAGCATGAGCCTGATACTCGACCTTCTGCAGCAGATGTCTGTCTTTCTGGTCATCGCCTATCTTTTTACCAAGTCACCGGCCTTTCGTCCTCTGGTCGGTGACGTGCTGCAGGTTCGTCAGAAGTTCCTCCTCTACGGCATCTTTTCTGCTTTTTCTATTCTCGGCACCTATTTTGGCCTTCCCGTGCAGGACGCCATCGCCAACACCCGCGCCATTGGGCCGGTGCTGGCCGGGCTGATCGGCGGGCCACTGCTGGGGGTGGCCACCGGATTGACAGGTGGCCTGCATCGCTTCACCCTGGGGGGCTTCACCGCTTTTTCTTGTGGGGTGTCGACCACCCTCGAAGGGTTGGTCGGCGGCTTGGTCCACCTCTACCTGTTGCGGCGAGGCAAGCCGGAACAGCGCTATAGCCCGTTGCTGGCTCTGGGGACGACTTTTGCAGCCGAGGCGCTGCAGATGCTGATCATCCTGCTGATGGCGCGGCCCTTTGATGACGCTTTGGCCCTGGTCCGTTTGATCGCTTTGCCGATGATGCTGGCCAACTCGGTGGGAGCCGCGCTCTTTGTCAGTATCATTCGTGACCAGAAGCGCATGTACGACAAGTTTGGAGTGATGTTTTCGGCCCGGGCGTTGAAGGTTGCGGAAAAGACCCTTGGCTTGCTCAGTCGCGGCTTTGATCAGAAAACCGCCACCCTGATTGCCAAGGTTATCTTTGAAGAGACCGGGGTGGGGGCGGTTGCTATCTCCAACTGCGAGAAGATCATTGCCTTCGTCGGTCTGGGGTCCGACCACCACCGCGCAGGTGGGCCGGTGCAGTCGCCGGAGTGCGCCATTGCCATGCGCGAAAAGAGGGTGGTTTTCGCCGACGGCGTGCAGCACAAATTTCGCTGTATGATTTCCTCCTCCTGTCCCCTCGGGTCGGCCCTGATCGTTCCGTTGATTGTCGACAACGAAGTAGTTGGCACAATCAAGCTCTACGAGCCGAAAAACAAGCTGTTCCTCAATATCAACCGGACCCTGGGCGAGGGGATCGCTCACTTGCTGTCGGAGCAGCTGTTGCGCAGCCGTTATGAGGAGCAGAAGAACCTGCTGGTCACCTCTGAGCTGAAGCTGGTGCAGGCTCAGGTCAATCCCCATTTTCTGTTCAACGCCCTCAATACCATTGTCGCCGTGGTGCGCAAAGATGCTGACCAGGCCCGCGACCTGCTGTTGCATCTGTCCAACTTCTTTCGCAAAAATCTCAAGCGCTCGGGGGATCTTGCGACGCTTAATGAGGAACTCGACCATGTGCGCTCCTACCTGACCATCGAGGAGGCTCGTTTCGGTGAGCGGCTGAAGGTGGTCATGAACGTGCAGCCCGAGCTGCTGGATGTGCGGCTGCCAACCTTTACCTTGCAACCGATCATCGAAAACGCTATCAAACACGGCATCTCCGGGTTGATCGAGGGGGGACTGGTAACCATCTCGGTGCGCCGCGAAGAAGGGGAGGTGGAGATCGTGGTCGAGGACAACGCTGGCAGTTACTGCGCTGAAATCAAGAGCGGCGGGCTGGGGATGGACATTGTCGATAAGCGTATCCGTAATCTCTATGGCAGCGATTACGGGGTGCAGGTGACCTGCATGCCGGAGCAATCGACCCGGGTCGCGATCAGGCTGCCGCTGCAAAAGGGGGAGGGGGAATGATCCGTGCGCTGATTGTCGATGACGAACTGCATGCTCGGGAAGAACTGGCCGCGTTGCTGCTCGAAACCGGGGAGTTCGAGATCGTCGGCTGCTGTGCCAACGCCATGGAGGCGATCAAGGCGATCAATCGCGAGCGACCGCAAGTCCTCTTCCTTGATATTGAAATGCCGGTGCTCAGCGGCTTCCAGCTGTTGAGCATGATCGATCCGGGGCAGATGCCCAACGTGGTCTTCGTTACCGCTTATGACGAGTTCGCTCTCAAGGCCTTTGAGGAAAAAACCCTCGATTATCTGCTCAAACCAGTGGACCGCGAACGCCTGGCGAAAACGGTGGAAAAGCTCAAATCGGCGGTGGGGGAGGGGACCTCCCCCAGCTATGAGACCCCGGCTCTCAGCCGCATTCCCTGCGTTGGCGTAGGCCGCATCAAGCTGATTGATCCGGCCGAGGTCGACTATGTCCGCTCTGACCCGAGCGGGGTGCATCTGGTGACCGTTCAGGGCGAGTGTTTTACCGAGCTGACCCTCAAGGTACTGGAGCAGCGCACCGACCTGCTGCGTTGTCACAAGCAGTACCTGGTGAACGCCGGCCGGATCGACGAGATTCTGTTGCAGGAGGGGGGCTGCGCGGAAATCCGTACCCGCGCAGGAGCCACTCTGCCGGTCAGCCGTCGTTATCTCAAATCCCTTCGGGACGCGTTCAACTTCTGACCATTTACCTGCCCCTGTCCCGACGGTTCACTTCCTGCTGACGACCGCTTGTCACGCTATGATGCCGGTTACCTTCCTCGGACTGTCTTTCTGCTGGAGCTTCCCTTATTCTTGAATAAACTCGAATCAGAGGAGCTTTTCATGCTGTATTTTTTCACCTGTGTCGCCGCGTTGATTGTCGGTTATTTCGTCTATGGCAAGATCGTCGATCGCATTTTCGACGCCGATCCCAACCGGATTACCCCGGCTCGTGCTTTGGCCGACGGCGTCGACTACGTTGAAATGTCGCCGAAGAAAATCTTTTTGATCCAGCTACTCAACATCGCCGGCCTTGGTCCGATTTTCGGCCCGATTCTCGGTGCCCTGTACGGTCCGGCGGCACTGGTATGGATCGTCATTGGCTGCATCTTCGCAGGGGCGGTGCATGACTATTTCTCCGGCATGCTCTCCATTCGCCATGAGGGCAAGAGCATCCCCGATGTGGTCGGATACCAGCTCGGTAACGGATTTAAACAGTTCATGCGGGTCTTTTCCATCGTCCTGCTGCTGCTGGTTGGCGTCGTCTTCGTCCTTGGCCCGGCCAAGCTGCTGGGCAACATGAGCGGGATGGCAGTGCCGGTCTGGGTGGCGATCATCTTCGGTTATTATTTTCTCGCCACTATCCTGCCAATTCAGAAGATCATCGGCCGCCTCTATCCCCTCTTTGGCGCGGTGCTCATCTTTATGGCTGTCGGCCTCACCGCCGCGCTGATTTTCAAGGGCTATCAGTTCTTTCCCGAGCTGACGCTGTCGAACATCCATCCCAAGGATTTGCCCCTGTGGCCTCTGATGTTTATCACCATTGCCTGCGGTGCAGTCAGTGGTTTTCATGCCACCCAATCGCCCCTCATGGCTCGCTGCGTTACCAATGAAAAATATGGACGTCCACTCTTTTTTGGCGCCATGATTGGCGAGGGGATCATCGCCCTGATCTGGGCCACCCTCGGCATGTCTTTTTATTCGGGGGCCGAAGCCTTGAATACCGCCCTCGGTCAGGGCGGCCCGGCCTATGTTGTCAACGAGATCTCCACCACCTTGCTCGGTCCGGTCGGCGGTCTGCTGGCGGTCATAGGCGTCATTATCCTGCCGATTTCTTCCGGTGACACCGCCTTTCGCAGCGCCCGTTTGATTATCGCAGACTTTTTGAATATGCCGCAGAAGCTGGCCCCTAAACGCCTGCTTTTGGCCGTGCCGCTGTTTGCTGTCGGGTATTTGGTTTCGCTGGCCGAGTTTGGAATGATCTGGCGTTACTTCGGATGGGCCAACCAGACGCTGGCTACCATTGTCCTCTGGACCGGCGCCGCTTACCTGATTCGCGAAGCCAAGAATCACTGGATTGCCACCGTTCCGGCAACCTTTATGACGGCTGTCGCCGCAACTTATCTCGGCTACGCTGAAATCGGTTTCGGTCTGCCACTGCAGATCGCCAGCCTGGTCGGTATCCTCACCGCCATCGGCAGCCTGATCCTCTTCCTGGTCAAGTTCCGCAACCCGCAAGTAGCGGTGGCGGAAGTTGAGTCGGCCTGAACGCCGCAGTGAGGCCAATAAAAAAGCCGCATCCGAAAGGTGCGGCTTTTTTTATTGGCTATTTATTGAGGCCGCAAGCGCCTCCACTCTGATTTCAATGCAGGAGCGCAGATAGGATGCGGCTTTGAGGTGCTGTAAAAGTTTAATTCAAGGGAGTGATCGCCGGGAGCACAAAAGTCGTCGGTCGGGTCGCCCCGGAATCATCGCTCAAGGTCATGAGAAAGGCCACGAGGTCCGCTTCTTCCTGCGCGGTTAATCCCAGGTTGCCCAGTTCAACCCGATTTACATTTTGTGCTACTTCAGGGGCGGGCCAAGTTCCATCCCCTGCTGTGTTGTAAAAATGAACGATGTCGGCAAGGATGGCGAAGTAGCCGTTATGTCCATAGGGCGGAGTGAGGGCGATGTTGCGCAGGGATGAAACCCGGAACTTGCCATTCTCAGCGGATTCACCTAGTCGTCCGCCGAGGCCGTAATCTACAGGAAAATCTGCAATCATCGGGTTGTCGCTTTTGGGAATCCCGAGATTGTCATAGGTAAAGTCGGTAAACAGGGGAGGGACAATGGTGCCGTTTGGATTGACGGTGGCCGCACTGGGGTGGCACAGGAAGCATTGCGCCTTCCCTTCAAAGAGGGCCAGGCCATTTTGTTCCTGGGCGGTAAATTTGGCTTTTCCGGCCAGGTAAAAATCATACTTGGAGGTAAATAATGTAAACCGGTCCGTTTGTTCAAAGGCCCCGATCGCCTGAGCCATATTATTGTACGCATTCATTACTTGAGTATTATCGTCAAGATTCAGAGTGGTCAGGTCGGTTTTGTACACGGACAAAAAAAGCTTTAAATAGGATTTGTAGTTTTTGTTACTGGGGTCGGCAATCGCCCTGATAACCGCTGCTTCGTTGGGCATGGCCATTTCCACCGGATTCAGAAAGGGCCCTTTGGCCTGGTCTTTCAATGTGTCGGCCCGGCCGTCCCAGAATTGGCCGCCGGCATAGAGCAGGTCTCCTTCGTCTTCGATTTGTTGAAAGACAGGGATAAAGGCAGCGTAGGACGCGGTTGGGGCATTCCGGCCGCCGTTCAGGGTTGGATCTGAACCCAGGGAAACGACACTGTTCCAGGGGTCCTGGGCATTTAATGGGTCGGCAAACGCGGCCTTCTGGTGGTGACAGGTAGCACAGGATTGATTCTGGTAGAGCGAAAGGTTTTGGTCAAAATACAGAAGTTGCCCCAGTTTTTCTTCATCAGTTTTGGCCATGGCAGCTGTGCTGAAACCCAGCAATAAAAGGATTGACAAACTCAGTAACAATTTCATTTTGTTCATTTTTGGACCTCCTTTGGGTTGAGTAAAATTCATTGAATGTTTAACAGAAAAAAATCTGACTGCAATAGTAAGTATTGAATATTTTTTTGTAGCTCGGTATCACAATCCGGCAAAGACCCTTGGCTGGCGGTTTTGCGGTTTGGCAAAAAAAATGTGCTGGTGAGTTTGGGGAGTCGGATGGGGTGTTGGCTGTTGACGGTTACTTGCGGGCGAAGCCGGGGATTAAACAGGGAGATGAGAAATTAGAGCAGGGGAGTGAGATTACCCAGGTCGATGCCAGGCTTGTTGCGGAGCTGGCGGAGGACGGCGAGGAAGTCGCCATGGTCGGGATGGGACTGGATGTGTACGGCGCGGCGCAGGAATTCTTCGCGGCTGAAGGTTCCCCAGTTGACCAGTTGGCTGAAGTAGGCGGATGCGCCGTAGTGGGTGGCCAGCTCCGTGAAAGCTGGTAATTCTTGGAAATTGTTGTGCTGGACTACGCAGCTGAATTTGAGGGAGATGGGCAGGGTGCGGATAAAATCAAGGTTGGCCAGTAAGCGCCCAAAGTCGCCGCCGCGGCGGTTTTGGGCGTAGGTTGCGGCGCTGGCGGCGTCGATGGAAATTTCCGCCGAGTGCACCAGCGGCTGCAGGCCGGGCAGGCGGTTCCAGGTGGACTCGTCCCACAGCTGGCCGTTCGTATGCAGGTTGACCTGGCGCAGCCTGGGCCAGGTCTGTTCGTTGATGCCCTGTAGCAGATTGCGGTAGGTCGGGCTGCCGAAGGGGTCGCCAAAACCACTGACGATCAGGGTTTCTGCGTGAGGAGCGGCTTGCTCGACCAGGCGTTTGGCGAGGGTTTCGGCTTGCTGCCTGGTCGCTCCGGTCGCGACGGTGATTTCTCTGCGGCAACTCGGGCAGGCCAGGTTGCAGCTCAAATCAAAGCAGAGGTTGAGGATTTTCGGCCCGAAGGGAAGGGTGGTCCGGCGCTTTTGCAGCGCCTCGCGGAGTTGTTCGTCGGTTACCGCGCGCAGTGGCATCATCGGAGGTGCGCTGGTGGCCAGGCGTGGGCAGCGTTTGCGGCTGCAATTGTGAAAGGTGCTGTTGTGGATGTTACTGCGCAGGCCCCGGGCTGCGGGGCCATTCCAGATTTCCATCAGAGGCTGTTCGAGAAGGTTCCCGATGGGGGTCCTCAGCCATGCCGGGCAGCAGCTGAAGACTTTCCCATCGGGATGGATTTCAAACCACTCGAAGGGGTGGGTGCATATCAGGGTCGCTTCGGTGGTCATCCGGCTTTTGTCAGTCGGCTTTTAGGGTGGTATAGAGAATCGATTCGCCGCGCTGAACCAGCAGCCGCAGCACATCACCTTTTTTGATGTTGGCGACCGCCTTGCGAAATGCATCGACGTTACCGGTGTTTTTGCCGTTCACTTCGAGGATCAGGTCGCCCCTGCGCAGGTTGCTGTCGGCGGCCGAACTGTTGGGGTCGATGGCGGTAACCAGTACCCCTTCGGTTCCTCTCAGACCGTAATGGCTGGCAATTTCTGGCGTGATGTTGGTGAGTGCCAGGCCAAGCTGCCCTTTTTCGGTGGTGGTGAGTTTGCCGGTCTCGGGTGTGCCGTCATCCAGTTTGGCGATGATGACTTTGAGGGTTTTGTTTTTGCTGTCGCGCAGGATGCCGAGGTCGACCTTTTGGTCGATCGGGGTCGCCGCCACCAGACGCGGCAGGTCCTTGGTTTCGGTTACTGGATTGCCATTGTAGGTGAGGATAATATCACCGCGTTTGACCCCGGCCTTGTCGGCTGGAGAATTGGGAACGACTTCGGAGACCAGGGCCCCATGGGTTTCTTTCAGATTAAAGGATTCGGCTAGTTCGTCGGTCATTGGCTG
>JBFHFM010000121.1:0-9874 GCA_041583595.1 Trichloromonas sp. | reverse complement strand
GTATCCCGGTATCCGCATTCTCGCTGATGGGATCCTGGTTGCCTTCACCTAAAAGGATGAAAAACGATGTCGATTCGCGTCGTCTGCAAGCATAACACCTGCTATAAATTTGATCGCCCGGTCAGCCTGAGCCCTCATGTGTTGCGGCTGCGTCCGGCTCCCCATTCGCGCACGCCGATTCGCGCCTACACACTGCGGGTTTATCCGGAAACCCATTTCCTTAATTGGCAGCAGGATCCGTTTGGCAACTATCTGGCCCGGCTGGTTTTTCCTGAGCGGACCAAAGAGCTGCGCATTGAAGTCGAGGTGGTGGCCGATATGACGGTCATCAATCCCTTCGATTTTTTTATGGAAGAGTCGGCTGAAAACTACCCCTTCGTCTATGACGGGCAACTGCGCAAGGAGCTCACTCCTTATTTTGAAGTGGTGGATGACGGCCCGCTGCTGCGTCAGTGGCTCGAAGGGGTCGATCTCAGCGAAAAGAGAACCGTCGATTTTCTGGTTGAGTTAAACCAGAAGGTCAGGGAGAGTGTTAACTATTCGGTGCGCCTCGAAGTCGGGATTCAGACCTGCGAAGAAACCCTGGAGCGCAAAATTGGCTCCTGCCGCGATTCGGCCTGGCTGCTGGTGCAGATTCTGCGGCACCTGGGGCTGGCGGCGCGATTCGTCTCCGGCTACCTGATCCAGCTGACCGCTGACGAAAAATCCCTCGATGGGCCGTCGGGGCCGGAGGCCGATTTCACCGATCTGCACGCCTGGGCTGAGGTCTATGTGCCGGGAGCGGGCTGGATCGGCCTCGACCCGACCTCCGGGCTCTTTGCCGGCGAAGGGCACATCCCGCTGGCCTGCACGCCTCACCCTTCGAGCGCGGCACCAGTGACCGGTGCGATGGATCAGTGCGAGGTAAGTTTCGAGTTTTCCAACATCGTCGAGCGTATCCATGAAGATCCGCGGGTGACCAAACCCTACAGCGACGATCAGTGGGCACGGATTGATGCTCTGGGCGAACAGGTCGATGCCGACCTGCTCAAAGGGGATGTCCGCCTGACTATGGGCGGGGAGCCGACCTTCGTCTCGATTGACGACATGGAGGGAGCCGAGTGGAATACCAAGGCCGACGGCACGCACAAAAGGGAGTTGGCCAATGTTCTGCTTCGGCGCTTGCGCGAAGCCTTCGGCAGCGGTGGATTGCTTCATTTCGGCCAGGGCAAGTGGTATCCGGGCGAGCCTTTGCCGCGCTGGTCCTATGGCTGTTTCTGGCGTAAGGACGGGACCCCGGTCTGGCGCGAACCTGAGCTGCTGGCGAATGTGGCCAAAGATTATGGCATGACGTACGAACACGCCGAAAAGTTCACCCTGCAGCTGGCGAAACGGCTTGGCATCGGCTCGCATCGGGTGGTGCCCGGTTTTGAAGATGTTTTTTACTATCTCTGGAAGGAAGGGACCCTGCCGGAGAATGTCGACCCGCTCAAGGCCAACCTCAAGGATCCGCTCGAGCGCCGCTACCTGGCGCAGTTGCTCGACAAGGGCCTCGGCACGCCGACCGGTTACGCTCTGCCGCTGCAGTGGGACGAGAGTCGCGGAGGCTGGCGCAGCGGTCCCTGGGAATTTCGCCGCGAGCAGATGTTTCTGATTCCTGGCGGGTCCGCGATGGGCTTGCGCCTGCCGCTCGATTCGCTTCCCTGGGAGGCACCCGAAAAGCGTGAAATCCAGCCAGAGCATGACCAGTTTGGCAAGCTTCCACCCCTTAAGGATTACCACGGTGAGGTGGCCAAACGGTATAGCCAGCTCGAGGAGCAGCGGGTTAGTCATCCGGAACTGAATGAGCAGGCGGTCGCAGACGGCCGCCGCGAGAGCGACCTGGTCAAGGTGCCGCACACGGCGCTTTGCGTCGAGGCCCGGGAAGGACGATTGCATGTCTTCATGGCGCCGCTGACCATCCTCGAACATTATCTCGACCTGGTCGCTGCCGTCGAGGCGACGGCGGCCGAACTAGCGCTGCCGGTGGTTCTCGAAGGCTACGAGCCGCCGCGCGATACCCGCCTGGAGCGGCTGCTGGTCACCCCCGACCCGGGGGTCATCGAAGTCAATATCCACCCGGCCGCCAGTTGGCGCGAGCTGGTGAAAAACACCACCACCCTCTATGCCGAAGCCCGCCTGAGCCGCCTTGGCACCGAGAAGTTCATGCTTGACGGCCGGCATACCGGGACCGGCGGCGGCAACCACATCACCATCGGCGCCGCCACTCCGTCTGACAGCCCGGCGTTGCGTCGGCCCGACCTGCTGCGCAGCCTGGTCACCTACTGGCAGCACCATCCGGGGCTTTCCTATCTTTTCTCAGGGATGTTTGTCGGCCCGACCAGCCAGGCGCCGCGGGTCGATGAAGCCCGCAATGACGCTTTGTACGAGTTGGAGATCGCCTTTCAACAGATGCCCAAAGGAGAGGTGCCGGCCCCCTGGCTGGTCGATCGCCTGATGCGCAACCTGCTCATCGATATGACCGGCAACACCCACCGCGCCGAGTTCTGCATCGACAAGCTCTACTCTCCCGACAGCCCCTCGGGGCGTCTTGGACTGGTCGAGCTGCGCGCTTTCGAGATGCCGCCCCACGCCCGCATGAGCCTGGTGCAGAATCTGCTGCTGCGCACCCTGATCGCCTGGTTCTGGGAAAAACCCTACGAGCACGATCTGATTCGCTGGGGGACCGAATTGCACGATCGTTTCCTGCTGCCCCACTTCGTCCGTGAAGACATGCGCGAGGTGGTCACCGATCTGAACCGGGCCGGTTATCCCTTTGAATTGGCCTGGTTCGAGCCCTTCCTCGAGTTCCGTTTCCCGCACTTCGGCACGGTGAACATCGACGCGATGGAACTCGAACTGCGCTTTGCCATCGAGCCCTGGCATGTCCTTGGCGAAGAGATGGGAAGCCAGGGGACCGCCCGTTTTGTCGATTCCTCGGTAGAGCGGCTGCAACTGCGCATCAATGGCTTGACCGAACCGCGTCATGCGGTCGTCTGCAACGGCCGAAGGCTGGCCTTGCGCAGCACCGGGCGCAAGGGCGAATATGTGGTTGGAGTCCGCTACCGGGCCTGGCAGCCCCCATCGGCCCTGCACCCGACCATTAAGCCGCATACGCCCCTGGTGTTCAACGTGATCGACACCTGGAATGGCCAGACCATCGGCGGCTGTACCTACCATGTCTCCCATCCGGGCGGCCGCGGTTATGATATCTTTCCGGTCAATGCTCTTGAGGCCGAGTCTCGCCGTATCACCCGTTTCTGGGACATCGGCGCTGAACCGGGGGCGGTGCAGACCGCGCCCCCGGCCTTCGCGGGACTCGGCACCTTCACCCCGGATGCCGGGCCGTTGCGGCCAATGAGTCCACCAGCGGAAGAACCGAACGAAGAATTTCCCTATACAGTAGATTTGCGACGGCTTCCTGGAATATAATCGCGCGGCAGATAACCTCTTACAAAATGACAAACCAAGGATCAAGCCGTGCCGCAATCCGAAACCTTGACCCCCGGGTCGATCAGCCAGTCCTACGCAACTCAGCTTGGTAGTTATGACGAAATGGTTGCCAGTGAAGGACACCTGCTTCCTCACTGGCAACCCCTCATGCGGGAAGTCGACCAGCTCGGCCGGGAAGGGCTGGAGCGCCGCCGCCTCGAGGCGCAGCGACTGCTGCGTGAAAGCGGCGTCACCTTCAATATTCATGACGGTTTACGCGGTGCCACCAGACCCTGGCAATTCGATCCGATACCACTCTTTATCAGCGGTGAAGAGTGGGCGGTGATCGAAGCCGGGTTGGTCCAGCGCGCTGAACTGCTCAACCTGATCCTCACCGACCTTTATGGTTCCCAGACACTACTCAAACAGGGCATCGTTCCGCCGGAGCTGATTTTCAGTCATTTCGGCTTTCAGCGTTCTTGCGTGGGAATGACTTTTCCCGGTAATCGGCCTCTGATCATGTGTTCTTCCAACCTGGCCCGTGGTCCTGACGGCCGCGTATGGGTGATCGATGATCGGACCCAGGCGCCTTCCGGGGCCGGCTATGCGCTGGAAAACCGCATGGTCATGACCCGTGTCGCGCCAACGCTCTTCCGCGAGTGTCACGTTAAGCGCCTGGCGAGTTTCTTTCAGCCTCTGCGCGATCGACTCGCACGGCTCGCGCCGCAAAATCGCGAAGATCCTCGGATCGTGGTTCTGACCCCGGGGCCGTACAGCTCGACTTATTTCGAACACGCCTACCTGGCTAATTATCTCGGTTATACCCTCGTCCAAGGGGACGATCTGAGCGTGCGCGACGGACGGGTCTGGTTGAAATCCCTCGAAGGGCTGCATCAGGTCGATGTTATCCTGCGCCGCCTGGATGACGCCTACTGCGATCCCCTGGAACTGCGTGCAGATTCGCGTCTCGGTGTTACCGGCCTGCTGCAGGCGGCCCGTCTCGGTCACGTGGCGATCGCTAATCCGATCGGCAGCGGGATCCTTGAAAACCCCGGCTTGATGGCTTTTATGCCGAATATCGCCCGACATTTTTTGGGCGAAGACCTCAAGCTCCCCACGGTGGCCACCTGGTGGTGCGGACAAGAGCGTGAGCGAAATTTTGTTCTGGAAAACCTCGACCACCTGGTTATTAAATCAATCCACCGCACCCGGGGCTATCGAGCGATTTTCGGCGCTCAGCTGACCGCTAACGAGCAGGCCGAGCTGCGTCAGCGCATTTTACAGAAGCCGCATCTTTATATCGGTCAGGAAATGGTCAGTTTCTCGACGGCGCCTTCGCTGGTCGATGGCTGGGTCGAGCCGCGACACACGGTTCTCCGTTCATTTGTGGTCGCTGGAGATACGAGCTACATCGCCATGCCGGGCGGTTTGACGCGCATCGCTGCACAGGCCGGTGAGCTGGTTGTCTCGAACCGGTCCGGAGGTTTAAGCAAGGATGCCTGGGTTTTGTCCAAAGATCCGGTCAAGTATGTCAGCCTCTGGCGGCAGCCGCATCTCGACCAGGTGCTGCCTCTGCGTGCCGAACCGCTGCCCAGCCGGGCCGCGGACAGCCTCTTTTGGGCCGGGCGCTACGTGGAACGGGCCGAAGGAATAGCCCGGCTGTTGCGCGCCATCTATCTGCTCAGACGCGAGCAGCGCGACGCCAATGGTGAAATTTCAAAAGTCTATCTGCACAGCCTGCTGCGTGCCCTGACCCATGTGACTGGAACCTATCCCGGTTTCGTTGACAAAGGGGCCGCCGCCCTCCTCGAAAAACCCCAGCCTGAGCTCCATTCGCTCCTGCAAGACGCCGACCGGACCGGTAGTCTGGCGGCCATCCTGCAGTCTTTTGGCCAGGTTGCGTTGACCGTCAGGGATCACTGGCCGGCCGAGATCTGGCGGGTGATCGATGCGATCCAGCAGGATTGGGAAGATGACGAAGAAATGCCGGGACCGGGGAACTACCGGACCGAGGACCGCCTGGACCACCTGATCATGCAACTGGTCGCGTTCAGCGGCCTCAACGCCGAGAGCATGACCCGTGAAGCGGGCTGGCTGCTGCTCGATATCGGCCGACGCCTGGAGCGGGCCCTGGGCCTGATCTCGTTACTGCGGGCGACCCTGGTTCCGCATATGGAGGGGACTGTACAGCGCCAGCTGATGGAAAAAATTTTGATTATCTGTGACAGTCTGAACACCTTCCGCCGTCGCTATCGTTCATATATGCATCTGCCTACCGTTCTCGAGTTGATCTTGATGGACCGCAATCATCCCAGGTCGTTGGCCTATCAACTCGACTGTCTGCAGCGGCACATCGCCGATCTGCCAAGAGACCGGACTTCGCCACGGCTCGGCGAGGATGAGCGATGCATTCTTGACGCTTACACCAAGTTGCGCCTGGCCGATGCTGCAGAGCTGTCGAAATTCGAGGAAGAGGACGGCTATTGCAAGGCCCTGGATGATCTGTTGGCCGACCAGACTGAGAGTCTCTGGCGACTTTCCGACGTGATTACCCGCACCTATTTCAGCCATTCGCAGCCCTCGCAGCAGCTGCTGCCGCAACAGCAGGATGAGGACTTATGAAATACCGGGTGACCCACATCACTGAATTTGTCTATGAAGCGCAGGTTGGGCTCTGTTACAACGAAGCCTGTCTGCTTCCGCGTGAACTGCCGCATCAGCGGGTGCTCTCATCCGAACTCCAGATCGACCCGGTGCCCAACGATCACTATGGGCGCCTTGATTATTTTGGCAACCGGACGGATTATTTCTCCATCCAGACCCCCCATGACCGGATGGTTGTGACGGCGACCAGCGAGATCGAGGTCGAAAAGTCGATTCTCCTGGATAATGCCTGGAATCTCCCCTGGGAGACTGTTCGGGAGCAGTTGCGCAGCGACCGTTCCGCAGACGTTTTGGATGCCTCCCAGTTCATCCTTGATTCACCCATCGTCAGTGCTGATGACCTGTTGGCGGATTATGCCCGGCCTTCGTTCACTTCCGGGCGACCGCTGGTAGAAGCAGTGCATGACCTGATGCAGCGGATTTTTCGCGAGTTCAAATACGATCCGGAATTCTCTACCATCGCCACCCCCCTGAAAGAGGTTCTGGCTCACCGCGCCGGGGTCTGTCAGGATTTCGCTCACCTGGCGATCGGCTGTCTGCGCTCTCATGGGCTGGCGGCGCGCTACGTGAGCGGTTACATCGAAACTGTGCCTCCCCCCGGAACCAAGCGACTGGTCGGCGCCGATGCTTCGCACGCCTGGTTTTCGGTCTTTCAGCCAGGAACCGGCTGGCTCGACTTCGATCCGACCAATAACCAGATTCCACGGGAACAGCATATTACCGTCGCCTGGGGACGGGATTTTACCGATGTCACTCCATTGAAAGGGGTAGCCTATGGTGGGGGGGAGCACCTGTTGAAGGTTTCTGTCGATGTGCTTCCTATCCCCTGATTCTGGTGATACACGCCCCAGATCTCCTCGGGAGGGCTCTCCGGAGTACCTGATCAGGCGATCAGGGAGGAGTTCTGGGCACGTTCATGTTTAAATCTGTAAGGTCACGCCTACATTGCCCCGGTCTTTGGTTATTGCTGACTGGTCTTCTTTTTTCAGCTTTGCTGGGGGGCTTCGGGCTGAATAACTATCGCGGCGCCCGCCCTATTGCCGAAGGGATGCTGCGGGGCCTGGCCTTGACCTTGGCCTCAACCATCGAGGCGTTGGCAAATCAGGATCCCTCCCTCGACCTGCTGCGTCGGATCAGCAGCTCGGATATCGCTTTTTATTCGGTTTTTGACGAATCTGGAATTCAGGTTTTTCACACCAATCCCGATCTGATCGGCCTGCCTGTCACGTCCTCTTTTGTCATCCCTGATTTTTCTGGATACGGATTTGTCGAGCATCGTATTATTTTGGGTACCGGCGAAGAGGTCTTCGAATTTCTCGCTCCGGTCCATTTTACCGGTCGCTCGTTTGTGCTGCGTTTGGTACTTCATACTTATCAGGCCGATGCGGTGGTCCGGCGCTCGCAAGCCGGGCTGACCGTCCTGGGTGCCCTGCTGGCAGTCGGTTGGGTCATGGGGGGGATGCTGTATGTTTACGCCCGGAGGGCTTCCCGGCATATTAAGGAAATGGCCGAGCAGAAGCATCTGGCCCAACTCGGCACCTTGAGTGCGGTGCTGGCTCATGAGGTCCGCAACCCCCTCTCAGGTATTAAGGGCTATGCTCAATTGCTCGAAGAATCCCTTTCTTGTGCGGAAAATCAATGGTTTGCCTCTCAGGTGATCACCGAATCCGTGCGCCTCGAAGAACTGGTTAACGATCTGCTCACCTACGCCCAGCCAGCGGTGGTCAAGATTGAGTCCGTTGATCTTCGGGAGGTCGTCGAACGGGTCATTGCCCTTCTGGAGCCGCGGGCGGCCGAGGGGGAGGTACGGCTGCTTTGTGAGCCTGATGGATGGACGCACGTTATGTCCGATGTCGATCGCTTGCAGCAGTTGCTTTTGAACCTGCTCCTCAATGCGGTACAGGCGACTCCACCGGGCGGAGTGGTGAGGGTTTCGTCACAACCTCGGGGGAGGATGGTAGAACTCGTCATCCAGGATTCCGGACAGGGAATCTCACAGGAAGACCTGCCGCGTATTTTTGAACCATTTTTTACCCGGAAGGCTCGAGGAACGGGGTTGGGACTGGCTATTTGCAAGAAAATTGTGGAAGAAATGAGCGGAACGATCGATGTTTCGTCTGTTCAAGGCCAGGGGACTGTTTTTCGCGTTGGTTTGCGGACGAAATGAGCCCTTCCCGGAGGAGTGAATCGTGAGCGCACGGATTTTAATCGTCGAAGATGACCGTACTTTTCGTCGTTTGTTGCAGACGATCCTGCACGGAGAAGGCTATGCGGTCGAGGTGGCCGAAACGGCGGAAGAGGCAGGGGCGCTGCTGGGGCGTCATCTGTTCGATCTGGTGCTCTCCGATCTCAAGCTGCCCGGCATGAGCGGTCTGGAGCTTTTTCGCCTCAGTCGCAAGGAGGGAATGGCCCCCCCATTTGTACTGTTGACGGCCTTTGGCACCGTCGAAGAAGCGGTGGCTGCGATGAAAGAGGGGGTGGTCGATTTTTTGACGAAACCTCTCAAGGACCCCGAGACGTTGCGTGCGCTGGTGCGGAAAATTCTTCTAGCCGGTAACCGGGAGCGGGACTATCTGGCTCTCAAGGAGACCGAAGCCGCCGGTTTGCCTCCCGTCGAGCTTATTTTTGCCGGAGAGGCTATGGCTGAAGTGCACCGGCTGGTGCGAGAGGTGGCGGCCACTGTAACGACGGTGCTACTGCAGGGGGAGAGCGGCACCGGTAAGGAGCTGGTGGCCCGCTCGATCCACTTGTACAGCCCTCGTAAGCAGGGGGCTTTCGTTGCTGTCAATTGTGCGTCGATTCCGGAAAATCTCCTTGAAAGTGAACTCTTCGGCCATGAGCGGGGAGCTTTCACCGGCGCGCTTGCGGCCCGCCGCGGAAAGTTTGAATTGGCGCAAGGGGGGACTTTGCTTCTGGATGAAATCGGCGAATTGCCGCTGACCTTGCAGGCGAAGCTGCTCAGGGTCCTGCAGGAGCGGTGTTTCGAGCGGGTTGGTGGCAGTCGCGAGATTGTGGCCGATGTGCGCGTGATCGCTGCAACCAATCGAGATCTCGCTGTAGAAGTGCAGGAAAAACGTTTTCGCGAAGACCTCTTTTATCGTCTCAATGTTTTTCCCATTCAATTGCCCTCCTTGTGCCAACGCATCGACATCTTGCCCGAGCTGACCGATTATTTTATTCGCCGCTTCGCCCGCCTGACCGGTAAAAACGTTACAGGGATTGGAGATGGAGCGATGGCGGCCCTTTGCCGTTATGGTTGGCCGGGTAATATCCGGGAATTGCAGAATGTCATCGAGCGGGCGGTGATTCTGGGGCAGGGGCAGTTGGGGGTGGCGCAGTTGCCGCAGGCGCTGGTTGTTCCGGTGGCAGACGACGCCACTCCAAGTCCCCTGTTGGAGGAGGTGGAACGGCAGGCGATTCTCTCTGCCCTCGAATCCTGTGGGAATAATCGACGCTTGGCGGCGGAGAAACTTGGCATCTCGAAACGGACCCTGCAATATCGATTGAAACGCTATGGGTTGGCGAACAAGGAATGACCCGTGGTGCAACAGTGGTGTCACGGGGTGCAGCTTTTGCACCTCTTTCTTTGCACCAATTGGGACCGAAAGAAATATTGGTCGAAGTATCAATGCCTTAGATGGCTACTGCCAATTGGCATGGTCTGTGGAATATACAGGTTGCGCGCACCAAATTACCAACCTGTATGGAGGATCATCATGAAGAAGAAAATGTTTAAAGTAATTGTTCTCGTTGCTGTCTC
>JBFHFM010000120.1:0-9915 GCA_041583595.1 Trichloromonas sp. | reverse complement strand
GACTTTCTTACACAGGAGTTGACCTCCGATCAGGTGGCCCTGCTCAACGAATTGATCAACACCAGCACCCTTCTTAATGTCAACGGGGTCGATGTGACTCTGGCGCATGCCTCCGTTGATCATTTTGTCGGTGACTTGGCGATCCTGGCTCACAAGCTCAAAGACATGGAAAGTCTCGACGTACTCATTCTCGCTGTACGTATGGAAGACCGCATTTTCGTTGTCGGTCGGTCGCGTATCCCCGAAGTGCCGATGGGGAAGATTCTTGCCGAATTCGGTGGGGGAGGGCATGCCTATGCTGCGTCGGCGACCGTTCGCGATATGACTCTGATTCAGGTGCTCGAACGCTTCCCTTCTTTGCTATTGCGTCACGTCAATCCTCGCTGGAAGGCGCGCCACTTGATGTCCACACCGGTTAAGGTGATTTCTGATCAAGCAACCATTGGTGAGGTCCGCCAGGTCCTCACCCGTTACGGAGTCAGTGCTCTACCGGTGGTTACTGAAGAAGGAATTGTGGTCGGGATCATTACCCGGCAGGTAGCTGAAAAGGCAGCTCATCATCAGTTGAGTGAAGTTTCGGTGAGGGAGTACATGACTGAAGATTTTCAGGTTGTGGCTCCGGATGCCCCGGCGGAGTTGTTGAAAGAATTGATCGTTGCGAATAACCAGCGGTTTGTTCCGGTGATGGATAAGGGCGTGCTGGCCGGTGCGATCACCCGGACTGATCTGTTGCGGCATATGGTGTCGGGAGTGCGTTCGGCTCCCATCACCCAGGTCGGCTCCGAACCGGCAACCCACAGGGGAGGGCTCAAGCGTCGGCATATTCAACGCCTGCTGAGGGATCAGCTTAGTGTCGAGATGCAGGATATTCTTAAAGGGTGTGGAGAGATCGGTGATGATCTGCAGGTTTCGGTCTTTGCCGTCGGTGGGTTCGTTCGGGATCTACTGTTGCGCCAGAACAACCTCGACGTGGATATCGTGGTCGAGGGGGATGGTATTGTCTTTGCCCAGGAGTTTGCCCGCAGGCATGGCTGCCGTGTGAGGGCGCATCATAAATTTGGTACCGCGGTTGTGATCTTTCCTATGGGTTACAAGCTTGATGTGGTCTCGGCTCGCATGGAATACTATCTGGAACCGGGCGCTTTGCCGATTGTGGAGCATTCATCCATTAAGCTTGATCTGTATCGGCGTGACTTTACCATCAACACCCTGGCGGTCGCACTTAATGGCAAAGATTATGGCGAACTGCTCGATTTTTTCGGAGGGCAGCGCGATTTGCACGACAAGGTGCTGCGGGTTCTGCATAACCTAAGTTTTGTTGAAGATCCGACTCGGGTGTTTCGGGCTATCCGCTTTGAGCAGCGATTAGGCTTTCACCTCGGTTCGCATACCAACAGCCTGTTACGTAGCGCGGTGCAGATGGGGTTTTTGAATAAGGTTGGCGGGAGTCGGGTGTTTAATGAATTGATGATTATTTTTAAGGAAGTTAATCCGCTGCCGGCTATGTTCCGAATGGCGGAACTGGATCTGCTGCAGTATATTCATCCTTCACTTTCGCTTGATGATCGCAAGCGTGGCATTTTTGAAGCAGCCAGTCAGGCCGTACTCTGGTACGAGTTTCAGTACGCTAACGCGGAGGTGCAGCGCTGGCAGGTGTATTTTTTGTGCTTGATCGCCGATGTCCATTCTCAGGCAGTTCAGGGGATCTGTAAACGCCTTGACATCCCGGCCCGGTTTCATGAAATCTTTCGCTCCCAGCGCAGTCGCGCACATCAGGTGCTGAGGCAACTGGCTCGGCGTCACGGAAGCGGAAACAGCCCGAAGCCAAGCGAGCTTCATCACTGGCTGCATCCGTTGCCGGTGGAGATTCTGTTGTATATCCTGGCCCGCATCAGCGAAGATGAGGTGCGTCGCTGGGTTTCTCATTACGTGACCCATTTGCGCCCGGTTAAGACGTTGGTTAATGGTCACGACCTCAAACGTCTGGGCATTTCACCGGGACCATGTTACAAGAAGATACTTGATGCCTTGCTCTCTGCCAGACTGAACGGCAAGGTGGTTTCCCTCGAAGATGAAATGGCTATGATCAGCACGCGCTTTCTTCCCTCAGAAAAAAATGATTAAATGAGTCAGGTAAGGCCTTGTCGCAGGCTGTCTACCCAGGTTTTACGGCAAATTGCCGAGCGCCGGTTCGTTGACTTACGGAGCGGGTTCTGATACAAAGACGGTGACCTTTTGCGACTGGATTCATTGATTTATGGAACATGTTCTGGCAAAAATCTCCATTATGTTGGTCCCGGCGCTGTTGGCCATTACCCTGCATGAAGTAGCTCATGGATATACGGCCGAACGGCTTGGCGATCCGACCGCCAGGCTGCTAGGACGGCTCACGCTTAATCCCTTCAAGCATCTCGATCCGATCGGTACTCTGGCCCTGTTGTTTGTGGGGTTTGGTTGGGCGCGCCCGGTGCCGGTTAATTTCGGTAATCTTCGACACCCGAAAAAAGACATGATCTGGGTGGCTTTGGCTGGACCCTTAATTAATTTTGCGCTGGCTATCCTCTCTGCTCTGTTCCTTAAGGCCCTTGTCTCTTTAGGCGAAAGTTTTTCAATCGGAACCGTTGCGGCAATACTCCAGCCCCTTTCGCTGATGGCCGCTTTCAGCTTATATGTCAATGTCATCCTGGCTGTTTTTAATCTGTTACCCATTCCGCCCCTTGACGGCGGCCGGGTTCTGATCGGTCTACTCCCCGAAAAACAGGGTGACTTTTTGGCTCGCTTTGAATCCTTCGGCTTTGTTCTACTGATTTTAGCCATCTACGCCACCCCCGTATGGCGACTGCTCTTGCAACCGGTTATTTCCTTTATTGTCGGACTGCTTGCGGGGAGCGATGTTTATGTGGTGTCGCGTGTGGTTGATTTTCTGATAAGCCACTGAGCGTTTTGATGCCATACGATATCAAAATCGATAACTTTGAAGGTCCGCTCGATCTCCTTCTGCACCTTATCCGAAAAAATGAGATGAATATCTGCGATATCCCGATCGCAGAAATCACTCGCCAGTATCTGGCAATCATCGATGCCATGCAAAGCCTCAATCTCGATATTGCTGGTGAATTTCTCCTGATGGCATCGACTTTGGTTCACATTAAATCGCGGATGCTGCTTCCCCAATCCGAGGATGACGTTAGCGAGGAAGATGAGGAGGACCCCCGTGCCGAACTGGTTCGCCGACTGCTTGAGTACCAGAAATACAAAGAGGCGGCTACTGACCTTGATTTACTGCCAATTCTCGGACGCGAGGTCTTTGCCCGCAAGTTTTCCTCACCAGAATTGGCGGCACTCGAAGAGGATGAATTTCAGGCTGTTGGGCTTTATGATCTGGTGGAGGCCTTGCGTGGTCTGATCCGCAATGTTCCTGAAGCCAGTTATCACGATGTAACTTTTGAACAGCTGTCGGTCACTGACCGAATTAACCAAATTATGTCGCAATTGGCTGGCAAAGAAAGCATATCCTTTGCCGAATTGTTTTCTCCCTCGCCGAGTCGTCACGAGGTTGTCGTTTCTTTTTTGGCTATGTTGGAGCTGGTCAAACTAAGGATGCTTCGACTTCTGCAGAGTGTTCGTTTCGGTACCATTTGGCTCTTCCCGGCCGTCTCTGGTGAACATCAGGATGGCCTAGACTTTGACGAGGATGCTCTTGGATACGGTTGACCTGAAGCCGATTATCGAGGCGCTTATTTTTGTTTCAGAATCGCCTGTCGGTGCTGAACAACTTGCTGAGGCTCTGGATGTGGGAAAGGCGGTTGTGGTCCCTTTGCTTCGTCAGTTGTGCAGCGACTATGCTACCGAAAAACGCGGCATTGTTCTCGAGGAGACTGCCGGCGGTTTTCAATTCAGGACCCGTCCTGAATATGCCGAGTGGGTCAGGCGACTCAGTCGTAACAAGCCATTCAGGTTTTCTCGGGCGGCGCTGGAAACGTTGGCGATTATTGCTTACAGGCAACCGATCATAAGGGCCGAAATCGAATATCTTCGGGGTGTTGATTCCGGGGGGGTGCTTAAAACCTTGCTCGACAAACGCTTGGTACGAATTCTGGGTAAAAAAGATGTCCCGGGTCGTCCGATGATCTACGGAACATCTCGTGATTTTCTCGAACTTTTCGGGCTTAAAGATTTGTCGGGCTTACCTACCTTGAAAGAATTCAATGAGTTGGCGCTTGAAGCCGCATCGACCGTTGATGAAACTTCTTGATCTTTTCGCTGCCGTGGCCGGGTTTGGCTTCGGTTGGCGCTATTTTTGGACCTATTCAGGGTGACGGCTGAATGACTGTGTTGCGCGGAGTTCCAAGACTTCGACCGCCTAACTGTAAGCCTTTAACCATCAGAAATCATTAAAGCCTTGTCTGGCTTGCGATCTCAAGACCCATGCGAAAGTACCATTCATGAAACAGCGAATTCAAAAAATTATTGCCAGCGCCGGACTCACTTCCCGAAGGCAGGCTGAAAAATGGATAGAAGACGGGAGGGTCAGGGTCAACGGCCTGGGTGTTTCCCTTGGTGACAGCGCAGATCCTGACTATGACCGGATTGAGGTGGACGGTAAGCCGATTCAGGTTGAGGTGGAAAAATACTGCATTCTGCTCAATAAGCCGGTTGGTTACGTTACCACGGCGCGAGATCCTCAGGGGCGACCGGTTGTGGTCGATCTGATTCAGAATTTTCCGGTTCGGCTCTACCCGATTGGGCGTCTTGATCTGAATACCAGCGGCTTACTGCTGTTGACCAACGATGGTGATCTGGCGCAACATTTGGCCCATCCCCGTCATGGCGTAGAGAAAACCTATCTGGCTAGGGTGCGTGGTGCTGTTTCGCCATCCACTGTGCAACAACTTGTTTCCGGAGTCATGCTGGACGACGGGTTGACTGCGCCCGCCCGGGTTGAGGTGACCCGGCAACAGGGCACGCACAGTTGGGTTAAAGTATCGATTCGCGAGGGACGCAACCGGCAGGTGCGGCGTATGTTTGAAGCGGTTGGGCATGCCATAAGCCGATTGCAGAGAATCCAGTTTGGATTTTTAACTCTCGAAAATCTGACTCCAGGCCAGTATCGTCGACTTACAAAGGTGGAAGTCGAACGACTTAAGCAACTATGAAGATGTCTAGAAAATCTTCATTCAGTGTTATCTGCTTCGGCACGATGGCGGGTGTCTGTTTCCCGTATGCAATCCTCTTTGGTTTAACTTGACACCTTTACCGGTAATGGTTTAAATTTTATGGATATTCTTTATATTTCAGCGGGATGGTCACATTGACAAAAAAAGAAAAACTTCTGGCCTCAGCTCAGAAAAGCCTGCAGAAAGGGCAGATATCCAAAGCGATTAAAGACTACCAGCAATTGGTGGAACTTGACCCTAAGGATCTTCGTACCCGGCAGAAACTTGCCGAACTGTACAATCGTGCCAATATGCCTGCACTGGCAATAGAAGAATTTCAAAAAGTAGGGAAGCACTACACGGATAATGGTTTTTACCTGAAGGCAATCGCAGTTTTCAAGCAGATTCAGAGAATCGACCCGGCAGAATGTGAAGTTTACCTTAAACTCGCGGAATTGAACGAAAAGCAGGGTCTGATTGGCAATGCTTTGGCCGAATATCGGAGTCTTGTTGCCCATTACGAAAAACTTGGTGACACGGCAGGGATGATCAAGGTCCTGCATAAGATGAAAAATATTGATCCCGAAAATTTAAATATTCGGGTCAAATTGGCCGAAACTTTTGCAAAAAATGGCAAACAGGAAGAAGCCATGGAAGACTTTCAGGAGGTTCTGAAGGTTCTGCTGGCTAAAAAAGATAACGCCAAAATACTCAAGTTATATGAAATATTTGTCGGTTTTTTCCCTGAAGAGCCAACGCTTAAACTCGGCCTGGGTCAGGCCCTTGTCCTGGCAGGAAATGTCGAAAAGGGTGTCGCTCAATTGGAGTCTTTGCTTGAAGCCGACCCCTCGTCACCAGATATATTACGCTCTTTGGCAGAAGGATACAGGAAAAAGGGTGATCACAATCAAGAGGCCGTCCTTTATTCACGGCTGCTCAACAGTTTTCCTGGAGATCTGGACCTTTGTGAACTGCTGGTTCAGGCTTGCCTTGATGGTGATAAACCGGATCAGGCACTCCAGCTTCTTGAAGAAAAAAAATCCGCATTTTTTGAAGGCAACAGGATTGCGAAACTCACAGAATTTTATGAATCTCTGCAGGGACGTCTGCCTGGCGAAGAGCGTGTCGTAGCAACGCTGCATTCTATTTACGAAGTCAGCGGGGATGGCGCCAAATTATTTGATATTCTTTCTTCAGATCAAACGGGAAAATCCGCGTTCGGACCCAAAGGCAAATCATCGTTTGAAGCGCCCAGCGAAGCTGAAGATGTCGATTCAGCAGAAAACCTCTTCGAAAGCGAAGAGGAGGACGAACCTTTGTTGGATACCTCTGTGGTTGAAGAGGCAGAAGAAATTCCTCTGGAATTTCTGCAAGGCGTAGAAGGGGAGGATTCCTTCACCGACACCGAGAAGTCAGCGGAGGAAAATGAGTTCATCCTTGAGCTGGATCTTGATGATGCTTTTGGTGGTCTTGATTTTGATGAGCCCAAAAATGCAGCGACTGCGGTTCCTGATGAACCTAAAACGGTCGAACTTGACGCTGACGAATTGTCATTTTCGTTCGACGATGATGAAGATGTGGCCGAAGGACTCACGGCCGGTCTTGACGTTGAGGCGCAGGTAGAAACTCCTGCGGCTGATGTGACCGCCCAGCTTGAAGAGGCTGGCTTTTATCTCATTCAAGGTTTGTTCGACGACGCCGAACGGGTCTGCATGAATCTTCTGGATTGTCGCCCCGGGTATCAGGCGGCCGAAGAATTGCTGGCCGATATTCGCTCTCAGCGTCAGCAGGGTTCGGCCCCACAGGCGGCCGCCAGTCAGGACGATTTTTTTGATTTTTCAGCAGAGATGATGGCCGAAATGGAAGAGGCGGTTGATCTTCCCGCTCCAGCTGATGTCAAGAAGAACCGACATGCTCCGGATAGTGACTTTACCAAATTTAAAAAAAGGGTTGAAGAACAGATCGATGCCGAAGATGAGGAAACCCATTTCAATCTTGGTATTGCCTATCGTGAGATGGGTTTGATTGACGATGCCATTGGTGAGTTCGATCATGCGATGAAAGACCCCACGCGGCGCCTTGATTGCCTGACACTCAAGGGTATTTGTCTTTTAGACAAGAAAGATTTTAAGGGCGCTGAGGCTTCATTTAAACTTGGCTTATCGACTCCTGATTTAGCTACGAATCAGAAACTCAGTCTTTTCTATGAACTTGGCCTTCTTTATGAGGCCTGGGATCGTCCTCTTGACGCGCTCGATAGTTTTCAAAGTGCCGCAGATGTCGATTTGTTTTTCCGTAATGTACGCGAAAAAATTCAGGAACTCAGAAATCGCCTGGGGATGGAAGATGGAGATGATGATTCAAACCCCGGTGGGGGGGGCAAAGATCGTGTTTCTTATGTCTGAGGGTTTTGGAGTCTAACAGGGGAGCGCTGTGGCCTACACGCAATATTTCGGATTGACTCGGGAGCCATTTTCAAACGCACCGGATGCCCGCTTTTATTTCAATAGCGAGCAGCATAGCCAGGCCTTGGTTCGGTTGATGTATGCTGTTGATTCTAATAAGGGTCTTGCTGTCACGATCGGCGGTGTTGGGACTGGCAAGACGACCCTGGCTCGCCGAATGCTCGATAATCTCTCTGAAGATCGATACGAATCGTCATTATTAGTCATGGTGCATTCGGGGATTACCCCTGATTGGATTCTGACCCGGATTGCCATGCAGCTTGGTGTCGTAGCCCCAGCTGAAGATCGTTTGCCACTGCTTAAACAATTGTATGAGCGACTGTTGGAGATCGACAAGGCTGGTAAAAAAGCGGTTGTTCTCATTGACGAAGCTCAGATGCTGCAGACTAGAGAATTGATGGAAGAGTTCCGCGGTCTGCTGAATCTTGAAATTCCCGGAAAAAAACTTCTTAATATCGTTTTTTTTGGTCTTCCTGAAGTTGAAGACTGTCTGCGTCTGGATGAGCCTCTGGCTCAGAGGGTGGCCATCAAATACCATTTGCAATCCCTCTCCCTTGGTACTACCAAATCGTATATCAAGCATCGGCTGCAGATTGCCGGGGCCAGTCGCATGCTCTTCGCTCCGGAGGTTATACCCGTAATTCATCGTTATGCCGGTGGCGTACCGAGGCTCATTAACACCATCTGCGATAATTGCTTGTTCGAAGCATTTATGCGCAAGCTGTCGGAAGTTGATTTGAGCACCGTGCATAGTGTTGCCGGTGACCTCGGTCTGCTGAGTCAGCCGACTTCCTCCAGTGGTCAAGGAGGAGCGCGTGGGGACCTGGATGAAATTGAGAGTATGCTCGACCGTCTTGAACAGCAAATCTGAGATAGAGCAACTCGCATTCATCTGAGGTGGTTCGCATCCGGATTCATGGATGGAACGAGTGCAGTTTTCATGTGAGAAACGAGTAATTTTTAGCAAGGTCAAGGAAATCAAGGCTTTGCACGGTGACGTACATGGTACGTCGCACAAGCAAAGCCGCAGGTTGACGTAGAGATGGCAGAAAAGGGCCGTTTCCAGATGAAAACTAGTTAGAGGCCGGGTCTCCCGGCCTCTGTTGTTTCCGGCTGGGTGGCCCGTTTGGTTTTGGAGATCCATGAAACAGAAAATTCAAATACTCCCTGAACAACTCTGCAATCAGATTGCCGCCGGAGAGGTGGTGGAGCGTCCAGCCTCGGTGGTAAAGGAATTGCTTGAAAATTCTCTCGATGCCGGGGCAACCGAGATCTGCATCGAGGTCGAAAGGGGTGGAAAACGACTCATTCGGATTGTCGATGATGGCTGCGGGATGGGGAGGGACGATGCGTTTCTCTGCCTCGAACGCCACGCGACCAGCAAAATCCGCAATGAGGCTGACCTTTTTGCGCTTCATACCTTGGGGTTTCGCGGCGAAGCTTTGCCATCGATCGCTTCGGTCTGCCGAATGCACCTGCAGAGCTGCGTGCCTGGCGGAGAGGAGGGCTGGGAAATCGTCGCCGAAGGAGGGCAGATTAAACGTGCCGGGGCGATAGGGATTCCGCCGGGGACTAGCATCGAAGTTCGGGATCTCTTCTTTAACACCCCGGCGCGTCGTAAATTTTTACGCAAAGATGAAACGGAATTCGGGCACATCGCGGATATTGTCACCCGTCTGGCGTTGGCTTCTCCCGGTGTTCAATTCCGGCTGCTACACAACGGTCGAGCGCTGATTGAGGTTTACCGGCAATCGGGGCTTGCTGAACGGATCGGAGCGTTGCTTGGCCGTCCGCTGTTGGCTGATCTGATACCGGTTGATGCCGATGGCGGCAGTGATCTGAAGTTGCGAGGGTTTGTTTCCCAGCCGTCTGTTCATCGCTCGACCACGGGGGCCATGTACACGTTCATCAACGGTCGCTATATTCGTGACCGGGTGGTTCAGCATGCTCTGCTCGACGGCTTTCGCAATATCCTGGTCAAGGGACGTTATCCAGTTGTGGTACTGTTTTTAGAAATCGATCCATCACTGGTGGATGTCAATGTGCATCCGACCAAACATGAAGTGCGTTTTCGTGATCAGCGTCTGGTTCACGACTTTATCACCAGTGCCGTGCGCGAGGTGTTGCGTCCTTCGGGGTGGCTGAAAGAGCCTGGCGCCCATGAGTCATCAATTGCAGCAGACTTGCCACATTCGTCGGAACGCCCTATTGGCTCAGTGACACCGGCGGCCGAAACCGTACGGGATTATCGTCATGAAGTACAGGAGTCGCTGCAGTTGTATGGCCGGACCCAG
>JBFHFM010000119.1:0-9921 GCA_041583595.1 Trichloromonas sp. | reverse complement strand
TCTATTGGCAGCCGGAGGAAAACTGAGATGGATCTGACCCTGCCGATGGCGGCGGAAGAGTTGATGCCGCACCGCCTGCCGATGCGGCTGGTGGATACTCTGGTTGCCTATGCCGGACAGGAGGGAGTGATCGAAACCCGGGTGCCGGTTGACGGGCTGCTGGTCGCCAGTGGTGGTCGGCTGGACGAGGTTGCGCTGGCCGAGCTGCTGGCTCAGTCCTACGCGGTGGTCAAGGGATACGGCGACCTCCTGGCGGGTAATCCGGTGCGCAAGGGGTTTCTGGTCGGCATTAAGGAAGTGTGCTTCGAACGGCCGGTTTTTGCTGGTGAGTCGTTGCGTATTGCGGTTCGCACAGTGGCTGCCGTTGAGGGTTTCACTGTGGCCGAGGGGGAGGTGCGCCGGGGGGATGAACTGGTTGCGCATGGTTCGCTGAAACTCTGGATTCCGGAGGAGGTCGCATGAAATATATCGCTCTGTTGTTGTTTCTGCTGATCTGGATAGCGCCGGTTTCGGCCGAAGAAGATCCGGGGCTGGCTCTCGATCGAATTCTTGCAGAATTAGAAATTTCAGCCGCCGGCATCAAGACTTTGGCCAGCGATTTTGTTCAGGAAAAACATCTGGAGATGTTTCAGGAAACGCTGGTGTCCACGGGCCGCTTCTCCTTTGCTCAGCCGGATAAGCTGCGCTGGGAGATGCTGGAACCGGTGGCTTCCGGTTTTCTGCTCAACGGTTCTAGCGGGAAGCGCTGGCATCAGCGGGCCGGCGCCGCGGTGCCCTTTGACATCGACCGGGAACCGGGGATGAAGTTGATCACCGAGCAACTTTTGGCTTGGGCACGTGTCGATATCGTCTGGTTGGTGCAGCAGTATCGCATGACCCTGGTGAGCGAGGAACCGGTCATCCTCAAACTGGTCCCGCTGCGGCCGGGAGCGGAGCAGTTCCTCGATTATTTGCAGATCAGCTTCGATGCCGAGCGGCGTTATGTCGAAACCGTTGAAGTCCATGAGCCTGGCGGCGATTTCACCCGCATCCAGTTTGCCGAGACCGAACTCAACCAGCCCCTTGACCCGGCGTTGTTTTAGGAAGCCAGATGCTCTTTTCCGCCCTCTACCGGCTCTTTGCCCCTCGGCGAGCGCTCCTGTTTTTGCTGACCCTGCTACTGCTGGGTGTAAGCTTGGCTGGATTGGCCCGGCTGGAGGTGCGTGATGACATCGAATCGATGCTTCCGGACGATACGTCGCAGGTCGCCGATGACTTCCGCCGTTTGCAGCAAGCTCCTTTTTCCCGCAAGGTGCTGATCAGTCTGAATGGCAGCCAGATTATCAGCACGGCGACTCTGCTTGAGGCTGCAGATGACCTGGCAGCGGCGCTTTCTCCCGAGTATTTCAGCCGCGCAGTTACCGGCCCGGCGCTTCTCGAAAACCACCAGTTGCCGGAGTGGTTGGAGAGCCGCCTGCCGCTGCTTTTGGGGGAGGATGACCTGCAGCGGATTGCCAATGGGTTGACCCCCGAGCGAGTTCAGGAACAGCTCGAAACCGGCTACCTCCGGATGCTGTCGCCTGAAGGCTGGTTGCTCAAGGGGGTGATTCGCCGTGATCCCCTGGATCTGCGCAACCTGGGGTTGGAGAAGCTGCGTTTCGTCAACCCGATCAGCAAGACCCGACTGCATGACGGTCATTTTCTCAGTGCCGACGGACACCATGCCCTGATTCTCGCTGATTCTTCGGTGGCCATCACCGATTCCGGGGAGGGCGCCAAAATGCTGGAGCAATTTCAGCAGGCGGCCGACGGGATGCTGCCGAAAGGGGTCGAGGCTCGCCTGGTCAGCGGCCATGCCTACACGGTGGCTAATGCCGAGGCCATTCAGCGAGATCTGTTTATCGTCTTGACCGTCTCGACCCTGGGACTGGCGGCCCTGTTTCTGCTTTTTCTTCGCAGTTTGCGGGCACTCTTCGTTTTTCTGGTGCCGGTGTCGGTTGTGGGTCTGGCCGCCGTGGCGGTCTCCTGGTGCTATCCGGCAGTTTCCGGGGTGACCCTCGGTTTCGGTGCCGTGTTGCTCGGGGTCACCGTCGATTTCGGATTGCATGTTTACTTTGCCTTGCGCCAGAATGAGGCGGAGCCCGAAGTGGCTCTGGGCCGGGTTTCCCGGCCGGTGCTGTTTGGCGCCCTGACCACTCTGGCCGGGTTCGCTGTGCTGCTCACCTCCAGCTTGCCGGGACAGCGGCAGCTGGCGGTCTTTGCCATGACCGGCATCACGGCGGCCCTGCTGCTGGCGCTGATCGTTCTGCCGCATCTGGTGGTCTCTGGCTGGCGGCCGGCGCCGCGACGGTTGTACCAGAGTCTGTTTATTGAACGCCGACGCAAGCCCTTGTTGCTGCTGTTCTTCTGGCTGGTGGTGATGGTCGGCTGCTTATGGAAGGTGGCCGATGTGCCGGTTAACGGTGAACTGCGCAGCTTGAGCTTGATGCCGCCTGAGCTGTTGAAGTCGGAGCAGGAGCTGCAGCAGACCTGGGGTAACCTGCGCTCGATGGCGATGGTCTTCGCCGAGGGCGGGGATTTGCAGGAAGCACTGGGGGCGAATGACATGCTCTTCGAACTGCTGCGTCGAGAGCTTCCTGATGCCCCGGTGGTCAGCCTGGCGCCGCTCCTTCCTTCGGCGGCGGTTCAGCAGGCCAATCTGCAGCGCTGGCAATCCTTCTGGCAGCAGCGAGGCGAGTCGACCCGTCGTCTCTTGCAGCAGGCCGGAGCATCCCGTGGATTTTCAGAGGCGGCCTTCGCTCCGTTTTTTGCTGATCTGCAGCGGCAACCTGAGCTGGTCACCGTGGACAGCCTGCGGCAGCTCGGCTTCGGTGACCTGCTCGACGTTTTGCTGCTGGACAACGAAACCGGGGTGCAGCTGGTGACCCTGCTTCCCGATACCCCGCAGGTCGCCGCGCTTCTGACCTCCGAAGCCGCACTGCCGCCCGGTATCCATCTGGTATCCCAGTCCCGCTTCGGCCAGGAAGTAGGGGAGGCTATCCGTGCTGACTTTTTGCGTTTCATCACCCTGGCCGGGGTGGCCGTGCTGATTATGGTGGCCCTGCTGCTGCGTCGGCCGGGCCAGATTCTGCTGGCTCTGCTGCCGGTGGTGAGTGGGTTGGTGGTGATGCTCGGCACCATGGGGTGGCTGGGAATGGAATTTAACCTGTTCAACATCGTTGCGACCATCCTGGTTATCGGTCTCGGTGTGGATTATGGCATTTTTATGGTCTGCCGGGGCGAGCCGGGCGATGATCGGGGCACAAGGCGAGCGGTCCTGGTGGCTGGATTGACCACTCTGGTCGGGTTCGGAGCCCTGGTTTTCGCCGAACATCCAGCGCTCCATTCCATCGGCACCACGGTGCTGCTCGGGATCGGCGGGGCGGTGCCAACGGCGCTGCTGGTTGTGCCGGCGTTGCAGAGGGAGCGTCGGTGAGGCGGCCACAACTCTGGATTGTTCTGTGGCTGGCGGCGATGCTGCTGGGGGGCTGTGCGTCCGTCCCCTTCGAGGCGCCACGCCTGGGTCCGACGCGCGAACTGACGGTGGCAGAGCTGCTCGAACCCTTCTGGCTTGATGAGGCCGCGATCTATCGCATCCGTCAGTCAGGGGTGTTCCAATTGCGGGGCATGAAACTTCCTCTCGAAGGTTTTATGGAGCTTGACGCCGGTCATCGACGAGCCCGGCTGGTGGCTCTCGAAGGGATGGGGCTTAAGCTCTTTGATCTGACCGTTACCGCCGAATCGGTCGAAGTGCACCAGCTGTTACCCGACCTGCGCAAGCATCCGGGGTTGCCCGAGGCGGTGGCTGAAAGCGTGCGGCGGATTTTTTTCCAGCCTCAGCCGTCCCGGGATGACCGGCTGGAGATCGGGACCCGGGAGTACCGCCTGCGACGCGCGGGTCCTGAGGAGTTAACGTTCGTTTTCGGCGGCGAACCGCCGCTGTTGCTGACAAAGCGCAGCGAGGGGGCCTCTGGCGACTGGCGAATCGGTTATTATCAGTACCGGGACATGGGAGGGCAACAGATTCCCGAAGGGATTTTTCTTCAAGACCAGCGGGGTGGGTACACCCTGACCCTCTGGTTGGAAAGTGTGAGACGGATTGAAAAGTAAGTTGAAAAAGGCCGTTGGAGCGGCAGCCGTCAACCCGCTGGAAGTGAACAGCGAGGACAGTGTTGTCTGCAGTTTCCGGTTTGCTGGCGACTTTCCTGGTTTTGACGGGCATTTTCCCGGCTACCCGGTGCTGCCGGCGGTGGTTCAGGTGCTGGTTGCCCAGGTGGTTGTCGAGCAGCGGCTCGATAGAGCGCTGATTCTTAAGCGGCTGGAGAGGGCCAAGTTTTTAAAACAGGTGCGGCCCGAACAACTTCTGCGGGTGAATTGCCGGGAGCGCCAATCTGGTAGTCAGCAGATCTGGGACGCCAGCCTGGAGGCCGATGGCGAAGCGGCCGCGGTCTTTCGGATGACCCTGGTGGAGGAGAGCGAAGGATGAAAAAAGCCTATTTTCCAGCTCAGCCTGGCGATCCGCAGCCGCTTACGGCCACCGTCGAGCGGGTGGTGCGCTTTGAGGAAGTGGATCCTTTGGGAATCGTCTGGCACGGGCGTTATCCAAGTTACTTTGAAGACGCCCGGGTGGCCCTGGGTGAAAAATACGGCATCGGCTATCTGGACATCTATAATCAGGGGGTGCTGGCTCCTGTGAAGAAGATGCATGTTGATTACCACCGGCCGTTGCGATTCGGTGAACCCTTCACGATTGAGGGAATTCTCCACTGGTCGGAGGCGGCGCGCCTCAACCACGAGTTCATCATTCGCGATAAGGAAGGCCGGGTGGCGACCACCGGCTATTCCGTGCAGATGCTGATGGATGCGAAAGAGAACCTGCTGCTGCTGCCTCCTCCCTTTCTGGCGAAGTTTCTCGAACGCTGGCGGGCCGGGGGGTTGGCATGAGGCGGGTGTGTGTGGTCGATACTGGCGTGGTCACCGCTTTCGGTGACGGCCTGACGCCTTTGTGGGACGGCCTGCTGGCCGGACGCAGCGCTATTGCCCCGATTGGCCGTTTCGATACCGATCGTTACCAGAGCCGCCTTGCGGCTTGTGTGCCGAACCTTGTCGCTGGCCCTGGAGAGTCGCTGATTGTTCCTCTTCTTGAACGCTTGCTGGCGGGACTGGGCCCGGTTCCCGCCGACTGCAAGGTATTGACCGCGACCACCAAGGGGGGCATTGATAATCTGGAAAAACTGCGTCGTGGCCAGCCTTGTCAGCTTGAGACGGTTCTGCCAGGCGATCTGCCGGGCCGGGTCGCCGCGCGGCTGCATCTGACGGATGCCGGTCTTAATATCAACGCCGCCTGCGCTTCCTCGACTCTGGCGGTGGCTAGAGGGGCGGCGCAGATCGCCGCCGGGCAGGCCGAGGTCGTGCTGGTGGTCGGTCTCGATCTGGTCAGCGAGTTCGTCCTTTCCGGTTTTTCTGCGCTGCAAGCCCTTTCGGTAGGGGCGAGTCGGCCTTTTGATCGGCAACGCAGCGGCCTGACCCTCGGTGAGGGGGGCGCCGCGCTGTTGCTGATGAGTGAAGAACGGGCTTGCCGCGATGGCCGCCCGGTGCTCGGCACCGTGCTCGGCTGGGGGAGTGCCAACGACGCTAACCACATCACTGCCCCGGCTCGTGATGGCTGTGGCCTGGTCGATGCGGTTGAGCGGGCGCTGGCGAAGGCTGGCCTTGCGGCAGAGGCTGTCGCCGCGGTTAGCGCCCACGGAACCGGTACGATTTACAACGATGCCATGGAGCTGACCGCCTTCGAGCGGATTTTCGGGGGGCGACGACTGCCGGTCAACTCGATCAAGGGGGCGCTCGGACACAGCCTGGGCGCCGCCGGCGCCATCGAGGTGGTGCTTGGTCTGCAAAGTCTGGCGGAACAGGTTTTGCCCCCGACGGTGGGCCTTGAAGAGCCTGAAGAGTTGGGGCGTGGCCTGGTGGCCGCGACTTCCCAGGGGTTTTTGGGCGATTGCCTGTTGTCAACCAATTCGGGCTTCGGCGGGGTCAACGCGGCGTTGCTGCTGGGGAGGGGAGCCACATGTTGAGCGCACAAATCACCGGCATCGGTTGGGTTACCGCCGCTGGTTGCGGTCAGGGGCGGCAGCGGCAGGACTTCGTTATGGCTGCCGGCGCCTTGCCGACCCTTTCCCGGGCGGACGTTTTCGACCAGCCCGATCGTCGCTTCGGTCGCATGGATCCCTTCTCCCGGCTTGGATTGGCGGGGATCACCTTTGCGCTGCGCGATGCCGGTCTCGAATCGTGGCAACAAAAACGTCCGATCGGGTTGATTGCGGCTACCGCTTACGGCTGCCTTGGCACCGATGGCCAGTATTTTGACACCGTCATCCCCGATGGGGGGGCACTGGCCAGTCCGCAACTCTTCGCCTACACCCTCTCCAATACCTTTCTCGGCGAGGCGGCTATTCGCTTTGGCCTGACCGGGAGTGGTATGGTGGTGAGTGCTATATCCGAACCGGGTCTGACGCCGTTGGGATTGGCCCTGGAGAACCTGGCCTGGGGGGATGAGGAGTGTCTGGTGGCCGGGATTGTCGATCTGCCGGCGCCCGAGGGTGTTCCCGAGGTGGCGGGGGGGCGGCCGGGAGCGGTTTTTCTGGTGCTAGAGCGGACAAGGCGTGAGGTGGCTCAGGTTTATGGTGAATTGAGCCGGGATGGGGCAGGGCGATACTTTTTGCTCGGGGCGCCTGTTGCTAATATGGCTGAGCTGGTGGCGCGGTGTCTGGTTGCATCCCAGGCCATTTAATACGGAGGTCGGTATCTTTTGCGAAAGGCCGATACCGGGCTTGCTTTCGGACCGGAAATCGTCGGTAATAATAAACCTTGAAATTATGCAATAACCTTGATGTGCTGTTGCAAGATTCTCAACGCTTTCCCCTGTTAGGTTCTTCATGGCTTATTCTAAAAAATCAATGTCACGTCGCAATCAGCACCGCAACTGGAGAGATTACCAGGCGTCCCTGCCCAAAAATTATGGTCGGAAATCGCGGTCGCAACGGTCCTACTCGCCACGCATTTTCCTTGTCGGTCTGGTCGCTCTGTGCCTGGTCTTCGGCCTGTTCAGTTTTATTCGCAGCGAGGGGGGAGCGCACCATCCGGCTGAACCAGGGGCATCGGAGGTCGCCGGGGGGGCGGCTTTGGAGCCGACGAATGAGCTGGCGCAGGTGGCGGAGTCGACGCATGAGCTGGAGCAGGTGGCGGAGCCGACACCGGAGCCGACACCGGAGCTGGTCAGCCTTCCGGAGGGTCCCCTCAATAAGGAGCAGGTTCGACAACTCCTTGACGAGCGGATGTTCAGCAACCTCACCGAAAAGGAGCTTGCCCTGCCGACCGGCGGCGGTACGCTTCATATCGAGACCTCCCTTGATCCTGCGCTGCAGAACTATTTGCTTAATACCATTGATCGCGTGAATTCCCGCTATGTCGGCATTGTCGTCATGGAAGTGGGGTCCGGGCGGGTGCTGGCTCTGGCGGGCTACGACCGGATGAATTCTTCTATCAACCCCTGCTTGCACAGCCAATATCCGGCTGCAAGCATCTTTAAAATTGTCACTGCGGCGGCGGCTATCGACCAGTGTGGTTATTCGGTTAATTCGCCGATGCAGTTCAACGGGGGTAAGCACACCCTGTACAAAAGGCAACTGACTAATAAGGTCGATCGCAATACCACAACGATTCCTTTGCAGGAAGCTTTTGCCGATTCGGTCAATCCGGTTTTTGGCAAGCTTGGCGAACTGCGGCTGGGTAAGCCGCGGCTAGAGCAGGCGGCCGCCTCTTTCGGGTTCAACGAGGTTCTCGACTTTGATCTTCCCATGCCCCCCAGCCAGTTTGAAATCAGCGATATTCCGTATAACTGGGCAGAGGTCGCCAGCGGCTTCAATAGGCAGACCACACTTTCCCCCTTGCACGGCGCGGCACTTGCCTCGGCCGTTCTAAACGGCGGACGCATGGTGACACAGAGTATTGTCGAGCGTATTGCCGACGAGCAGGGGGAGGTTCTTTATCTCCGCTCGAAGACTCCGGAATTCAGGCAGGTCATGTCCTCCCGCGCGGCCACGGCGCTGGAGCAGATGATGGAGAGTACCATCACCTCTGGCACCGCCCGTAAGGCTTTTCGCGGATACCAGAAAGACAAGGTTCTGTCGTCTCTGCAGATTGGCGGCAAGACGGGGTCGATTGGCAGCTCGTCTCGGGAGGTGCGCTTTGATTGGTTTGTCGGTTTCGCCAAAGAGCGCCAGGGGGATAGGCAACTGGTGGTCGCTGTTATGGTCGGGCATGAAGAATTTATCGGAATCCGCGCTGGCGATTATGCCCGTCGGGCGATGACGTACTATTTCAAAAACTCGGGGACCGAAAGCGTATCGGCGGCGGAACCAGCCGTTGGCGACAAAAACCGTAAAGGTTAAGCTCCCAATTTAGAACTCTCGGGCCTGAACCCAACGGTTTTGGTTCTTAATCTATTTCAAGGATTTTTGCGAAAGCATCACCAAAACAGAAAGATTTACGTTATGAAAATGAAGTTGATTTACCCGAGCTGGCCGAAACTGGATCGGCAGACCGAATTTCACCTTCCGCCGCACGGGCCGGTGGTCTTTGCCGCCGCGGTGCCTGCCGAGGTTGAGATCGATTTTATCGATGAAAATCTCGAGGCGGTTGATTTCAGTGACCCGGTCGACCTGGTGGCGATGTCGGTGATGCTCACCTGCCAGCTGCCACGGGCCTTTGAAATTGCGGGGCGCTACCGGGAAATGGGTAAAAAGGTCATTTTCGGTGGCATCGCGGTGATGCTTCACTCCGAGGAGGTGGCCTTACATGCCGATGCGGTTTTCCTCGGCGAGGCCGAGGGGCGCATCAAAGCGGTGATCGACGATTTTAAGGCCGACCAGCTCAAGCCGCTCTATGACTACATGAACAACCCGCCCGACATCAACCTGATCGGCACGGCCCGCCGGGAAATTCTCAAACGCGAACTCTACAATTACCGCGGTGTGCAGATGCTCGATCTGGTCCATGCCTCACGTGGCTGCAAGTTTAATTGTTATCCCTGCTGTACCGGGTTTCTCGGGGGAACGAAATTCCGCCCCCGTCCCATCGACAAGGTGATCGAGGAGATGGAATCGATCCAGAACAATCGCCTGTTCATCGTCGACAATTCTCTGGCCCAGGACCGCCAATGGCTGATCGATCTCTTCACGGCCATGGCGCCGCTGAAAAAGAAATGGGTCTCTCATCCGATTCTGGACGACGACAAGGTCCTCAAGCTGGCCGCCGAGGCTGGCGCCTGGTATGTCTACCAGGCGGTTTTTGATACTTCTGACCACATTCGCAATCGGGTCAAACGTCTCAAGGACCACGGCATCGGCGTCGAGGGGACCATCCTGCTTGGCACGGATGACCAGAGTGAGGACGACATCAAGCGCCTGGTCGATTTCCTCATGGAAATTGAACTCGACGTGGCTGAATTCACCATCATGACCCCCTTTCCTCACTCTCCCTGTCGGACCGAGCTGGAAAAGGAAGGGCGCATCCTTTCCAACAACTGGATCGATTACACCGCTGGCAAGGTGGTTTTTCAGCCCAGGCAGATGACTGCGGAGAAGCTCCAGGAGATGTACCACTATGCCTGGGATACCTTCTACGCCGGCAGTGGCCATCAGCTGAAAATGGGAGAACTCTTCAAAAACGTCATCCGGCGGGAGATGGATGACGGCACCTACCATCGCTACAACCCGCGCAAGAGCCGCTCCTTCAAAAAGATAAAGGAGTAGGGATGAGCCGTATTTTTCTGCTCAGCTCGAATACGACCATCGAACCCTATCCGGTCTACCCGCTCGGCATGGCGGTGGTCGCCTCGGCCCT
>JBFHFM010000118.1:0-9977 GCA_041583595.1 Trichloromonas sp. | reverse complement strand
TAGGTTGGGTTAGTGTCGCGCAACCCGGCATAATCTTGCCCGCTACTCTATTGACAACCCGGCCTGTTTGCGTTAGTTTTTGCGCATCTTATTCTCAGGGCGGGGTGAAATTCCCCACCGGCGGTATCCTGGAGTATTCCGGGGAGCCCGCGAGCGCTTTTTCCATCGGGGAAAAAGGTCAGCAGATCTGGTGAGATGCCAGAGCCGACGGTTAGAGTCCGGACGAAAGAGGATAAGGCAGTCCCTCATCATTGGCGTTTCGTCTGCGTGAGGCTGTTCGGGCATCCCCGGCAGCTGCCTTTCCCAAGCCCTGGTTCTGGTATCCTTCACCTCAGGGAGAACAACCATGAATCAGACCCTACTGTCCCAGTTCGGCACTTCGATGCAACGGGTCGAAAACGCCCTCCATGCTCTGCGTAATGGCCGCGGCGTGCTGGTCACCGACGATGAAGATCGTGAAAACGAAGGCGACTTGATTTTCGCCGCAGAAACTCTCTCGGCCACCCAGATGGCGACACTGATCCGCGAATGCAGTGGCATCGTCTGCCTTTGTCTTACCGAGGATCGTGTGCGACAGCTCGAACTGGCGATGATGGTCGATGCGAATTCGAGCCAGTACCAGACCGCGTTCACCGTCAGCATCGAGGCGGCCAAAGGGGTCACTACAGGTGTCTCTGCCGCTGACCGGGTTACCACCGTCCATGCCGCGATCGCTGATGACGCCAGCCCCAGCGACCTCAATCACCCCGGCCATGTTTTTCCGCTGCGAGCTCGCTCTGGTGGCGTGCTCGAACGGCCCGGCCACACCGAGGCGACGGTCGACCTGATGCGTCTGGCCGGCCTTAAACCCTTTGGTGTTCTCTGCGAAGTTACCAATCCCGACGGCACCATGGCCCGCATGCCTGAAATTATCGCCTTTGCCGAACGGCACTATCTGCCGGTGATGACCATCGCCGATTTGATTGAATATCGCCTGGCCATTGAAAAAAAGGCGATCTAGGCTGAGTGCTGGTGGCTAAGTCTCCAACGGGGAGGCCGACCGGCTGCTGCAAGATCGTTGACCGGATCAGAAAGGGCAGGGGCTAAGCAAGGCAGCCTCTGCCCTTTAATTTGGGTGACGCAGAAGAGCGGACGTGGAGAAAACCAAGTTTATTCGGTTAAACATCCATCCGTTTTGGCCGCCATAATGAAATCGTTGCGATGCAACCCGCCGATTTTGTGGGTCCACCACTGCACGGTGACCTTTCCCCAGGCCGTGGTGAGTTCCGGGTGATGATTTTCCTTTTCGGCCATTGTTCCCACTCTGTTGGTGAAAGCCAGCGCCTCCTTGAAATTGCGAAAGCTGAACGATCGGCTTAAGCGGTTGACTCCGTCGCTCTGGAGGATGGTCCAACCGGGAAGCTGCAGCATGAAGTCCGCGATTTCTCCCTCGGTCGCCAAGGGCGCTCCGGTTTTGCAGGGCTCGCAAGTGTTACTGGCAAGAGGGGACATTTTCTGGTCCTTTCCTTGTTCGAGGGAATCTTGGTTACTTGCAAATCGCAGGGTAAAGGGACTGTTTCAGGCCGGTGGATATGTATTCTGCCGGTGCGGGCCATCCTGATACCCCGATCACTCGTGCCAAGTTCCAGCGTCTCTTCCTGGGCAGCCTTTGGTGCCCAATCTTTCCCGTAGCAGCCCATCCTTCTTCTTCCATCGGCACCTCGATTCGTTGACCACTTTTCTGCGGGGGGAGCGGGTACGCTTGTTGCACTATCCCCCACCTGAGAACTCGAGATATCCACTATTCATTCGGGCTTTGCCGCCTTATCTTCCGTTAGGTTGTACTTGTGCTTATTTTTTCGATTTTTAGTCGTCTTCTGTGTCATGGACTTTTCTTTGTCACTCTGAGCTGTCTTTTCGCTGAACCGGTCATGGCCAGTGACGATTCTGCCCGCGAATCCTTAGCGCTTCCTGCGGAGTATGGGCAAATTGTCTACCATCGGAACGGTGATAACCCGCAACAGGTTTACATTATCGGTCAGGGCCATCGCAGCGCCCAAACCGGGCTTAATGGGGTCGATACCGTTCAAATTCAATCGGAAATCTACCGGATCGGTGAATGGCTGATCCGCGAAAAGGGAGTTGGTCTCCTGCTCCCCGAGGGTTTTTTTCAGAAGACGCCGAATGCTCCTCAGGCTACCGCGAACCGCGAGGCTGTCTCGTTCGACAATTCGACCCTGCATCAGAAGCTGGCCGATACCCGCCGTTTTGTTAATGCTGACATGCTCCTCAACGCCTCCTATCACATCCGACTTGCTCAGGTTGAGGATGAAGTGCTTTACCACAATGTCGGCGCCCTGCTGCAGCAGGTGCGAACAGACCCTCGTGCCGATACCCGCGAACTCGAACTCGTTCAGGAAAAGAGAACCGCAGCCATGCTGCAGAATATCCCGAACGCTGTTGACGCGGCCTTCAACTGTGGCGAAATCTCTAATCATAAGGCCATGTTCACCATCGGCATGACGCATCTGGATGAGCTTCTCAGACTTTTGGAGCCGAAGGATATCAACCCGCCCGCGCATGTCGGTGCTGCTCCTTACACCGGCTTGCAACTACTGGAGCGAGGATACGGGGTGACGGTCATTGTCCCTCAAACTCTTGCGAAAACGTACCCGTTACCCCTCATTTGAAACGGGTGACGGTCGCCGAACCCACAAAAAAAGCTGTCCGAAATGGACAGCTTTTCTGTTGGCGGCGGGTTACTGGTGAAAAAATCCAGATTGGGAAGTTCTCACCGAATGCCAGTCGTCAGGGGTTACTGTTTTTCCAGGTATTTCTGGTGTTCCATAACGTCTTCCCTGGCTTTTTCCTGAATCTCTTCCAGCTTTTCGTCGTAAGACTGTTCGAGTTCGGGGTGCTGCAGTTCTTGGCCGGAGTGCTCCCAATACGGAGCCTGTCCGTAAAATTCATGGACGGTTCGACCGTAATCCTGGTCCGTCATGTCCGGCGTCCTTGCCGGGACCGCGGCCAGTTTGCTCTCGTCGACGGTCAATGACAAAGTTTTACTTTGAGCGTCGGATTTGAACAGATTGAAGGGAACCGCAATCTCTTTTTCCTTAACGCCCATAATACCGCCTTGACCAAGGAGGGCGTATTCGGCCTGGCCCGTCTGCCGATCCAGCATCAGATCACGGATTTTACCGATTTTCTCGCCGTTCATGTTCGTCACATCCATCCCGATGAACTGGTTGGCTGATACGAAGCTAACGGAACTCGTTGTCGCAACCTCTTCGCTGCTGGCAAACGAAACTGATGAAATTGCGAGAGCTGCTACTATTGCCATCGTTGTTATCCCGATTCTTTTCATGGTAATGCTCCTTTCTTCAATGTTTCCCGTTCCGCCTGCTTATGGGTTTACCATCAATTTGCCCGGCGTCAACTGTATGCTGTGAAAAAAATGTAATATTATTAATGAGTTATATGTTGGGAGAGTGGGGGGGATGGCTGGTTGTTGGTTGGCTTGACCTTTCTGGGGGAACGCTGGTTAATGTTTCTGCATGACTTAAGACTTGAGATCCGCTGGACAAAAGGTATAAGATCTTCGGTCAATGCTATTCTTCAGGAGCACCATGAATCGATGAGAACCGCGGAAATAAACACAGCAGCCACCCCTTCATTCGAACTCAAGGGCAGCGCCCTGACCCTCATGATTCTGCACCTCTGGGTCGCTGACAGTGACTGCCTGATTCGGCAGTTGCAGGATAAATTCGGTCAGGTGCCCGGTTTTTTTAAAAACGTCCCGTTGGTCATTGACCTGGGAAGTCTGCAGGATCCTGAACAGGTTCCTGACTTTAAGCTGTTGGTGCAGACCTTGCGCCCTCTCGGCCTGGTGCCGGTCGGTGTCCGCGGGGGGAACGCCGTTCAGAACGAATACGCTTTGGCCGCCAATCTCGGTGTGTTACATGTTGGTCGCGGTGAACGTGCAACCGAACCCGCCGCAGCCCCTAAGGTTGAGCCTGAACCTGCCGAGCAACCATTGCCGAGTGAATTGCCCGCCGCAATGGCTGGTGCCAAGGTAATTACCCACCCGGTTCGGTCAGGGCAGCGGGTGGTGGCGCCCCATGGCGATCTGATCGTTCTTGCTTCGGTCAATGCCGGTGCGGAGATTCTTGCCGCCGGTAACATCCATGTCTATGGAGCTTTACGCGGCCGGGCGCTGGCCGGCGTTAAGGGGGACACCGAGGCACGCATTTTCAGCCTGCAGTTCAACCCTGAACTGATTGCCATCGCCGGTGAATATATGGTCAACGAAGAGCTGGACGGGGTGCACCTCGGCCAGAGCACGGTCATTTCGCTGGCCGATAACCGTTTGCTGATCGAACCATTTGGCAGTTTTATCTCGCTGGCCTGAGTCGTCAGGGAGACCTTTTGTTCCGAACAGATATGTTGAATCACTCTAGACTGGGGAGGTACAGAACTTGGCCAAGGTTGTTGTAGTTACGTCTGGCAAGGGTGGCGTGGGCAAAACCACGACCAGCGCTGCCTTTTCCGCAGGGCTGGCGCTGCGGGGATATAAAACCGTCGTGCTCGATTTTGATGTCGGGTTGCGTAATCTCGACCTGATTATGGGTTGTGAGCGTCGGGTGGTTTACGACCTGCTCAACGTCATTCATGGCGAAGGTTCGCTGAATCAGGCCCTGATCAAGGATAAGCGCGTCGATAATCTTTTCGTTCTCCCTGCCTCGCAAACGCGGGACAAGGACGCCCTGAGTCTCGAAGGGGTTGAACGGATCATCAACGAACTTAAAGAACGCTTCGATTACATTATCTGCGACTCGCCGGCGGGGATCGAAAAGGGCGCTATTACCGCCATGTATTTTGCCGATGAAGCGCTGGTGGTGACCAACCCTGAGGTTTCCTCGGTGCGCGACTCCGACCGCATTATCGGCATGCTTTCCAGCAAAACCCGGCGCGCCGAGCAGAACCTGTCGGTTAAAGAACACCTGGTCGTCACCCGCTACGACGCCAGCCGCGTCAATCGGGGGGATATGCTTAGCGCCGCCGACGTACAGGAGATTCTGGCTATTCCCTTTTTGGGGGTTATTCCCGAGTCCAAATCGGTGCTGGTCGCCTCCAACTCCGGGGTACCGGTCACCCTGGACAAGGACAACGATGCCGGCTCAGCCTATATGGATGTGGTCGACCGGTTCCTGGGTCAGGAGCGTCCCTTTCGTTTCATGGATGTTCCCAAAAAAGGCCTTATCTCCCGCTTATTTGGAAGCTAAGTCATGAAATTTTTGGATTTTTTTCGCTCATCAAGCCCGAAATCCGCAGTCCTCGCCAAAGAGCGTTTGCAGATTATCGTCGCCCATGAACGGCGCCGCTCCAATACTCCCGATTTTCTGCCGCGTTTGCAGAAGGACATTCTCGAGGTAGTCAGAAAATACATCCCCATTGAAGAGGACCAGATCAAACTTTCGGTTGACCGAAACGGCGATTGCGAAGTGCTCGAACTCAATATTTCACTTTCCGATAACGCCGGCAAGTAATTGCAGGACAACTGCAAGCGCGAATGGAAGTGTAGCCAACACGATGCCCAGGGCCCGGTTATAATGACCGGGCCTTGTGTTTATGCCCCGAAAACGATCAACAGTGTTGAACCTTCTTCCTGGGGGTTGTTTGGCTCCGGATTTGCATCAGTGATCTGTTGCGCTGATTGATTGGGCGTTGCAAGGTAAATCTCGATCTCTTCTTGGGCTGGAAACTGTCCTGCTACCGGCCTTTGATCCTGATCACTGGGTATTTCTGTCCATTTCGGACCATGGTCAAAATGAACCATTGTACAAACGGAGAATGGGATGAATAAAATATTGATTGTCTATGCCACCACCGATGGGCACACCAGGGAAATCTGCGAGCGCCTGCAGCAGGTGATCGAGACGCAGGGCAACCAGGTGCAACTGTTGTCGGTCGACCAACCGCATCCCGATTTGACCCAATACGACAAGATCGTCGTCGGGGGGAGTATCCGCTACGGCAAGCACAGTAAGCGGATCTATGACTTCGTCAAAAAGAATCAACAGCTGCTGGATTCGAAGCCAAATGCTTTTTTCTCGGTCAATGTGGTGGCCCGCAAGCCGGAGAAGAACCAGCCTGATACCAATCCCTATTTAAAGAAATTTTTGGGGCAGATCGCCTGGAAGCCGAAACAGTTGGCGGTCTTTGGCGGGGTTCTCAATTACCCGCGTTGTGGCTACTTCGATCGCCAGATGATCCGGCTAATCATGTGGATGACCAAGGGGCCGACCGATCCTGCAACCGTGGTGGATTACACCGATTGGAACAAGGTTGAGAATTTCGGACGACTGATCAGCGACATGCAGGGGTGAGTTCGAGGCGCATTGCCGGTCTATCATCGGACATCACCGCGTTATTTTGACTCAACCCTCAAGAGCTCTCCCCTTCTGGCGGAGAGCTTTTATTTGAGAGTCAGACGGATCTGATCTCCCAGGCGGGCCAACTGTTGCCCGGTCGGGTCCTGTTTTTGCACAATGGCTGTCGCTGCAGGAGTTGTGGCCACCTCGCCGTTCTTGTCGTAGATTGTGAGTTCGAAACCGAGACTTTCGGCAATCAGGCGGCTATCCGCGAGGCTTTTGCCAACCAGGTTGGGTGTGACCCGCAGTTCATCAATCCCGTCGGGAGGGGGAACTGGGACGATTTTGAAGGTTAATTTGGCACTGACGTCAGCCTGATAACCGTATCGGTTGGCATAGCCTGCATCGACTGGGGTTGCATACAGCCGTGGTTTTATGCCGACGTTGCGCCCGATTCGTGCAAGTTGTGTGGCCACCACCGGTTGAATACTCTTACTGGTCGCTACGGCACCACTGCCTTGGGCAGACGTACCCAGGTGCAGGGAAACCCGCACTTCGCCGGTGGTCTCGGGCAGGGTGTAAAATGTGGGTTTGTACCCTATTTCACGCAAAAAGGCGACCGCGTCCTCGCCACCTTCAGAGTAAATTTCCAGTGTTTTCGCAAGAGACCCTTCATCCAACGCCTGCTGGGCTTCGGCCACTCCCTCACCCACCGCGGCGATGACCTCACCGAGTGGCGAAGCCACGACGTCACCTACCAGGTCATTGATCACTTTGCTCATACTCGCATCTCCCTATTGAATCAAGGTGCCGCAAAAACGACAAGAACCGTTTTGTTTTGTGGGGCTTCTGCTCCTGGTTTGGGCGACTGGCTCATTGATTGACCGATCGGCACCTTGGATTCTGACTTGCTGATGGCCTCTAACCGCAGGCCTGACTGGTTCAGCAAGCGGCGTACGGCCGTTTCCGTTAATCCGGTGACGTCCGGTACGACCTGCGTTGTTGCTGTATCGGCTTGCCCGCGCTGGGGGAGCAGTTCGACCTTTAAGCCTGATAGGGCGCTTCCCGTAGAGATTTTACCCAGTTCAGCCATGTTGAGAAAGGTCATGGACTGCCCGTCCTTACTGAGGGTTCCTTTAAGGTCGACCTCTATCTTTCCGAAGCGATAGGGGCGTTTTTCACTGAGCAACTTGTTGTTCGCGGTATCCACAACCGCTCCGATATTGGCTACAATATCCTGAATTGGAGCTTTACGTTTTTCTTCGTCGGTATAGATTTCATTTTCTTTCTTCAATTGTGCTTCGCTTGCAACAAGTTTGGCAATCTGAGTTTCGAGCGACGCAATCCGGCTTTTTTCCGTCGCCAACGCAACGATCTGCTTTTTTAATTCTTGGTCGCTCTGATTGATTTTTATTTGCAGTTCGGCCTCTCGTGCTTTGAACTTCAGCATCTCGGAATTAAAGGTATCCACTGTGGAGATGGTTCCAACTGAGGCAAGATTTGTGGGACGAATCAGACTTGGCCGGACTGTTATTGCTTGCTTAGGCTGTCCCGCCACCATGTATTTCACCCGACTGAATTTGGCGTTGGAGGCCTTTAACGCGTAGGCCGATTCCCCTAATAGTTCCACCAGACCGAAATCCGCAGTCAGGGTCTGGTGGGTTGGGTCGTAGCTGAGGTGGCAGTTTTGTGCGATCACTCGGGGGCCGGCAGTTCCAGACTCCGTCAGGCGTAAAATGGGGGCGTAGGGAAATTCGCTGGGCGCCGGTTTAGCCTTGGCCTGCCAGATTCCCTTGGCGGCCGCTTTGGCCGAACCTATTTTGGCCCAGCGGCGTGAAGCAAGAACGAAGACTTCCAGGTCAACGGACAGCCCAGCGGCCTCTTTACCTTCGCTGGTCATAATCTGTGCGAATGCCTCGATTAACTTCATGCCTCACCTCCCGCTTTAACGGTCAGATTGGCCACTTCGGAACCGAGTTCGGCGCTTAAAACCAGTACTGCTTTGGCAGGGATACGGGCCCCGATGGTGAAAAGCGTAGAGGCCGATCCGGTTTCATCGGTTATGAGGATGGCCTCGCTTACGTTTGTTCCTTCGAGTTTGGCTGGCAGCTTGACCCCTTCGGTCTCGGAAAGCTGCCTTGAGGCTTCCAGGTTGATATTCAGTTCGATGGCCTGGCCCGCCAGAATTTCGCCTGCCGAGTTTACGGCTGACACGTTGATCTCGTACACTCTGCTTTTCTTCCACTGGGAGGAGAGGGTCAGCAGCGGCGTCGGCAAACCGTCTCCGGGGGGGACGGCGACCAGGCGTCCGGAAATGGTGCTGGTCACCTCGCGGGTCGATGAGCTGCTCCCAGTCTTGGGATTGATGCGCAGAAACCTGGACCCGGAGGCGGTCGTGACCGTTTCCATCTCGACTTGCAGCTCAAAGTCGAGATACGGCATGTGGTAGGTCGGCATCGCCCGACCAAAAGCATCTACCGGTTTAATATTGTTCAGTGCGTCCTGCGCTTCACGCACGCCGTCGGCAATCGACACCAGCAGTGCCTCAAGTGATTCTGAAACGAAACGGTCTTCGTTACCCATATATCTCAATCTCCATTGCGCCGGTTGCGCTTTGCCCGCTGACGGCGTTCTTCATCCCGCTCTTCCTCGCGACGTTGCTCTTTTCGCCGCTGTAGTGCCTGCATCCGATTACGCTCCATGCGTTCGAACAGATCTCCCGACCCTCCCTTTTCAGTCGAAAGCCGCTGTCGTGAGCTGTTCACATAGGGGCCTGCTCGATCCATCGCGCCGCCGACCTCGTTCTGTCGGGTTTTCCAGAACTGGTCGATTTTGTCGACGGCCCGCTTTGGTGCCTCGGCCATCTTGGTATATTTGTCGACCAGGGCCGTGCCTTTGGCCAGTTTGTCGGTTCCGAGTGCTTTTAATTCTTCTCGTTCGTTAGTCAAGCCATTTTCGGCCAACTGTCGATCGAGATCCCGCAACTGGTTTGAGGCTCCTGAGAGTTTTCCGTGCAGCTTACGACCGACGTTGGCGACATCATTCAGAGGGGAGAGCCTGTCCCGCGCTGAATCCAGAAGGGATCGACGTTGTTTGTCACGCCGGTTCAGCCATTGGTTCACCGGTTCGGTGGCTGAGGATGCGGCCTGGCGAAGGGGCAATGCCTTCTCCTCTTGACTCGACTGTCCGGCACTGCCGTCACCCTCAGGTGTTTTTGTCACTGGAGCCTGACCCCGGCGTTGCGCCGCGCGACTTTTCATGGTCTCGTATCGTTTTTCCCACTCACGCTGCTCAGCCTGACGCTCAGCGAAAGTCGGCACATGAAATCTCGCCGCCTCACGTGGGTCTGACGGCCCCCCTCCGGAGGCGAGACCATGAAGACGCGCTTCCAGCTCTTTGCGTTGCTCAAGCAGTTGGGACAGTCGCGGTGATTGCGCAGCGGCCAGGGTTACAGCATCCGTTGATGTGTCCTTCGACGCGACTTTTTTATCTGAAGGAACTGCTGTCCCCGATTTCAGATCTTTCCACGTACGGCCTGCCATGGGCTATCCGGTAATGGGCGTGGTGCTGGCCGCAATCATGGCCCGGATGCGTTCTTCCAGGATCGCTGGCGCCGGGACCGGC
>JBFHFM010000117.1:0-9996 GCA_041583595.1 Trichloromonas sp. | reverse complement strand
CAGGTCTCGGAGGACATAGTCTGCGGTCTCCAGGGCCGTCTGTCTGAACTTCTCTTCTCCACTGTACTGAAAGGCATCGACGCAGGCCAGGACCAGCATGGCCTGGTCGTAAAGCATTTTTTCGAAATGAGGCACGATCCACTGTCGATCTACAGAGTAGCGGTGAATGCCGTGGCCAATCTGGTCGTAGATGCCGCCTTGACGGATCTGCTCAAGGGTCTGCAAAGCCATGGACGCTATCTCTGGCGCATTGAAGCGACGGGCCAGGCGCAGCAACAGCGAAAGATTATGGGCGGAGGGAAACTTGGGGGCACTGTCGAAACCACCGAAATCTTGATCAAAGGCTCTTTGATAATGCTCGACGGCTTTCACCAATGGTGTATCGTCAAGGGGGCGGCTTTCACCGGTCGGCAGGTTGTGCTGGCGCAGGGCGAGAGTGATCTGGTTGCTGCTCTGGAGGATGCCAGTCTGGTCGGTGCGCCATGCCAGTTCAATTCGTTCGAGAATTTCAATCAGGCCGGCCATCCCTGGGCGGCGCTCTCGGGGGATGTAGGTGGCGGCGAAGAAGGGCTGCTTGTCCGGGGTAAGTACCAGGGTTAGCGGCCAGCCGCCGCTGCCGGTGAGCATCTGGCAGGCGGTCATGTAGGTCTGGTCAATATCAGGACGTTCTTCGCGATCGACTTTGATGGAAACGAAAGCTCGATTGAGTACCGTCGCCACATTGTTGTTTTCGAATGATTCGTGGGCCATGACATGACACCAATGGCAGGTGGAGTAGCCGATGGAGAGGAAGATCGGTTTGTTTTCAGTTTGGGCTTTGCCTAACGCGGTATCACCCCAGGGAAACCAGTCGACGGGGTTTTGGGCGTGTTGGAGAAGGTATGGGCTTTTTTCGAAAATAAGCCGGTTATAATCAGGGCCTCCATCGTCGGGGAGGGCGCAAAGATCGATTGCCTTAGGCGGTTCAGGCAGGCCATCAGGGTTATTTTCGGACATGTTGCCTCCCGAGTGTGAGAATCATAAAACTTTATCACCTGGGTTTTGTTTGACAACGGTGTTTGGCTAGATCAATGGATGAAAGGGGAGGAAAAAAAGGCAAAAAAATGCCCCGTGAAGGAGGGGTATCACGGGGCTAAATCCCTCTGGTTTTTTTGGGGAACCAGAGGAGCAATGTGCGGATAATACTGCAGTCTTTTGATGAAATCAACTAAAAACAGAGGCCAAATGAGATTTGTTTATTAGCTGGTAGTGTATACATTTTGTGGGGGGTAAATTTAGACAATAAAAGACCCCGTGTACGGAGGGGGGGAGTACACGGGGTCGCCTTCTGACCCCCGAAGGAATCAGAATTGGCGCAATAGTATCGTTAGCTCTGGAATATTTCAAGCGAAAAAATATCTGAGGGAGGTTTTGTTGCTGGCAAAAGCAAGACGCTTTAGATCGGTGGGCTAGGTAGCGCAGGGTTTGATTGTCTTAGGTGCTTTGTGGGGGTGGCGTTGCGAGGCTATTTATGTGTGGCGAAGTCGCCAAAGATAAAATTCGGGATTTCGGAGCTGTGCGCAAGTATTCGAGTGGATGTTGACAGGTCGCAGTGCCGATTGAGCTCTCCGGGGATCACTACACAGGCCAGTCCGGCTGCCACAGCGGCACTCAATCCACGTTCCGAGTCTTCAACGACCAGGCACCGGTTGGCGGGGCGTGCGCTTTTAGTGAGTGCGGTGAGGTAGGGCTCAGGGTGTGGTTTGGAATGGGTATAGTCTTCTCGGGTCAGAACGAAATCGAAGAATTTGAGGAGTTCGGTATGGCTGTGGATGATGTCGAAATGGTCCCGGTGTGAGCTGGTGACAATGGCCATCCCGACCCGACCATGTAGCTCTTGCAAGGTATCCATGACGCCAGCCATGGGGGCAACTCCCTGTCGTAGCAGGTCGGCGTAACGACGATTGCGTTGTTCGCGCATGTCATTGATATGCTCAGGGCGGTGCCGGTGCCGGGCCAGATCGAAAATGCTTTCCCCGCGTTTAAGGGAAATATCGATGAACTGCTCACGGCTGATCGGGATGCCGGCTTCTGCAAGCACTTCGGCCGACGCCTGAAAGTACAGATGTTCCGTATCGACCAGAACGCCGTCGTTGTCCCAAAAAATATACTCTATGTCAGGCATTCGGTCGTTTTCTCAGGGCTGGTCTGCTTCAGTCTACTGTGCGACCTGGTTCTCGATGGGCGCCAGAACGATCTGGATTCGGCGGTTCTGTGCGCGCCCTTCCGGGGTGCTGTTGTCAGCAACGGGACGGTATTCGCCATAGCCGCATGCGGATATCCGATCGCCGGAAAGGCCGACTTTATCCTGCAGGAAATGCAGAATATTCACGGCGCGAGCCGTTGACAGTTCCCAGTTGCTGGGAAACTTCTGCTGCAGTCGGGGGCTGATCGGGACATTGTCTGTATGCCCCTCGATGCGGATTTCTTTGTCCTGCACTTCTTTAACGATTCCGCCAACCCGGCGTAGAACCTCTATCCCCGCCGGTTTTACCTCGGCTTCACCGGAGGCAAAGAGAATTTTCTCCACCATGTTCACGGTCAGCTTGCCCTGAAGTTCGGAAATGGTGACCTCGCCCCGCTTGATCTCCACATCCATCATCCCGACCAGTTCGTCGTAAGTGCTTTTCATCTGGGCGACTCGGGCCTCGCGGGCAAGGCGCTCATTTTCTACCTGCAGGGCAAGGTCGCGATTCTGAGTCTCGAGGCGATCGATGGTCTTGCGCATGTCGGAAATCGCGGCGCCTGCTTCTGCGCTGCGAGCCGAGAGAATTTTTTCCAGTCGGTCAATATCGGCCTTTGCTCTCAGCAGGTCGTCCTGCAGTGCCGAGCTTCGGTTCAGTGCGTCTCGCAAACGCTGGTCAAGTTCGCTGTTGCGTTGTGTGAGGTAGCCGTTTTTGTCGACAATCAATTGATATTCGGCTTGGAGGTCGCCGATTCGGCTAGTCAGTTGCGCCGTTTCATCAACCTGTTGCTGGTAGAGTGTTTTGCTGACGCAGCCGGAGAGGCAAAGAGAGCAGGTTAATGCTATTGAGATAAGTAGTTTGTGGGACACGGGGCACTCCTGTTATGAATGATGTCCAGGGTGATGGGGATCGTTTTTGCAAATCTACAGCACTTTGTTGCGTAACCATCCTTTTCTAGCATAATCAGAGGAAATGTAAAGGCTAAATAACTTTGTTTCACCGCCGGGCTTTTCGGTTGCGAGAGTTCGGAAATTTGTGCTATAAAAAAAGCGTTTTCAATAAGTTAGACAGGAGCTCAAATGTTTGAAATAGATCGCATCATTCGCAATGCCCTGCAGGAGGATATCGGCCTCGGGGATGTCACCACTCTAGCGACGGTCGAGCCGGGTACCTCGGGGCGCGCTGAGTTGGTTGCCAAAGAAGATTTCGTCCTTTCGGGTATCGACGTGGCAGGTCGGGTCTTTCACCTGCTTGACGAAAAGGTGGCCTTCGAGAAGATTGTAGAAGACGGCCGTACCGTGAATCGCGGCCAGGTGCTTGCCTGGCTCAAGGGGGATGCAGCGGTGCTGTTGCAGGGGGAGCGGGTGGCGTTGAACCTGTTGCAGCGTATGAGCGGCGTGGCCACCTTGACGGCCCAATTCGTTCAGGCGATTGAGGGGACATCGGCCACTCTGGTCGATACCCGCAAGACCACGCCGGGGCTGCGAGTGCTTGAAAAATACTCGGTGCGTATGGGGGGAGGGCGGAATCATCGCACTTCGCTCTATGATGGGGTGTTGATCAAAGAAAATCACATTGCCGCCGCCGGTGGCGTTGAAGTGGCCATCGAGCGAGCTCGCGCCCGGGTTCCGCACACCCTTAAAATCGAAGTTGAAACCCGTGATTTTGACGAGGTCCGCTCGGCTCTGGCTGCCCGTGCCGACATTATCCTGCTTGATAATATGGGACCCGATACCCTGCGCGAAGCGGTTCAGTTGGTAGGCGGCCGGGCCCTGACTGAAGCCTCTGGTGGGGTTAATCTGGAAACCGTACGGGCTATTGCCGAGACCGGTGTTGATTTTATCTCGGTCGGTGCGTTGACCCACTCGTTTAAAGCGGTGGATATTTCCATGTTGTTTCAGTAGAGAGTCTTCAGGAGCGCATGAGCAAAAAGCTGGAGCACGAAGATATTCTCGATCTGTTTCGCGAACATCCCGGGACATTTGTGTCGGGGGAAGAAATCAGTCAGAAGCTGGGGGTTTCGCGCACCGCTGTCTGGAAAAAAATCCGCCTGCTGCGTGACCTCGGTTACACCATCGATGCGGTCACTTCACGGGGCTATCGGTTGACGGCCTCGCCCGATGCGCTTTTGATTGAAGAGTTGCGTTCCGGACTTGAGACTCGCATAGTCGGTCGAGAACTGGTTTTTTTCGATGAAACCGACTCGACCAATACCCGAGCCCGGGAACTTGGCGACCAGGGACATATCGAAGGAACCGTGGTGATTGCAGACCGGCAAACTGCCGGCAAGGGGCGGCTTGGTCGAGTCTGGGCTTCGCCGGCGGGAGTCAACCTCTACACTTCGGTGCTGTTGCGTCCGCCAATACTACCTTTCGATGGTCCGCAGTTGACTTTTATTTCCGCGGTGGCGGTGGCTCGGGCGATTCGCGATATCAGCGGGCTGGCACCTACGGTTAAATGGCCGAATGATGTCATGCTGAGAGGTAAAAAGGTCGCCGGTCTGCTTAATGAAATGAATGCCGAAACCGAGGGGGTGCGTTACATCATTCTCGGCATTGGCGTTAACCTGAATATGGAGACCGGTCAGTTTCCCGCCGACCTGCGATATCCTGCCACATCCGTGGCCCTTGAAAAAGGGGAGATGGTTTCCCGGCTGGCCTTTGCCCGCACCTTGTATCGTTATCTCGATCAACTCTATCTGGCTTATCTCGACGGCGGTTTTGAACCGATCATTCGCGCATGGGAAGAACTCTGCGACCTGGTTGGACGGATGGTCGAAGTTGACTGTCAGAGCCGGGTTTTTCGTGGGACGGTTGAGGGGCTGGATACCGACGGGGCACTTTTGGTGCGCACCCCCGAAGGTGTGCTCGAAAAAATAATGGCTGGCGACGTCAGGCCTCTCTAACGTATCTGTTCCTGCAATCTGTTTATTTCTATTTGACTGGTTGAATCTATGCTTCTGGTTATCGATATCGGCAATTCAAACACCGTGCTCGGTCTCTATGCCGGTGAAACTCTTGTTAAAAACTGGCGGGTGGCTACCGATAAGTCTCGCACCGTCGATGAATATGCCATTCTGATTGATCGCCTGTTCGGGCTTTCGGAGGTGCGGTTCAAGGAGGTTTGTGATGTCATCATCTCCTGTGTGGTGCCGCCGCTTTTGAATACCTTTGTTGCTCTCTGTCAAACATATTTCGACAAAAAACCCTACGTGGTCGGTCCCGGGATCAAAACCGGTATGCCGATTCTCTACGATAATCCCAAAGAAGTCGGTGCCGACCGTATTGTTAACGCGGTGGCCGCTTACGAAAAGTATCGGCGCAGTCTGATCGTCGTTGATTTCGGTACGGCAACAACCTTTGACTATGTTTCCGCCAAGGGCGAATATCTTGGCGGTGCTATTGCTCCCGGCGTGGCGATTTCGGCCGAGGCCTTGTTTGAACGGGCCAGTAAGCTGCCACGGGTCGATTTATCACGACCGCCCCAAATTATCGCCAAAAACACTGTCAGCAGCATGCAATCCGGCATATTTTACGGTTATGTCGGTCTGGTCGAAGGAATCGTCGCCCGGATGAAACAAGAAGCCGGCGAGCCTTCCCTGGTGGTGGCCACTGGCGGATTGGCGTCATTGATCGCCGCCGAGGCCAAGTCGATCGACGCGGTTGAACCGATGTTGACTCTGGACGGACTGTTGATTATTTACCATCGCAACAAGGGAGGGGGCAAGAGTAACGAGCCCTGAGGTTTGCTCGCGGAGATTTACTAACACAAGACCTTACCGGGGGAACCCGGCGTAATAGTTTGATGGGGATAATCCCCGTTGCTCGTTGTTTCCTGACGTCAATCCTTTAACTGGTTTCACTCTGGGGTGAAATATTAAGGAGGAATCATGGGGAAGTATGAAACGGTCAAACTGCGTAACTTGGGAATTGTGGGGCAAGGGGATGCCGGTAAGACGTCGCTTACCGAGGCAATCCTCTTCAATACCGGAATGACGGATCGTCTTGGACGGGTGGATGACGGCACCTCGACCATGGATTATGAGCCTGAAGAAATCAAACGTCAGATCACTATCAGTTCGAGCCTCAATCACTGTGAATGGCAAGATTGCAGCCTGCATATCGTCGACACCCCCGGTTATACCAACTTTCTTCATGATACACGCAACTGTCTGCGCGTTCTTGGTGGGGCCGTGCTGGTGGTTTCTGCCGTTGATGGGGTCAAGGCACAAACCCTGAAAATCTGGCAGTGGGCTAACGAATTCGAAGTGCCGCGGATTGTCTTTGTCAACAAGATGGACCGTGACCGCGCCGACTTCCTCAAGGTCGTCGATGATGTTCAGAAAAACCTCTCGACCCGTGCCATTGCCGTGGCCCTGCCGGTCGGCGCCGGAGAAGATTTCAAGGGAATTATCGATCTGGTTGACATGAAAGCTCGTTTTTTCAAGTTTGACGACCAGGGGACTTACGACGAAACCGAAATCCCGGCTGAGTATCTTGACGAGGCCGAGCGGGTGCGGACGATCATGGTCGAAGCGGCCGCTGAAGCTGACGACGAACTGATGGAAAAATATCTGGAGACCGAGTCGCTCAGCCGCGACGAGATTTTGCGCGGACTGCGGGAAGGAACTCTTACCAAGGTCTTTACACCGGTTTTCTGCGGTAGCGCCACGGCCAACATTGGAGTGCGTAACCTGCTCAATTTTATCGTTAACTGCCTGCCCTCTCCGGTCGATAAGGGCATTCAGTACGGGACCAATCCCAAGACCGGCGAAGCCGAGAAGCGCAAGCCTGATCCGAACGAGCCTTTTTCGGCCATGGTTTTTAAAACCATCAGCGACCCCTATACCGGTAAATTGACCCTGTTCCGGATCTATTCGGGCACGCTCAAAAGCGATTCTGTTGTCTATAATCCCAATAAAGAAGCTCCCGAGCGTATCGGCCAGATTTTTGAACTGGAAGGCAAAAAGCAGAAGGCCGTTGCCGAAGCCGAGGCAGGCGATATCGTCGCTGTGGCCAAGCTTAAGGAGACGGCGACTGGTGACACCCTCTGCGACGGGGCCAAACCGATCGTCTATGAGAGTCCCTTGGCACTCAAGCCGGTGATTTCTTTTGCCCTTGAGGCCAAAAGCAAGGGGGACGAAGATAAGATCATGGGCTCGTTGCACCGGATCATGGAGGAGGACCCTACCTACCATGTCCAGCGCGACGAAGAGACCAAAGAAATGATCCTCTCCGGCATGGGGCAGGTGCATGTCGAGGTCGCTGTCGAGAAGCTCAAACGCAAATTCGGGGTCGAGGTTTTGCTTAAAGAACCGAAGGTGCCGTATCGTGAAACCGTCAAAAAGACGGTGAAGCAGCATTATCGGCACAAGAAACAGTCTGGTGGTCGTGGTCAGTTTGCCGATGTGCATATTGAAGTCGCTCCTCTCCCTCGCGGAGAAGGATATCAATTTATTGATAAGGTCGTTGGCGGGGTTATCCCGCGGCAGTTTATCCCGGCTGTTGACAAGGGCATTCATGAATCGTTGAAACACGGCATTTTGGCTGGCTACCCGGTGCAGGACTTTTCGGTAACCCTGTATGACGGTTCTCACCATTCGGTCGATTCGTCGGAGATGGCATTTAAAATCGCCGGTTCCATGGCGTTTAAAAAAGCCATGGAGGAAGCCAATCCGGTGCTGTTGGAACCCGTTATGCACATGGAGATCATGGTGCCGGACGATTGCGTTGGTGATGTGATCGGCGACATGAACTCCCGGCGCGGCAAAGTTTTAGGCGTTGAGCCTCAGGGAAGTAGTCAGAATATCGCCGTGCAGGTGCCCATGGCCGAGGTTCTTAAATATGCTCCGGAACTGCGTTCCATGACCTCGGACCGCGGTTTGTTTACTATGGAATTTTCCCATTACGAAGAAGTGCCTTCCCACATGACGGCCAAGATTCTGGCTGACCTGAAAAAGGAAGACTGACGCTTTCGCAAGAAAGCAAAATGACCTGATGGTCAAACAAAAAGTGTCACATGCAAGGTGTGCAATTTTCCGTCACTGCGGCGTGCTCAGGTACGCCGCAGTGACGGAAATAAGTGCCGCAACTGAGCATTTGGTGATTTTAGCGGCACAATCAAGGTGGACCAGCTGACAGCTTAAAATGAGGTGATCTAGATGGTGGATGACGATAAGGATTTTTCTTTCGGTGACGGCGGTGAGGATTTTGCCGATGACGACGGCTGGGGGTCGCTCGAAGATGATACCGAAGGTGTGGATGAGGCTGGCGAGGATTTCGATCTTGGTTCCCTGGAAAAGGAATCGGATTCGGTCCATCCCCTGGCGTCCAGTATCCCGGTTGCCGAGAAATCAGCTGTTGCCGCAGCCGATGATTCGGCCGCCGAAAAGGTCCGGAGTACACCATCGCGGATAGTCTGGTATGGGGTGCTGGTGATGGTTCTGTCTGCTGCTGGATTTTATTATTTTACGACCAGCCCGGCTCCGCCGGTTGCCAAGGGGCCAGCACCGGCCAAGCAGACTGTGGCTATGCCGGAGCGGCCGGATCCATCCGCCATGCCTGCGATTCCGGAAAGCGAACCGGTTGAGGCGGTTAATACGCCTGCGGTCGAAGCTCCGATTCCCAGGGGGACGTTGCGCGAAGTTTTACCGAGCGAATCCGCACCTGCTACTTCGGTGGCCGAAGTACCGCCCGCGGCTCCTGTTGATCCGGTGATGCCAGCCAGCCCGCCTGAGGTTGCGGTCGTAGCTGCAAAAAGTGAGGTACCTGCGGCCGTGGCGAAGAAAAAAGCCACTGTTGCATCTGAAAAGCACGTGGTGGTCGGTAAATATACTATCCAGGCCGGTGCTTTTGTCGATCATGTTCATCGGGATCAGGTGTTGGCGAAAATAAGTCAGCTTGGATATAAGGGAAAGGTGATTCCGGTCAAGAAAGTCATGCCGATGACCCGTTTGCTGATTGGGGTCTACGCCCAGGACGTGGCTGAGCAGAAGGTCAAGTCTCTGGCAAAGACCATCCCCGGTGTTTTTTCCATGCGCCGTGGCGATGGACGGGCGGTTTACGCCGGCTCTTACTATGAAATTGATAAGGCGCGAATCTTTGCCGATGAGCTTTCTAAGCAAGGGATTGTGGTTAAAGAAGAACCGGCCGAGGTTGAGCTGACCCTGTCGAGGCTCAGGTTTGGCAGTTTTCCTGATGAGGCGAAAGCGAATAAGGCGGCCAGGCAAGCGCGTGATATAGGGCTTGAGGTTGAGGTGGTAGGGACCCCCTGATGAAGGGAAGGCATGAACAGTAATAATAGAACCGTAAAGTTGTTGGTATCTCCAGAGGTCGCCCGGTTGGTTCGAGATGCTTCCCGTGAGGAGCAATTGGCTGTGATTCGTGGTGAAACCGATTTGTCGCTGAAAGATCGGTTGACAGTATTTCTGTTTCTTTTTCAGAGCGGTGACGGTGAGTTGAAAAGTGCGGTTACCGCAGCCCTGTCGGCATTTGACAGTGGAGAATTGGTCGCATTGGCAGACGCCGGAACGCTGCACCCCAAGCATCTTGAGCTAATGGCCCTGGGAGGTCTGGAGGACCCCTTGGTGATCGGTGCATTATTGAACAATCCTGGAATACTTCCTGCCACTTTGAAAAATATCGCTGCTCATTGCAATGGTTCGATATTTGCACTAATTGCTGACCACCATCGGTTGCTTGTCGCTCATCCTGAAATAATTGACGCGTTGAAAGCTAATTCACGGGTTGAACCAGAGATTAAAGAAAAGTTT
>JBFHFM010000116.1:0-10020 GCA_041583595.1 Trichloromonas sp. | reverse complement strand
TGCGCACCAAGGCTACCAGCAAGACATTTCCTGTTCCTGCTATAATCAAAAAGTGTCCATCGGTGTCCTTATTGATTTTCGAAACAGGCGGTTGACAATCCACATTAAAATGATTAGTTTTTCGGAACCTAAAAGCATCTCCAAGGAGTGCCTATTTATGACCGAAGAAAAAGACGACTTCATCGAAGCCGAAATCAACGGCGCTGAAGGCAATCAACAGAATTCCGCGGCGGATCTGGTTCTGGCCGCAGAAATTCTACCTAACGGATTACCTATTCTTCCGCTGCGTCCCAGACCGGCCTTTCCTAATTTGCTGATCCCGTTATCAGCGACCGGTGAATCACAGGTCAAAGCGGTCAAAAAAGCCATCGAAAGCCCTGACCAGACCCTGGGTCTGGTCATGGTTCGCGACCTCGAAGCGGGCGACTCCTCAGAGAATCTGCACAAAACCGGGGTGGCTGGCAAGATCGTCAAACTGGTTCATGCCGATGATGAAAATGCCCATTTTCTGGTCAATTGCCTCGAACGCTTTACCATCGAAGAGTTGAAGGAGACCCCTGAAGGCCTCTTTGCCCGCGCCAAATACCACTACAGCGCCGAAATGTCGGTCAATCCGGAACTCAAAGCCTATTCAATGGCGATCATCGCCACCCTGAAAGAACTGGTCCAGATCAACCCCCTGTATTCTGAAGAAATCAAACTCTTTCTCAACCGCTCAAGCATGAATGATCCGGGGCGGCTGGCCGATTTTGCTGCTAACTTGACCAGCGCCGACGGCCAGGAACTACAGAAAATTCTCGAGACCTTTGACGTACGCAGACGCATCGACCGGGTGCTGGTGGTGTTGAAAAAGGAGCTGGAAATCTCCCGTCTTCAAACCAAGATTTCCAAACAGATCGAAGAGAAAGTTTCGGCCCAGCAGCGGGAATTCTTTCTCAAGGCACAGCTCAAGGAGATCAAAAAGGAACTAGGGCTCGAAAAAGAAGGCAAAACCACCGAAATCGAAAAATTTCAGCAACGCCTCAAAGGGCTTAAACTCAACGCCGAAGCGCAAAAAACAGTCGACGATGAGCTCGAAAAGTTGCAGCTGATTGAACCTTCATCTCCCGAATATAACGTCTCGCGCAATTACCTCGACTGGTTGACCATCCTCCCATGGGCCAAGTTCAGCAAAGACAGTTACAAGCTCGACAGGGCCCGCAAGGTACTCGACCGCGACCATTACGGCCTTGACGACGTTAAAGAACGGATCCTCGAGTTTATTGCCGTCGGCAAAATGAAAGGCGACATCTCCGGCTCGATCCTCTGCCTGGTCGGCCCTCCCGGCGTCGGCAAAACCTCGGTGGGCAAGAGCATCGCCGACGCCCTCGGACGAACCTTTTATCGTTTTTCTCTCGGCGGAATGCGCGACGAGGCCGAGATCAAAGGGCACCGTCGCACCTATATAGGCGCGATGCCGGGCCGGTTTATCCAGGCAATGAAGAGCGCCGGAACCGCCAACCCGGTGCTGATGCTCGACGAGATCGACAAGATCGGCGCCAGCTTTCAGGGTGACCCGGCCTCGGCACTGCTCGAAGTACTCGACCCGGAGCAGAACGGCACATTCCGCGATCACTACCTCGACGTGCCCTTCGACCTCTCCAACGTCCTTTTCGTGGCCACCGCCAACCAGCTCGACACCATACCGGCGCCACTGCTCGACCGCATGGAGATCATCCGTCTTGCCGGCTACATCCTCGAAGAGAAGGTCGAGATCGCCCGTCGCTACCTGATCCCCAAGGCCCTCAAGAACCACGGTCTGAAAAAAGGACAGGTAAGCATCCGCAAGGCGGCACTCGAGACAATTATCGACGGCTACGCCCGAGAGGCCGGAGTACGTACCCTGGAGAACCGGATCAAAAAAATCATGCGTAAAGCGGCCATGGAATTCGCCGGTGAGCGAACTGAAAACATCATCATCGGCAAGAAGGATATCCACACCTACCTCGGAAATCCCCCTTTTACCGCGGACGAAGTTTTCGAAAACGTTCCCGGGGTGGTCACCGGCCTGGCCTGGACCAGCATGGGGGGTGCTACGCTCCAGGTCGAAGCAACCGCCATGGTCGCCAAGAGCAAGGGGTTCAAGCAGACCGGGCAGCTTGGCAACGTGATGATAGAAAGCTCGGAAATCGCTTATTCCTACGTCATGGCCCACCTCAAGGAGTACGGCGCCACCGAGGATTTTTTCGACAATCATTTCATACACCTGCATGTCCCGGCCGGAGCCACCCCCAAGGACGGCCCCTCTGCGGGGGTCACCATGACCACCGCCCTGCTGTCGATGCTTACGGGGAAACCGGTAAAAGAAAAACTCGGCATGACCGGCGAACTGACCCTCACTGGCCGGGTTCTCCCCATCGGCGGAGTCAAAGAAAAGACCATTGCCTCCCGCCGCGCCGGACTCAAAACCCTGATTTTCCCCGAGGGCAACCGCAAAGATTTCGAGGAACTCCCTGAATATCTTCAAGAAGGGCTTGAGGTTCACTTCGCCAGCGAATACAATGACGTTTTCCGTATTGCCCTGGGCGACCGAAGAAAAAACTGATCACCAATAACCAATCATCGGAGTATTAAATGACTGTCGAAGAACTAAAAAGCGCCGTGCTCGCCCTTGATGCCGAGCAGAAAAAGGCCTTTATGCTCGAAACCCTTTCGCCGCTTTCCAAAGATGTCATCAAGGATCCCGGCTTTCTCATGCAGCTCTTCCCCGTCTTTCTCGGCATTCTCAAAGAAAGTGGCATGGACCTGCAGCAGCTCCTTCAATTCGCCACCATGATGGGCAACGGCGCCGGACCCAAAGCCTGATCCCGATTTTAGCCATTGACGAACCGATGTGAAGTTGCTAGGTTAATTTCCTATGAATAACATGAGTAAAGACATAAAGCATTTGAACCATTATTGGTGGCGCTGGACCTCTTATTGAGCCGGTCCGCGCATCGAACAATACGTCATGCCGCGCACCAAACCAGGTCGCGGACGACAGATAAAGTAATAGCCGCGGCCAATAGACCGCGGCTTTATTTTTTTAAAAATCATCTCTCGCCCGCTCCTTACAGTCGCGCGAGTTTGCATTGTCCATTTCAACCAAATCACCAATAACTAATCACCGCTTTCAGAGGTATTAACATGCGCATCCTATCCGGCATCCAACCTTCAGGCTCTCTGCACCTGGGCAACTACTTCGGCATGATGAAGAAGATGATCGAGCACCAGGAAGGCGGCGAACTGTTCTGCTTCATCGCCAACTACCATGCCATGACATCAGTAACTGACGGCAAGGCCCTGGCCAAGGGGACGCTGGAAGCAGCAGCCAACTTTCTTGCGCTGGGCATGGATCCAGAAAAGAGTATTTTCTGGGTACAATCCGATGTTCCAGAAGTGCAGGAACTGACCTGGGCGCTCTCCAACTTCACCCCGATGGGACTGCTCGAGCGCTGCCACGGCTACAAGGACAAGACCGCCCGCGGCCTCGCGGCCAACCATGGCCTGTTCGCCTACCCGGTGCTGATGGCCGCAGACATTCTACTCTTTCAGAGCGAAAAGGTGCCGGTCGGCAAAGACCAGAAACAACACGTGGAAGTAACCCGCGACATCGCCATTAAATTTAACAACGAGTACGGCGATATATTCACCCTGCCGGAACCGGAAATTGATGACGAGGTGGCCACAGTTCCCGGCCTCGACGGCCAGAAAATGAGCAAAAGCTACGGTAATACCATCGACCTGTTTCTGGACGAAAAGGCCCTGCGCAAACAGGTGATGCGTATCGTCACCGACGCAACCCCGGTGGAAGAACCAAAAAATCCCGATACGTGCAATGTATTCCAGATCTCTCGACTCTTCATGAACAAGCAACAGGAAACGCAGCTGCGGCGTCGCTATGAGGCGGGAGGATTAGGCTACGGCGAGGTCAAACAGGAACTGTTCGAAATGGTGCGGGATTTCTTTGCTCCCTTTACCGAACGCCGCAATGAGCTGCTGGCCGATCCCGACGGGCTGCGCGCCATCCTCGCACAAGGGGCAGAGAAGGCCCGCTACTCGGCCAGCAAAACAATGCGCAAGGTACGCAAAAAAACCGGACTGATCTACTGAAATGACGGGAGGTCCTTGAGACCGGGATGGGCTCTGGCATACTGAAAGAAAGTCAACACCCCATTCAATATGCCAGGGAGGAACTATGACGGTCTATCGCAAATGGTACTGCAACTGCACCGGAAAGCCGCTGGAACTCGAATACCCGTCGACACCGCCCGATGAAGATGAAGTGGGAGAGCCGGCCTGCAGGCGCTGCGGTGCCACCCCGTCGTCGGATCCGCGCAAAACCGTAAGTTACAAGGATGTGGAGAACTGGGACGACTGAAGGGGTCAGTCGTCCTTATGGCGGGTAAAGAGAATAAACGCCATGGCAGGGCGCTTGCTGCCCTCGCGTACGGCGAACTGCATGCCGTCGTACTGCCAGCCGCGAGAAACCCACTCGTTGAGAATTTTCTCCAGGCTCTCGTCGGTCACGATCGATTCTTCGACCACTTTGTATTCGAGTGTTGCCATTCACATCCACCCTTTCTGATTCATAATTGGAGCACTCCCCATGGCCCTCTCAGGAAACCCCAAAAAGCTGGCCCAGGATATCGCCGGCGGTTTTTTCAACATCACCCCGCCGATGATGCGCCAATACACGCCTGCCGATCTGAAAACCATCATCTCCAACCTGGGCATCGTTGCCCGGGACATCCGTCAGGAGCAGATTCCCATGGATGACGCACTGGCAATCAAGCACAAAAACACCCGACTATCCCGCCTCAACCAGGCCGAGATCGTCATTCGCGCCCACTGCAAGAAATTGCGGATTCCCCTCTGAAAAAACCAGTGGCGGGGGGCGAGTGGCGGATGACGCCTCACGCCTCACCGCCCCTGACCCACCACACATTCTCCCGCCACCGGGCATGACAGACAAATCTCCCCTTTTTTACCGCTGCACCCTTCACTGATTCCCAGATGTGACAATACAAAGTCAAAACGAACCGGGTCAAGCGGATCAAACTGCCGCAAACGTTCAGTAACTTCAATGGCCATTTTCCAGCTTGGTGCGTTGCGCCGAGTCAATCCGAGCAAGCGGGAAATCCGTGCAGTGTGGGTGTCGAGAGGGATGACCAGACGTGACGGATCGATACCGCGCCAGAGACCCAGGTCAATGCCGTCATCCGGACGGCAGACCCAGCGCAGAAACATGCAGAGCCGTTTACAGGCGCTGCCGGAGGCCGGGCTGGGAAAAAAATAGCGAACCCCGGCTCGAATTGGCAGCTCGCGCTGTCCGCAAACCGGTGACATGTCAAACTCGAAAGCCCGCCGAACAAAAGAGATAAGAACCGGACCGACATCGCCCTGCCCCTCATCCCCCCGCACAAAGAAGGACTCAAGGCTTCCTTCCGCCTCGAATATATTCTTCAAAATCCAGCACAAAGCCTTCAGATCGTCAGCATCGTTAAACCGATGTTTAAAGCCGGATAGCCGTTCACCATCCCGACGCGGATTAAAGTTTCGAACAAAAGTAGCAGGCCCCTCAGGCATACGACTGAACAGATTATCGAGATTGCGACGAATCATCGCCGCCCTGCCATAGGCCAGGGCGGCACTAAGGAAAGCCGCGACTTCGCGATCATCTTGATGAGTATAGCGACGAGGAACCGACAGGGGATCATTGGCCAGAAAAGTCAACCGCCGAGAATCGGGAATTTGCAGAAGAAGATGATTCAAATCCATGCAATGAAGGTACCACAGCATTGTATCGAATAAAAGACCCCAAAATACCACCTTCGCACGTCCACCCAGCAAAAAAACAGGGCCCAGCGCATAAGCTGGAACAGGTTTATAAATATTCCACACACAATTTCAGAAAAGCAGAAACAAACCCTTTATTTTCAACAGAAAGGCGTAGACCACCCATAAAAACACCGACTTCAACACAAGTTTTACGTTGACATGATTTTAAAACAACGTATTATATTGTGAAATTCACGACCTACCAAATGGCATTAAATACCTACATAACACTTTATTTAACATACATGTAAAAAATTGTTTGATCTTTGCAACGCACGGCATCCACCGCCACAAAGAATGCTTTCGCCAGAGAAAGGAGGTAACGACCAACCGGAACGCAAGCGTTGCACGCATTACATGGACATTGAATGCCCTCAAGAAATGACCGGGGCCCTGATCCACCCAACCCGGCCTTTCTCAATCTTAACAACTAAGGAGTAACACCATGGGACATGGACCTGCAGTAAAGCTAGGCAAGGATAATGCCTCCAGCTACAAAACCAGACTCGGCGTCTGGATGTTTCTCGCCTACACCATTGTTTACGGCGGTTTTGTTGTCATAAACGCCGTCAAACCCTCCTTGATGCAAGTAATCGTCATGGGCCAGACCCTGGCTGTCATTTATGGTCTCGGCCTGCTCGCGCTCGCCTTGATATTGGCCGTTATCTACAACCAGCTCTGCAACAACGCAGAAGCGCGGCTGAATAAATAAAGGGGGGCGACACAGATGATTTATCAAACTTCACCTATAGCTATCGCACTGTTCTTCATTTTCGTTGCCTTCGTGGTCGGGCTCTCCTTCTATCTGGGTCGTCGTACGACCTCCTCGGCCGGTTACTACGCTGCCGGCGGTAATATCCACTGGTTCACCAACGGTATCGCCTTCGCCGGTGACTACCTTTCAGCTGCCAGCTTCCTGGGAATTTGCGGCATGATCGCCACCGCCGGTTACGATGGCTGGATGTACGCCATCGGTTACCTGGCGGGCTGGATGGTCGCCCTGTTCCTGGTCGCCGAGCCGATGAAACGTCTCGGTAAATACACCTTCACCGACGCCCTCGACTCCAAATTCAACTCCAAGTCCATCCAGCTGACGGCCGCCATCTCGACCCTGGTCGTTTCGGTCTTCTACCTGATCCCCCAGATGGTCGGCGCCGGCGTGCTGGTCAAGCCTCTGCTCGGCATGCCCCACTGGGTCGGTGTCTGCATCGTCGGTGTCGTCGTGACCCTGATCGTGGCCACCGCCGGTATGGCTTCAACCACCTATGTACAGTTCTTCAAAGGCGCCCTGCTGCTGATCGTTTCGACGGTCGTGGTAATCGCGCTGCTGACTCGCGGCCTCTCGACCGAGCCCAAGGGCTTTGGGGAGAGTGGCAATCACCAGTTCCTGACCCTCTCCGCGACCGTAGCTGACGACGGTTCGCTGCAGGCCGACGGCTACATTGCCGCCTCTGGCTGGAAAGACTCCGAATTCGGCAAGGCCGGCCTGGTCCGCATGAACAAGGACGGCGTCGAGTCAGTATGGAGCGTTGCTGAAGGCGCTAACGGTACCTACACCCTCGACGAGACCCTGTTTGTAGCCACCACCGCCAACGGCGATAAGCTGTACAACGGCAGCGCCAAGGAAGAAGGCAAGTTCTACCCCGTCGGCCACATCAAGGAAATCATGATCGACGGTCAACCCGTCGCCCAGACCGGCGCTGTCGGACCCCTGGCTTTCCTCTCGGCTGTCAAGGACTCGACCATCGTTCTCTGGGGCAAGAAGTACGTTCTCGATGGCGAAATCAAGTATGAAGTTTTCTACCAGAAACCGACCCCCGGCGCCCGGATCCTGCGTCCCGGCCTGAAGTTCAAGGTGGACAACGCGACCGGCCTGGAGAAGTTCAACTTCATCTCCCTGATGCTGGCCCTGTTCTGCGGCACCGCGGCCCTGCCCCACATCCTGATCCGTTACTACACCGTACCGAGCCAGGCGGCTGCCCGTAAGTCGACCATCGTCGCCATCGCCGCGATCGGCTTCTTTTACCTGTTGACCCTGTACATGGGTCTCGGCGCCATGACCAACGGCGTTATCAACCTGACCGACAACAACATGAGCGCCCCGCTGCTGGCCCTCTCCTTCGGCGTGGTCTTGTTCGCGGTCATCTCGTCGCTGGCCTTCGCCACCGTACTCGGCACCGTCTCGGGTCTGATCGTGGCCAGTTCCGGAGCCATCGCCCATGACCTGATGGACAACTTCCTCGGCCTGCACATGAGCGACTCCGGCAAAGTTAAAGCAGGCAAGATCTCCGCGGTGGTCATCGGCTGTATCGCCATCTACCTCGGCATCGTCTTCGAAGGAATGAACGTCTCCTTCCTGGTCGGATGGGCCTTTGCCGTGGCCGCATCGGCCAACCTACCGGCGATCCTGATGCTGCTCTTCTGGAAGAAGACCACCGCCCAGGGCGTGGCTACTTCGATCACGGTCGGCCTGGTTTCGGCCCTCGGCCTGATCCTGCTCTCCCCCGACATGTGGGTGCGCTACGGCCTGCTGCCTGGAGATGCCCCGATCCAGTTCAACAGCCCGGCGGCCATTTCCATTCCGCTCTCCTTTCTGGCCTTAGTCATCGTTTCGCTGATGACCCGGAAAGACGAGGTTATCGATGAAGTAACCGAAGCCGCCTGAAATCAAAAGAGATTGTAAATTCACCATTGTTTTGCCATACTATGGGCCGCCCTAGGGCGGCCCTATTTTTTAAGGATGCGCCATGAAACGCTTTCGCTTTACCCTACTGGCTGTTTGTCTGGTACTGCTCTATCTCGGCTGGAACGACGCCTCCCTTTACCTGCGCAACCGAACGCCGCAAGCGGTGACTGTCGGCGCTTTGGAAACGAGTCCCCCTCCCCGAGAATGGCTGCGCATCACCGGTGGCACCCTCGACATGAACGAAGCGATTTCTACCTCGGGGACGATTGAGCTCAACGCCCTGTTGATACCGCTAAAAGCACACCCAGCCGCCCTCGGCTTCCGGGTTCTGGTAGAAACCCGCGACCCGGTGCTGCTCGACCTTTTTAAAACTTACAACTTCATGCAAGACTCGGCATTGGCCAAAGAGCGATTTTATGCCGAACACCAGAAAGAATTCACCATCCAGCGTGACGTCACCGGCACTCTGATCACCGGGATGATCGCCTCCGGCAACCGCGACAAACTCATGACCCTGACCAAAGAGGTCGGCATGCAGGTCGCTGATGATGTACTACTCTTCTCCGAGGGGAATCAACCGCCTACGTTTAGAGGCTTTCTGTTTTTCGCCATCGGCCTTCTAGGGCTGGCAAAACTTCTTCTGAGCTGGCCCAGAGGCGGGACAGTCCCAGAGACTACACTGGAAGACTGACCCGAAACCAATATGGATATAAAACGACTGGAAATATTCTGCCGAGTTGTCGAGCTGAAAAGTTTTACCAGGGCCTCGGAGGTCGTCCTCCTTTCGCAACCGACCGTCAGCGAGCACATCCGGTTGCTCGAAGAAGCCTTGGACGAAAAATTGCTCGATCGGCTCGGCCGGCAGGTGCTGCCGACCCCGGCGGGGGAGATCCTCTACCAGTACGCCCGCCGCATCACCCAGCTACGGGATGAGGCGCTGCAGGCACTGACTGATTACCGCGGAAATCTGGCCGGACACCTGATTGTCGGTGCGAGCACCATCCCAGGCGCCTACATCCTGCCATCGTTGATCGAGCGATTCAAAGCACAGAGCCCATCGATCCGCCTGACCCTGAAAATCTCCGGAACCGGCGACATCTGCCGTGCGCTGATCAACGGCGGCGTCGAATTGGCCGTCATCGGGGCCCCAAGCACAAGCCCGGAGCTCGAATGTCGGAAGATCTTTTCAGATGAACTGATTCTGGCCGTCTATCCCGAACATCCCCTGGCCACCCGCTCCTCCGTCCCCCTTCAAGAGCTATTGGGACAGCCGTTTCTGCTGCGCGAAGAAGGATCCGGCACACGCACGGTAATGAGCGAAACCCTGCGTGAAAACGGGCTGGATCCAGCGAAACTTGATATCGTCGCCGAAATGGGGAGCACCGAAGCCGTTCGCCAAGGAATCAAGGCTCGCCTCGGCATATCCATCCTCTCAACCCTGGCGATCCGCGAAGATCTGGATTGCCGCGCCCTGA
>JBFHFM010000115.1:0-10141 GCA_041583595.1 Trichloromonas sp. | reverse complement strand
CACCTTCCATCATGATTATGCCGAAGCAACCACCGGCTTTGAATGTGGTACCTGTCATGATAGTTTAGCTGGGGCCACCGAATGTGCCAGCTGCCATACGGCTGATACCTGGACCACCGATGTTCGTACCGACCACCACGACCTGCTGAACGATGCGTCGGTGACGGTCAGCTGCAACACTTGTCACACCAGTATTGTCGAGACCACCGGCTGCGAGAGTTGCCATGGGGACAGTTATTGGACAGCCGGCAATGCCCGCAACCAGCACCATGCCACCACCACTGCGCAGACCGATGAGTGTACCGTATGTCATACAGGGATGCCTGGCGCGGGTGGTTGTGCTGACTGCCATACGGCCGATACCTGGACTACCGATGTTCGTACCGATCACCACGACCTGCTGAACGATTCGTCGGTCACGGTCAGCTGCAATACCTGCCACACCAGCATTGTCGAAACGACTGGCTGCGAAAGCTGCCACACGGATGACGCCTGGACTGCTGGCAGCGCCCTCGCGCAGCATCATGCCACCACTACCGCTACTGCCGGCAACTGCGGCGAATGTCATACCGGCGTTGCTCTTGGCGCCGATTGTGACAGTTGCCATACCGACTGGGGCACAGATGAAACCGCCGCCGGCCGTCATCACAGTCTGGCCGATACCAACAATCGCAGTTGCAGCAGCTGTCACTCCTCGATCGTCGAGACGACAGGCTGTACCAGTTGTCATTCTTTCGCGACGAGCAATATTCATCACCTGACTGTTACCAAGAATACCTGGGGCATGGGCTGTCTCGATTGCCATTACATGGGGATCGTCAACGGGTCTTATGTCATCCAGAAACCCACGGCAGCCGCGTGTGAGACTTGCCATACCCAGACGGTCAACAATCAGGAAATTTCGACTTTCCATCATGTGACCGCTACCGCAACTTTTGGCAACTGTGCCGGTTGTCACGTGGGGATCGGCGACGTTGCCAGCGATCTCGACTGCGCCACCTGTCACGGCAACCAGTCCGACGAAATCAACGGTAGTTCGGACATGCACCATGCAACCACTCTGGCCACTTCCGGGGCCTGCGTTGATTGTCATAGTACAATCGATACCACAGCTCTCGATTGTGCTACCTGCCACGCCAGCAAGACCAATGACGGTTCGTCCCTCATGCACCATGCGACTGAGTCGGCTGTGGCCGATCAGTGTGGTGAGTGTCACCAGGGCATCGATGAGGTTACCGGCGACCTTGATTGCGCCACCTGTCACGTGGGCAAGGCTCGTGATGGCAGCGGTACCATGCACCACCTGAGCGAAACCTACCTGGTCAATGACAGCTATAACTGTTCGGCCTGCCACACCGGTGCCGATGCCGCCATTGCCGAAGGCGCCTGTGAAAGCTGTCATGCCGTCCAGTCCGTTATAAATGGCTCCTCGGATATGCATCACGCGACCGAGGCAGCGGTTAGCGACAATTGTGATTCCTGCCACCAGGGAATTGGCTCTGTTACCACCGGTGATCTCGATTGCGCCACTTGTCATGAAGGCAAGGACCGTGACGGTTCATCGACCATGCATCATGAGACGACGGCTTATGTCGATCAGAACTGCGACAGCTGCCATTCAGGGGTTACCTTTGCCACCATCGATTGTGAAGGCTGTCATGTCAGCGCAAATGCGGTGGCGATCCCTGAGCGTCACCATACTGCCGCTACCCGTGATGATCTGCTTTGCAGCCAATGTCACAGCGGTGCCTCAGATGCGGCTGTAGCCGGGGCTTGCGAAAGCTGTCATGCCTCGCAGTCGATCAAAAATGGTTCGTCGACCATGCATCATGACACCGAGTCGGCGGTCAATAACCTTTGTGTGACCTGCCATACGGGGATCACGGAGGAAAGTCTCGACTGCGCCACCTGCCATACCGGGCGGGACAACGATGGCTCGTCGACTATGCACCACACCAATGACGCATATGCCGATAATAACTGCGTCCTCTGTCATGAAGGGGCGGTTTCTCTTGATTGTGCTGGATGCCACGACAATCAGCCGGTATTGAACGGCTCGGCCAGCATGCACCACGCCACGGCGACCTATGAAGAAAACAACAGCTACAACTGTTCCGAGTGCCATACCGGTGCTGAGGCTGCGATTGCCGACGGCGCCTGTGAGAGCTGTCATGCGACTCAGACAGTGAAAAACGGCACCTCGGATATGCATCACGAAACCGATGCCGCCACCAGCAACGAATGTAATACCTGTCATAAGGGGATTGACGACGTCTCCGGTGGACTGGATTGCGCTACTTGTCATGAGGGCAAAGATCGTGACGGTTCCGCGACTATGCACCATTTGAGTTCGGATTTTGCCGACCAGAATTGCGACAACTGTCATGCCGGAGTCACCTTCGCCAGTATTGACTGTTCCGGGTGTCATGTCAGCGGGAGTGAGGTAGCGATGCTCCCCACGCGTCACCATACTGCGGCAACCAGTGATGGCCTGGAATGCAATGAATGTCATACTGGCATCACCACGGCTAGCCTGGACTGTGCCAGCTGTCATGCCAGCCAGAGCAAGGACGGCGGGTCGGCCATGCACCATGCGACCGAGACCTATACTGAAAACGATAGCTATAACTGTAGCGCATGCCATTCTACCATTGATGCCTCTAATCTGGCCTGTGCCAGTTGTCATGACAGCCTGGACCTGAATGGTGACTCGGAGATGCATCATGCAACTTCGACCGCAACCGCCGGCGATTGCGTCGATTGCCATACCGGCGCCGATTCGGCTTTGATCGAATGTACCGATTGTCATGGTGGCGTGGGAGCCCCGGCGGTCGACGAGCGCCACCATACGGCGGCCAAACGTGACGGGGTGACCTGCTCCGCCTGCCATACTACCATCGATCTGGCCGAGCTTGATTGCGCCACCTGTCACACCAAAGACGATCAGGCTTCGATCGTTGATCAACACCATATGACAGTGTCCTATCAGATGGGTGAATGTGTCACCTGTCATGTTGGGGTCAGTGTCGAGGGGCTCGATTGTTCCAGCTGTCATGACGGCACGGTGGCTATAGCCGGAACCTCGGCTACGCACCATGCCACCGAGACTTACAGCCTTGGTGTCTGCACTGTCTGCCACGTCGGAGCTGAGATCACCGGCATTGTCTGTGCCAATTGTCATGGCGAGGGCACAAGCCTTCCGGCCGAACATCATAGTCAGCCTCAGTACGCTTCAGATGAGTGTACTTACTGTCACAGCTCTATCATGCTCAATGGCAGTACCTGTCAGGATTGCCACACTTCGGCGATCCCTGAGATTCACCATGGCGATCCGCTGACTGCCGTCGATGGCCAATGTTCTGTTTGTCATGAGGCGGCCAGTGACCCAAGCATCTGCGCTAATTGTCATAGTGCCAGCCCGCATCATGATTCAACTGCAGCCAAATACGGGGTCTGTGAGGAGTGCCATACCTGGTCTGCTGACAAGGATGAAAATCCCCAGCAAGGCGCCTGCCGCCAGTGCCATGGTACTGAGCAGCATAACAAAAATACCCTGGCACCAATCCATGACTACCGTGCCTGCTATGCTTGTCATCCTTCGGATGTCTTCCATGGCAAGGACAGCCATAAGGGTAGAGGAAGTTTCAACCTTTTCTACAGCACCTTTGGCGGCAAGAGTAACGGTAAGAGAAGCTCCTACGGTTCGAAGAGCTACAAAGGTAAATACACCAAGCCCTCGATCAGTTACACTCTGGTGTCAATCTCCGAGGGGGGCAAGACCTACAATGTGCCGTCTTTCCCGGATATTGATATGCCGAATATTTTGACCACCACTACCACTACCACTACCGGGGGTACCGGTCTGACCCTCTGCACCAGCTGCCACGGTGATCTTAAGGCCCAGGTCAGCTGCAGCAATACCAAGTGGCGGGCCCATGAGACACTCAGCCGGGTTGATTTGGCCACCTATCAGTTGGCGGAGACCACTTACATCGGCAGCCTTTGCACCGGTAGCACTTCCACGGTAAGTAATCTGGCGCTGAATATGACGGCGACGGCTTCCAGTTACGAGTCGAGCAGTTACACTGCCGCCAAGGGTGTCGATGGAAGCACCAGCACCTACTGGTATAAAGACAGTAGTCGCGACCATTGGCTGCAGGTTGATCTTGGCTCCAGTCAGTCGATCAGCAAAGTGATCGTCAAATGGGGCAGCGAATATGCTGAGTCCTACTATGTTCAGGTGTCCACTGATGCCAAATCCTGGACCAAGGTCAAGGAAGAGAGTTCGGGTAACGGAGGAGACGATACCATTACCTTCACTTCCAAGACCTCCCGTTATGTGAGAATATATTGCACGGAAGACCATCGTGACGGATACCAGATAAAGGAACTTGAAGTTTACAAATAAACCGAATGTCCGGCCTGATGGCAGGCCGGACAGACCTTTCACAAACAACGAGAATTGGGGGTAATTATGAAAAAGTACATGAAGCCTGCGGTTGTAGGGAGCTCGAACGTTCATCCCTGCTGAAAAATGGACCGGCGACTCACTGGTCAACAAAAAGCCCCGCCCTTTAAAGGCGGGGTTTTCTGTAGTGGTTATCGCAACGCACATTTTGGGAGATCAAAGTAACCGACCTTCCGAATAATGGGTGGCAAACGAAGTAACTGACAGTGCAAATATCTAGAGGTGTTGGTGTATGTTTGTTCGACTGATGGTGATCCTCTTTGTTCTCGTTCTGTGGGTTCCACCCCAGGTAAGGGCTGATGAACAATCTATGGGAACTATCATTGGACGAGTGGAGTGGCCAGATCTCAAAAACTACCGTGGGGTGGTGTCGGTATGGGATGAGAGAGTCGGTCGTGTGCCGGATCCGCGCCGATATATAATTGTTCCTTTTTTGACCTCAAGTATTTCTTCTTCTGGAGATTTTGAGATTAAAGTCCCACCAGGAAAATACTATGTGGGTGCGGTCGTGCGCCAATCGTCGGGTCCGGATACAGGACCGCCGCGGGAGGGCGATTTGGTGTTTATGACCCCTGACAGGAATGGAGGGGTCGTGGTGGTCACGCTCGCGCCAGGCGAAAGAATGGATCTCGGTGTGCGTAATCTCGGGTGGTGCTACCAGGGGATGGCCGCATCCGGTCCTCTGGTTATCACCGGACGGGTCACTGATACCCAGGGGAGTCCGGTTCCCGGTTTGCTGGTTTTCGGGTTTGGTGACGCCAGCTTGAGTTTGAATCCTTTGGCCGTAAGTCAACGAACTGATGAGGATGGTCGGTATGCGCTTCGTTTGGACCGCCCTTCGCAAGTCTATTTGAGGGCTAGGGATAAATACGGCGGAGGGGCGCCTGTCGAAGGTGAATATATGGGTGTTTACGGCGGACCAAATCCGATCCAGGTCACGGTTTCGGGGGATCAGCCCGTGGAGGGTGCGGATATTTCGGTTTTCATTGTGCCGAAAAGGAAAGACGGAGGAGAAAAAGGGGCCCCAACCGTTAAGTGATTCATTGAAAAGCTCGGTTTGAGATCGATATGATCATCAGTAGAATCTGTTTCCCCCCTTCTTCTGTTCAATCCATCACGCGAATGTGCCAGGCGGAGCTGTTGTCTCGACGAGATCAATCGTGGTCATGTAGGACATTGCCCGGTACTTGTCTTTTACATTCCCTTTTTCCCTGAATCCCCCTATAAAAGTGGCTCGTCGATTGAGCTTGAGTGTGTATAACATGTCGGAATCATCGGCTAAAAAAAATTACTGCTTTGCCTTGGTGATGCTTCTGTCGGGGTTTGCCGGGATTTCTTACGAAATTCTTTACGGCAGGATCCTTGGCAACCTGATTGGCGACCAATTCGCCGTCTCAGCCTCAATTCTGATTACCTTCCTGCTTGGCATCGGGGTCGGTGCCGTCTGTTCTCATAGGCTCTGGCGCCATCTCTGGTTGATCGAAGCGCTGATTGGCCTCTGTGGTCTCTTCTTCGCCTTCGGTACAGACGTTCTCGACGGTTTCTTTTATGCCCAAAGTCAGGTCGTGCCGGCTGGCCTGGAAGGGACACTGCTGATTTGCGTGATTCTGCTGATTGTGCCGGCCTTTCTGATCGGCTGCAGCCTGCCCCTTTTTGCCGGCTATCTTGGCCGCCTCACTAGCGGTCTCGTCTTTGCGCGGGCCTATGCGGTCTACAATTTTGGCGCCGGACTGACCGCTCTTCTGATCGAATTTCTGCTGATCCGCGAGCTGGGCATCCGGGGAAGTGTTATCCTGATTGCCGCCATCAACGGGCTGGTGGCTCTGTTGCTGCGCACTACCTTTGCCCATCTCAGGTGTCACGGACCCGAGGCTTCCGAGGCACCTATCCGGTTTCCTGCCCAGCAACTGGCCGCACTGGTTCTGGTGAGTATCGGCTCGGCGGTTTTTCAGTTGTTCATGGTCCGGCTTGCCGAACTGCTGCTTGGGCCGTTTCGGGAAACCTTTGCCCTGGTCCTCTCCATCATCCTATTCGGAATCGCTGCCGGATCGACTCTGGTCAAGGTGCTGCGGCTACGCTTTGCCACCCTCTTGTGGCTCAACCTGGCCGGCCTACTGGTCATTTTCGGAGGTCTGGAATCGGCGGTTTCCATTTATGCTGCTCTTTATCAGGGGACGGCCCAGGGGCCCTGGAGTGCCGCGGCCCTGAAATGGCTGACCCTGGCCCTGCTCATGGCCTTGCCAGCTATCACCTTTGGTGCCACTATCCCAGCTTTGCTGACTCGTCAGCAGGAGGTGGCCCGCGAGTCGGGCCAGTTACTTTTCGTCTCAGCTCTGGCCAATGCCACAGGTTTTTTGTTGATGAGCTTCGTCCTTCACCGGCATCTCGATTACGGTGTCCAGCTGCTGGTCGTTGCGGCTTTCTGCGCGGGTGCTCTGTTGCTCACTTTGGGAAGACGGTGGCGGCCCATCATCGGCCTGGCTGCCGTGCTGCTGGTCATGGTCGGTGTTCACCGGCAATGCTGGGATGAAGACCTGCTCTACTTGAGCTATACCAGCTTTCGTTCCACAGAAACTTTGGCCAGGGTCAAAGCTGAAACGACCCTGCCGGACAGGTTCAAAGGCAATCAGGACGTTTTTTCCATCAATTGGAACGAGGGCGCCCCTTATTTTTTCATTAACGGATACATCAGTATCCCCCTCAACTCCCCCTCTGAAAAAATGGTTGGAGCGGTTTCGGCGATATTCGCCCCGCGCACCGACCAGGCGTTGGTGTTGGGGTTGGGCAGCGGTGCCACGGCCTCGACCGTTGGCAGGCTGTTTCAACACACCGATGTAGTTGAAATCAATCCGGTGGTTCGTGAAAACCTCGACCGCATGGAGCGATGGCACTACGACATTGAAAATAACCCGAAGGTGAAAATCTTCGTTGATGATGGCATCCACTTCACCAAACTGGTTGATAAAAAATATTCTCTGATACTCAATACGGTGACTACCCCGCTGTATTTCAGTTCGTCCAAACTCTATACCGAGGATTTTTTCAAGGTCATCCGCCAGCGATTGACGCCCGATGGAGTTTATGTTACCTGGCTTGATGGGCGGGTCGGGGACAGAGGGACTGACATTATTCTTAAGACCTTGGCGCAGGGTTTCCGGAATTGCGCCATTTTGTACATCGATTCATCCTACTTTATGTTGATTGCCTCCCAAAAACCCCTTTGGGCTCGACATCTGGAATTGCCGGAGAACGACCATGTCATTCGCAACGACCTGCTCATGGCTCACGGCACCGATGCCCAGCTGCTTCCCTATCATCTGCTCAATACACGTGCCCTTGACCTGCTTGGCGACTCTTCGGTGCCCATCAATACCGCTGACCGCCCCTCGTTGGAATTTGAAATGGCCAGGTTGAGGGAAGACGGCTTTCCCCTTTTTGCCCGCCGACTCTTTGACTCCATTGATCTGGGGCAACTCGCCAGGGCACTTCAATCTGTCAAGGCTTATGACCCGGTCAAGTTTGCTTTTGAAGCTTCCTTCCTCTATGAAGATTCCTGGCTGCGTCAAGGGCTGTTCTTTTTGGTGCAGCAGGACATTGTTGATTTTGAAGAAAGATTAAGCAAAATCCATATGGCGTACCTGGCAAGACAAGAAGGCCTCGCCGCTGAAAGCCTGCAACATCACGAGGCGGGGTTGGCTCTTTTTGAAAGCAGTCGTTATGCCGAGGCGCTGGAGGAATTCCTCAAAGCGCAAGCCTTGTCGCCGGGACACGAAAATGCCTACTTCAGCATTGGGCTCTGCCATGAGGCGATGGGGCAGGTCCGTATGGCTGAGAGGTTTTACAAGATGGAACTTCAGGGGGATCCCGCCAATCAGGAGGCACGACAGAGGCTGGAAAGGCTCAATTCAATATCAAGCCGTCTTACAAGGTAAGTTAAGTATTAATGATTGTTATTATTGGACAAGCAGACCATGAATAAATTGTTAACCGCACCGGTAACATTGTCCGAACGTTTTGTCATTCTCGATGTCCTCCGTGGATTCGCCTTGCTGGGGGTGTTGCTGGATAATGTCTTCTCCTTTGCCGGATTTGAATATGTTTCGTTTGCTCACAGGGAGGCGTTGTCCACCTTTGTCTCTGACGCCATTCTCACCATCGGTGAGTTGGTTTTTGTCAGGGGAAAGTTTTACAGCCTGTTTTCATTACTTTTCGGCATCGGTTTCGCTATCATCCTGGTGCGAAACGAAAAAATAGGCGGGAATCCGTTGCGAATTTTCTACCGCCGTTTGTTATTTCTATCCCTGATCGGTGCCGTTCACTTGTTCTTTTTATGGGAAGGGGATATTCTGCTTTTTTATGCCCTTCTCGGATGCCTCCTGCCCCTTTTCAGGCGCTGCTCAGATAAAAAATTATTGATTCTGGCTGCCGCATTAATAGGGGCTCCCCTGTTGGTAGATGTCATAAAGGTTGTGCTAGACATTCAGGTCGGGGCGTTTTTAGGCCGCATGGCTCAAGGAATTGACGAAAAGACCGGGATCCCTTTTGATGAAAACTTCGCGTTGTATTTATATCAAAAAGGAGGCGGTTGGCTGGAATGGATGAACTGGCAAAAATCCGGTTTTTTGTATCGTTATGCCTACCTTCTGGAAACCAACCGGATCTTTAAGGTATTGGGGATGTTTTTGCTCGGATTTTACGTTGGCCGAAAAATGATGTACAGCCAATTGGAGCAGTACACCAACCTGTTAAAAAAAGTTCGTAACTGGGGGTTTGCTATTGGCCTTGGTGGTAGTCTGGGTATGGCTTTCTTTGAAATGGATGGAATTTCCGTGCCGGATGCGGCAGGACTGGTCGACACCTTATTCTATGCCATTGGTGTGGCACCTTTGGGGCTGGCTTATGCAGCCACACTCTGTTTGTTTTGGGTAAAGGCCGATGGAAATAGCCGCTGGAAACTGCTGGCGCCGGTGGGCAGGATGGCACTGACCAATTATCTGATGCAGACTATACTCGGGATTCTCCTTTTCTACAGCGTCGGGTTTGGGTTGGGCGGCAACATGGGGCCGACAAAATTCATTCCGATTGCGCTGGGTATTTTCATCGTCCAGATTCTTTATAGTCATTGGTGGCTCAGTCGGTTTAATTATGGGCCGATGGAATGGATTTGGCGACAGTTGACTTATGGTCGGCGCTTAAGATTGTTCAGGGAAAGGCCGGGCTGTTCGGTCTCTGGTAAATAGACCATTGCCGCTGAGGCAGCCCAGGGGACGAATCCCAGGCAACAGAGGTTGTCATAGAAATACAGACTAAAAGTCGGTAAAGTTGGACCCTTTCGAGCTTTCGCAAACGAAGAAACGAGTTCAGAATGATTGGCAGGCAAAAAGAACGAAGGTCTTTCATGGTGACGGTTTTAAGGGGGTCGTCATTGTTCAGAATGTTGAGTTGAGAAATAAAAAACCCGGTAACGCAGTCTTATTGCCTTCTTGTGCGTTGTCCATAATGGCTTGGACTGGCGGAAGCGCGATCTGCACGGGAACGAAAGAATAAATGTACTAGGTTGATGACGGGGATGATTGTTTTTTTCTCGGGGTAATTGACATCTGTCAGCCGAATGTCCGAATTGTCTGTTTTTTGACACTGTTCCGCGTTTCAGGTGGAGTCTGGTCTGTTGCT
>JBFHFM010000114.1:0-10157 GCA_041583595.1 Trichloromonas sp. | reverse complement strand
GTGGCAGCGACATGTTCAAGATCGGCCTGCTCGTCAGTAACTACGCGGAGAATCTCCTGACCCATCGCAGAGGGAGGAGCTATCCCCTGCAGCATAAGCAGACGTCGTTGGAGTTCTTCCTTCAAAGTACTATCACCGGCGCCATCCATAGGTTACCTCTCTAGGCAAAACGACAAAACAATGCATATCATAAATAACGCTTTTTACACGGCTGCTCCGGATACTGAAATGCCCTGGGACTCAACGGGTGTAATAAATTCGCTGATCTTTCGAACCAGACTCTCAGAATCAAGACCTATCCGTTTTCGCAGTTGATCCTGCGAACCCTGCTCGACAAAAACGTCTGGCACCCCGAATCGCAACATTCTTACAGAAAGCCCTTCATCGGCCACGAGTTCGAGTACGGCAGAGCCGAAGCCACCCTGCAAAGCGTTCTCTTCTACCGTCACCAACAAGCCGGTGCGACAGGCTTCGCCGATGATCAGATCACGATCAAGCGGCTTGATGAAGCGGGCATCGACCACCGCCAGAGACAATCCCTCAAGTTCAAGCGTTTCAGCCGCGCGCATCGCCGTAGCGACTCCAACACCGATAGCGATGATCGTACCGTCTTTGCCGTCACGCAACTTCTCCCCTTTTCCGATGGGGGCCGGCAAAACTTCTTTCGGGGGTGCAAGACCGAGCCCGTCCCCCCGGGGATAGCGGTAGACAAAGGGACCATCGACGGTAAGCGACGTATAAACAGCACGCTGTAATTCGATTTCGTCCCGCGGCACCATGAAGGTCAGGTTCGGAATATGCCGCAAAAAAGAATAATCAAAGACCCCATGATGGGTCGGACCGTCGGCGCCGACCAGTCCCCCCCGGTCGAGAGCGAAGGTTACGGGCAGGTTCTGCAGGCAGACGTCGTGCAGCACATTGTCATAGGCTCTTTGCAGAAAGGTGGAATAGAGCGCCACCGTCGGCCGCATACCATGGCTGGCAAGACCAGCGGCAAAGGTCACCGCGTGCTGTTCAGCAATCCCTACATCATAGAAGCGTTCGGGGAACTTTTCAGAGAACGCCTTAAGGCCGGTTCCTTCAGCCATCGCCGCAGTTATCGCGACCACCCGATCATCCTGTTCGGCCAGTTCCACCAGGGTTTTGCCAAAGATTGCGGTGTAACTTTCGGCTCCCCCCTTGCTCTTTTTTACTTCGCCACTCAGGCGATCAAACGGACCGACACCATGAAAGAGTGCTGAATTTCTCTCGGCAGGAGCATACCCCTTGCCTTTTTGCGTCAGGACGTGCAAAAGGACGGGCCCCTTGAGTCGAGCGACATTCTCGAGGGTTTCAATCAGATCATCAAGCCGGTGACCATCGACCGGCCCTACGTAATCAAAGCCGAAAGCTTCGAACAGCATCCCCGGCGTGAAGAACCCTTTGAAAGAGTCCTCGGCGCGCCGAGCCAGGTTAAGCAGATCCTTGCCAATATGCGGCATGCCGACGAGAAAATTTTTAGCATCCTTTTTCAATCGCACGAAGAGGTCGGAGGTCATCTTGCGGCTGAGAAAAGAAGCCAGCGCACCGACGTTGGGCGAGATCGACATTTCATTGTCGTTGAGAATGACGATTAGATCTTTTTTGAGATGGCCGGCCTGATTCAGCCCCTCAAAAGCCAGACCGGAGGTCATAGAACCATCACCGATAACGGCAACGACCTTTTCCGAACCGCCACGGGCATCTCGAGCCGTTGCCATGCCCAGAGCCGCCGAGATCGAGGTACTACTGTGGCCGACGTCAAAAGCATCATAAGGGCTTTCGGCCCGTTTGGGAAAGCCGCTGATACCATCAAGCTGGCGCAGGGTATCGAAGCGTTCCAGTCGACCGGTCAGCAATTTATGGGCATAGGCCTGGTGTCCCACATCCCAGACAATTTTATCTTCCGGGGTATTCAAAACCCGCTGCAGGGCGACAGTCAGTTCCACCACTCCGAGTGAACTGGCCAAATGACCACCGGTAACCGAAACGGTATCAATAATCGTTTCACGAACCTCTTCGGCCAAGGCGGCGAGCTCTACCGGGGAAAGCTCCTTCAGGGCTTTGGGTGACTCCAGTGTTTTAAGAATGCTCATGGTCATAGACAGCCTGTTTTTCGATTTTATGGCCGAGTTGGCGAAATCACGAACTCCGGTCAACGATATAGTGGGCAATTTCCGTCAGCGGTTCGGCGGCTTTACCCAAGGGTGCGATGGCACCAATGGCAAGGGCCTTGAGTTCCTGTGCGCGTTCCCGCGCTGCTGACATCCCCAGCAAAGCGGGATAGGTCACCTTGCCGCGAGCCTGGTCACTACCAACATCCTTGCCAAGATCCTTCTGCTCGCCGACGATATCAAGAATGTCATCTGCGATCTGAAAAGCCAGACCGGCCGCCTCGGCGTATTTGGTTAGCGCCTGTTGCGATTCGGCATCTGCGCCGCCTACCAGTCCGCCGCACTGAATCGAAGCCAGAATCAAAGCTCCGGTCTTACGGGTGTGAATATACTCAAGGAGCGGAAATTCAACCTGTTTGCCTTCCGATTCCATGTCAACAACCTGGCCACCAACCATGCCCATAGACCCGGAACAGCGGGCGATGATTTGCAGGATACGAAGACTGACCTCCGCAGGAAGACTCTGGCAGGCCGCGGGACTCGACAGCAACACAAACGCCTGGGTCAACAAGGCGTCGCCGGCTAGAATCGCGGTCGCCTCGCCAAAAACCTTATGGTTGGTAGGACGCCCCCGTCGAAAGTCGTCATCGTCCATGGCCGGAAGATCATCGTGAATAAGCGAATAGGTGTGGACCATTTCCAGGGCACAGGCCACGGGCAAGGCCTGATCGGGATTGCCGCCAACCGCCTCGCAGGCAGCCAAAGCCAGAATCGGCCGGATGCGCTTGCCGCCGGCAAAAACCGAATAGCGCATCGCCTTATGCAAGCTCACCGGCAGGACATCTTCAGCGGGCATCAAGGCGTCAAGGGTTTTATCAACCAGCGCAGACCGCTGCCCGAGGTATTTCTTCAGGTCCATCGAAGTCTCCAGACAACGGTTATCAGGGCTCATCAAACTTGGTTAGGGTAAAACTGCCGTCTCTGGTCTGCATCAACTGCTCTATGCGGGTTTCCACGTCCTTGAGCAATTTCTGGCAGAGGGCGGCACTCTTCACTCCGGCCTCAAACCGGGCAAGCGACTCCTCCAGCCCAATGTTCTCACCTTCTAAACTATTTACGGCCGCTTCCAGCGCCTTCAAAGCCGTTTCGAATGTTTCTTTTTTTGCCATCTTCTTCCTTTTTCAATAAGTTGCAATTATGGCCATGACGTCCATAGAGAGTCAAGGATTTTCACCACCTAAAAGGGTCACCAGCGCGAGCGGATCAACCCGGTCTCCCCGCAATTTGCCCCCCCAGTGCAAGTGAGCTCCGGTCGATCTACCAGTGCTGCCAACCCGCCCCAAAACCTCTGCCGGACGCACAAACTGGCCGACGACACAGTCGATCTGGTCGAGATGACAATAAAGAGAGAAGAGGCCGCTACCGTGATCAACCACCACGGTCAACCCGGTAAAATACAGATCTCCCAGATAGACAACCTCCCCGGCTGCGCTGACCTTGATCGGGGTGCCCCGTGGGCTGCGAAAATCAATCCCGGCGTGAGGCGAGCGAGGCTGCCCGTTAAGGATTCGACGCAACCCGAAAGGACTGCCGATCGGGTCGTCAACCGGCAGTTGAAAGCTCACCGGAACCTTCCCTTCCCTTTGCCCGGCAAAAAGATCTTTCAGCAGTGCCTGTTCACGCTCAATCCGTTTGAGTACCTCAGGGTCTTTCGGCGACACCATCTGTTCCGGCAGGGTAATTCGCTCTTCCGGTCGCGGAACGGTGACGACCTGCACCAGCTTCTCAACCCAAACATCTGAGCCAGCCAGGCGGACCCTCACCGGATAACGGCCCGGCGCCATAGCGAGATCAGTGCCGAGTAAAGCCTGCCCACCAGCAAGAGTCGGGTCGAGAGCAAACCTACGGCCGTTGAACTCAACCTCTCCCGTCACCGCACCGCGGTCATTAAAGCGAAGCAGGGCAACGTTACCTGCCGCAATCTCTGCAGGCGTGATAGTCAGCTGACTGGCGTCGACATAAACCGGCAGGCAGAGTAAAAAAACAAACAACAAATACGCTTTCATGATCCGGCCTCATTGATGGTTGCCGAGGCCCGCCCCTTGTGAAAAGAGATTTCCACAGCGTCTCCAGGGCTCAATGTTGCGGCGTCCCGCACGGCCTGGCCATTTTTTTCATCGAAGACAATGGCGTAACCGCGTGCCAGAGTCTGCAGAGGCGACAAGCTGTGCAGACGATCGGAGAGTGCGGCCAGTTGCCGGCTGCCATCTTGCAATTGACGACGCATAGCCAACTGCAGACGATATTCGAGTTCTTCCCGACGACTCTGGTGCATGGCCAGGGTCTGCTGTGGCGACCGCAGACGGCGTAGCAGGCCCTCGACCCGTTCGTGGTACAAATCGAGGCGATTGCGCATCTGACCAGTCAGCCGCATCATCAGGTGATCGAGATGCCCTTCCAGCTCAAGCCGACTCTTGGCCACCAGTTCAGCGGCGGCACTGGGGGTTGCTGCCCGTAAATCAGCAACAAAATCGGCGATCGAATAATCGACTTCGTGACCAACCGCCGAAATCACCGGAATTTGGGATTGGTAGATGGCCCGCGCCACAGGTTCTTCGTTAAACGCCCAAAGATCCTCAAGTGACCCGCCGCCGCGCCCGACGATAAGGACATCCGCCTCACCATGCCGATTCAACTCGGTGATGGCCTGGACAATTTCGGCGGCCGCCCCCTCTCCCTGAACCCGCACCGGTCGTAACAGCACTCGCACACCCGCCCCGCGCCGTTTCAGCACATTGAGAATATCGTGGATTGCCGCCCCGGTCGCCGAAGTAACCACCCCGACCGTTTTCGGGAAGGCCGGCAGCGACCGCTTACGCCCCGAGTCGAACAATCCCTCAGCCAAAAGGCGGGACTTGAGCTGCTCAAAAGCCAATTGAAGGCTCCCCACCCCCTTGGGTTCGAGACTTTCCACCACCAGCTGCAATTCACCGCGTTGGGTATAGAGAGTCACCCGCCCACGACAGATCACCTGCATGCCATTCTGTGGGGTAAAACCAAGCAGGCGGCTCTGGCTGCGAAACATCACCGATCGCAGCTGAGCATTGGCATCTTTTAGAGAAAAATAACAATGCCCTGAAGCCGGAGTTGAAAAATTAGAAATCTCCCCCTCGACCAGAACCTGCATGAAGTTGTCCTCGACAACTTCGCAGAGCAGAGCGTTAAGCCTTGAGACGGTAAGAATCGAAGTCTGTTCTCGCATCAGCACCACTACTACATCTTGGGGTTTAAGGTTGACTTTAAAGGCATTCTAACCTATATATGGCTAACTTCCGACCTACACAAGGAACCGACATGACCCGACCTTATGTTGTTACGATTTCGAGTGAAAAGGGGGGAGTAGGAAAAACCACCCTGGCCACCAATCTGGCTATCTACCTCAAAGCCATCAACGAAGACCTGCCGGTCACCCTGTTCAGTTTCGACAATCATTTTTCCGTCGACCGCATGTTCCGCATCGGGCGCAGTCCGCTCCAGGGCAACGTACTACAGATGCTGACCGACAAGACGGTCGGCAAGTCGATGGAACTCGGAGAATACGGCGTCCAATTTATTCCATCGAGCGGGGAACTGCCCAGTATCCGCGACCAGATTACCAGCCCGGAACGACTGGCCCGAATTTTGGCTGACTCAGATCTCTCAGGCATCGTTATCATCGATACCCGTCCCGATCTTGACGTCTTTACCCAGAATGCCCTCTTTGCCGCTGACCGGGTGGTGGTGCCCGTCAAAGATGCCCCATCGCTGGAAAACTGCAAGCACCTTTATGATTTTTTTGATCGCCAACAGCTGTCACGTCGAACCATCCGAATCCTCCCCTGCCTGATCGACCAACGCATCCATTATGACGGTCCCTTCCGCGATCCTTACCAGTTGCTTAAAGCATACGCCATCAACCGCGGCTATCGCTGCCTGGAGGGGTTTATCGCCAAAAGCCCCAAGGTCGAGTCACTCAGCACCAACCCCGAAGGACGGATATACCCGGTGATTACCCACGGTCGAGGAACCGAAGTGCATGTACAGTTCACTCACCTGGCCCGGCAGATCTACCTGGGGGCCCTCGAAAACCAACAACGTCGGCTCGACCAGGTGGCTGAAGAAATCGACCGACAGCGTTTGGTACGGGAAGACTCATATACCACCCGGCGGGCAAACTTGCACAGCGATTGCCTTTTGTGTGACACCCCCCTGGTTGAAACGGAAACGATCGCCCCGGTCGGTTATTATTGCGAAACCTTCGACGGCGCGAGGTCGGGGTATCTCGAAGAGAACTGTTTTGCCAGCCTGGTCTTCCCCTATTTTTATCGGTCCCGCCGCCAGATCGACACCAACGACCCACTGCGCGACCTCTTTCGCGAATCGGCTCAGCGCTCGTATTTTGTATTACAAAGAAGCCCCAATACCCGCGGCCACCACCAGCAGCACCTCTCTTTTTACCGGTTCGACGAAGAGGGGTTGGAAATCTCCCACAAGATCATTGAGCTGACCGAAGTAAACCTGCCCGGAAGCCAGGATATCATGCCGCCACTAGAGTCACTGCTGCAGAAGACCACCCTGCTCGACAAAGAAAATCGGCTACGGGATACTTTTCTGCTGATTCGTCGGGTCAGTTCAGATTTTGCCGAAGAAATCCTCTACGATGAACAATACCAGCAGTTCCGTCACATAGCCGACAAAATCGCGGCACAACTGCCCCCCTGCTGAGAACGCTCTGTTTCAATACCTGAACAGCCAGAAAAACCATCTTTGAAAGATGATTCGAGTCAGGTTGCTATGACTAAAGGGCTCTTAGCGAACCAGAAGCTGCGAAACGGGCACAACTTCAACCCCTTGGGAGCGGATATACCCAGCCTCCCGGCGCAGCGCCGCCAGAGTCTGTGGATGAGGATGACAGATTCCCACGGCCTGCCCGGTCTTAAGTGCCATCCGCACCAACTTATGTATTTCCCGTGCAATTAAATCTTCATTCTGCACGTTATCCAAAAACACGTCGCGAGTAGTGGCCGGCACTCCAGCATCCCGAGCCATCTCGAAAGCCACTGAATGGCTACTGGTGCGACTGTCGACAAAAAACATCCCCGCCTTGCGAATCTCTTCAATAACGACCGCCATTTTTTCCTTGTTCTGGGTAAACTCCGAGCCCATGTGATTATTGCCGCCCACCGCATGGGGAACCCGTTTCAAATAACCTTGAAAACGTTGCCGTATCTCTTCGGGTGATTGTTTCACCAACAGAGCGTCGCTGCCAGGGTTTACAGCAGGATACCCTTGGGGCTCCATCGGAATATGCACCATCACTTCGCGACCGCGCTTGTGAGCCAGCGCCGCCACCCGCGGTGCCTGCTCATTCTGCGGAATAATGGCTAAAGTTACCGCCAGATCGATATCCAGCAAGGTCTTGGCCGTTCGCATATCCTGGCCGAGATCGTCCATGATGATCGCCATCCGCCCCAGGCTGGTCTGAGGCAACGGCGGAGGCAAGGGTTCTGTCAAGGGAGGCTGATAGGGCAGCGGCTCAACCGGGGGGGGCACAAACCGTACCTGATAGACGATGCGGTCCCCCAGATAAACCACGATCGAATCGGAAGCAGATTCCCAATCGACGCGCGCGTTCGGACTAAGGCGCTGCACCCGTTCGGATAGAGCTCCGAGAACGTCCGAGGCGGGAAAAGGACTGTTTACCTCAAAAGTTGCAACATCATTTTTCTGGCCGGACTTAATCTGAGCCAAAGCAATGCCGCTGCGCAACAGCGCACTCTCAAGTTCCACCCGCAGATCTTCAAGAATATACTGTCCGGTTTCAACCTTAGATACCGGTTCAGGACGCAAAGATTGGCGCAGATAAGAAAGAAACACGAGGCTGGCCAAAAGGAAACCAATCAGACAAAGGGAAGCCAGCAGCACTTTAAGCTGACGGCTTTCATTTTTTGGAGCGGGTCTGGACTTGGTACGCTGAGTACGCTTACGTTTTTTGGGGGGCATATTCCGTTTCACGAAAAAAGGGGGGATGGATTATCCCCCCTGGGTTTGTCGCTACAGCAAAGACAGCTCAAGCGGATGGAGATTTCAGTTCTTTAAAAACATGCAACCCCTTGAGCAGATCAAGGGCTCGCATCAACTGGTAATCACTGCGGTCAGTCGATTCAAGATCAAACTTGGGAAGATCGGAATCGATCGTAGGCTCACCCTCTTGATCCGGCGTTTCGATATGATTTTTGAGGTCTTTCTCGCTAAAACGATCACCATCCTCGACTTTCTGGACCTGGATCTGAGCGACCACGATATCAGGGGTAATCCCCCGAGCCTGAATCGAGGTACCACGTGGAGTATAATACCGGGCAGTCGTCAAACGCAGGCCAGAATCATCACTGAGCGGGATAATGGTCTGCACCGACCCTTTGCCAAAGCTCTGGGTTCCCATAATAATCGCCCGCTCACGATCCTGAAGTGCGCCGGAAACAATTTCAGAAGCACTGGCGCTACCACCGTTGATAAGCACCACCATCGGGTAGTCAGTTTCAGTGCCCTTGGAATGAGCGCTGAATTCCATCCGGCTCCCTTCCTCTCGACCATCGGTATATACGATAAGGCCATCGGAAAGAAAGATATCCGAAACCTTGACCGCCTGGTCGAGCAGACCACCCGGATTATTGCGCAAATCGAGGACCAGCCCCTTCAGACTCCCCTCATTTTCCTTGCGTAGAGTTTTGAGCGCCGCTACCAGTTCGTCGGAACTTCGTTCCTGAAACTGCACCAGCCGCACATAGCCATAGCCGTCTTCAAGAGTTCTCGACTTGACGCTGCGGATCTTAATAATCTCCCGAACCAACTGAAAATCCTGAGGTTTACCAAAAGATTCACGCATAATGGTGATACTGATTTTCGACCCCTTAGGGCCGCGCATCAACTTAACCGCATCCATGATGCTGAGATCTTTGGTAAAACGATCTTCAATCTTGACGATCTGGTCACCGGCTTGCAGACCAGCCCGGTAGGCCGGAGTGTCCTCGATCGGGGAAACAATGGTCAAAATTCCGTTTTTAATGGTAATTTCAATCCCCAAACCGCCAAATTCGCCCTGCGTATCAACTTTCATCTCCTTATAAACATCAGGAGGCATAAAGGACGAGTGGGGGTCAAGGGAAGCAAGCATCCCGTTAATCGCTCCGTAGATCAGGTCTTTCATATCGATTTCTTCGACATAGCTCTTGCGCACAATCGATAGAACGTCGGTAAAAAGCCTAAGTTCCTCGTAATTTGATTTGGCTTCCGCGGAAAGGGGGCGGGTCACCCAACCGATCGACAACCAGCAGAGCGGCACAAAGAGCAGAAGCACCAAGACCCTGAACCACCGTTTATTGAACATCCGTATTTCCTCCAGTAAGGATAACCTCAGCGGCCCTCAAGCCAGGACGCCGGGTCAAGCGGGATCCCCTGACTTCTGATTTCGAAATAAACCGCATCGTTTCCTTCAAATCCTGAATAAGCGACGGTCTCCCCTTTTTTGACCGAATCGCCAACCTTTTTCGCCAAACGCGACGCCTGAGCATACAAAGTATGGTAACTGCTACCGTGATCAACTATCAGCAGGTTGCCATACCCCTTGAACCAGTTGGCAAAAACGACCTTGCCCTGCCAAACGGCTGCGATAGGGTGATCTTTAGCAGCGCTGATTTCAATCCCATGACTCTCGTAGAGGGTACCGAGATCAGGATGTCGCCCGGTTCCGAAACCAACTTTCACCTTTCCCTTAATGGGCCAAGGCAGCTTGCCCTTTTGAGCACTGAAAAGTGAAGGTTTTTGAGTATACTCCCGGGTCTTGACCGATTCAAGTTTTTTGACCAGGCCGGAAAGCCTGGCGGCCCGTTCCTTAAGTTCGGCCAGTTCCGAGGCAATCTGGCTCTTATCCTGCTGTACTTTACTGAGCAATCGTTTCTTGAGCTGAACGGCCCCCTTCTGGGTTTT
>JBFHFM010000113.1:0-10157 GCA_041583595.1 Trichloromonas sp. | reverse complement strand
CCGATTGCCAGATCTGCCACCTGTGCCGCATGTACTGCCCGGTGGATGCCATCACCATCACGCCGGAGAAGTCCATTCCGGTTGTCGTTTCCTGGGGGTGAAAATGAGAACCTATCTGAAAAGTAGTTTCTTTGTGCAATCGGCGCTGATTTTTGTCGGCATGCCTCTCCTCATCTGGGCCCTGAGCAGTTTCCCGGAACGCTCCCTGTTGAAAGGAACAATCTCGGTTCTGACGATTCTGGCCTTTTTCCAGATGATCGGGCAGTTTTTTCTTTCCCGGTCGAATGAATCAGCGGTTCAAGAATTGAAAATGAGCAGGCTTACCAGGTTGCATAATTTCATCGGCTATACGGCGGTTATTATATTGCTTATTCACCCGTTCTTACTGGTTTTCCCAAGGTTTTTCGAGGCCGGTGTGTCTCCCGATGAAGCATTTATTACCATCATTTCGACCTTTACCAGCCAGGGCGTGGTGCTGGGAATTATCGCCTGGTGCCTGATGCTGACCATCGGAATTATGTCTTTTATGCGGAACCAGTTACCGATGAAATATACGACCTGGCGAGTGGTTCACGGCACTCTCTCCGTGCTCTTTGTTTTCAGTGGCGCATGGCACCTGATCGATCTCAGCCGCCATGCAAACCTGACCATGTCGGTCTTTATCGCTGTCCTGACGACAGGCGGAGTGCTGTTGCTGCTGAGCACCTACAGGCTCAAAACAGAGAAAGTCGGAGTGAACTGAATGCCAGAATTAAAGAGTGAAAAAGCGGTCTCTCGCCGAAATTTCATGGCGATTGCCGGCGGCGCAGCGGGTCTTGCGGCCATGGCATCGATGGGGATATTCGCCGGGGACACAGAGTTTAAGGGCAATATCAGTGAAATCGATATCGACACGATGGCCCGTGAAGAGATAGAAACCGATATCCTCGTGATCGGCGGCGGTATCGCGGGTCTCTTTGCCGCGGTCAAGGGGCATGACGCAGGGGCGAAAGTCCTGATGGTTTCCAAGGGGCGGCTCGGCTCCTCGGGGCAGACCCCTTTTGCCAAAGGCATCTTTGCCTTCGATCCCGCTAAAGAAAAATTGAGTCTGGATGAGTTTGTCGCTACGGTCTCCCGCTCGGCGCTGGGGACCAACAACCCAGTCTTCACCCGGCAGATGGCGGAGCATTCCCTGGCCCGGGTCAATGATCTGAAGGAGTGGGGATTTTTCGATTCTCCCCTCTATTTCAATGCTTTCACCAAGCCGATACAGGAACGCAACATCCCGGTGATCGAACGGGTCATGATCACTCATTTGATTAAAGAAGACGGGAAGATCGCAGGGGCCGCCGGTTTCAGCATCGATGTAGCCAAGGTTTACATCTTCAAAGCGAAGAGTGTCATCCTCTGTTCCGGGGCCGGCGGATTCAAACCGAACGGCTTTCCCATTTGCGACCTCACCCACGACGGCACGGTCATGGCCTACCACATCGGCGCCAAGGTGACCGGCAAGGAATGGAACGACGGCCACCCCGGCCAGTCAATCAATGCCGCCGCCTGTTACGACGGCTGGCACGGAATGTTCGATCGCAAACCGGGAACTATCGGCGTCGAAACCTGTCACGATCTGGGCGTGGAGTTGAACTACCAGACTTATATGGCAGGCAACCCTGTCGCCGGCGGCCCCGGTCGTAAAAGAGGCAAACAGGTCAGCGGGGGACCCACCCGACCGGAGGAATTCAGCGAAAATAACCGTAGACCCGGCCCTCCTCCCGGTGGCGGCCGCGATAGGAGAGGTGGTCCTCCACCCGAAATGCCTGGCGGCAGCTCGGTTGGCGGCTCTTCGGCCGGCATGTCGATTCATAAATCCGAAGGGCTGGTCCCCATGAACGAAAAAGGGGCCTCCAACATTGCCGGACTCTACGCTGCCGGAGACGCGCTCGGCTCCTACATGGCCGGAGCCATTTATACCCAAGGCGGATCGTCGCTGGCCGGGTCTGCCGTGCAGGGAGCGATTGTCGCTGAGGCGGCTGCCGAGTTTTGCCGGAGCATTGGGCTTCCCCAAATTTCCAAGGCCAGAATCCAGGCGATCGAGGAAGAGATTCTCGCGCCCTTGAAGAGGACGGCCGGTTACAGCCCCGCCTGGGTAACCCAGACGCTGCAGGGGATTATGATTCCCAACTTTGTTCTTTACATCAAGAAGGAGAGCATGTTGAATGCGGCACTGGCTTATGTCGAAGAATTGCGGGATCATCACCTGCCGATGCTGCGGGCGGCCGACCTTCATGAGCTGCGACTGGCCCACGAGACGGCCAACATGATCATCAACGCAGAGATGAAGCTCAAAACCTCATTGTTGCGTAAAGAGAGCCGCTGCAGTCACTACCGCCTCGATTACCCTGCCATGGATAGCAAAAACTGGAATGCCTGGATCAATATCTACCAAGGGGCTGACGGTGAAATGAAATTTGAAAAACAGGCCTTTGAAAGCTGGCCAGCATAAAAGGATCCAACCATGTTGAAAGAATATACGAATGCAGAGCCACTCATGGCTGAAATCCAGGCATTGCACCGGCAGGTTGTCGAATTGCAAGGGGTTGAGGAGCGTTGCCGACAGGCCGAAACAAAACTGAAGGCCATGGAGGAAAGAAACAGGCTTCTGGGAGACAGCGCTCCCTTTGGAATCTTCACTATGGATACCCGGGGAGGTATAACCGGGATCAACCGCAAGATGCGGACAATGCTTTCCGGGTTTCCTGGCAACGACCCAACATCGATGAAACTATCCGATTGTCAGGCCATCGTTACATCGGGGGTTTTTGCCGATATCCAGCGCTGCATCGATCTAAAAGAACCGATCATCGCCGAACATCCCCATACCGACCTCCAGGGTATCTGCACCCATTTGCGCTACTATCTCAGTCCCATTCGTGGCACCGATGATAGCGTAAGCGAAATTATGGCCTACGTGGAAGACTATACAAATTTTAAAAGGACGGAAGAGGCACTCAAGGGAAACGAAGAGCGATACCGACAGTTGTTTCAATCCGCCCCCATCGCTCTGATCGAAAGGGATGTTTCACAACTGAAAGCCTATCTCGAACAACTGCGTGCATCCGGGATCACCGATTTCAAGGAATACCTGGAACAAAATCCCAGGCAGGTACTCCATTGCTGGTCGTTGATAAAGACCGTTGACCATAATCCGGCCTACTTGAAACTGATGGGTCTCGCCGACAGCACAGAGCCCGGCGAAATCCCTTTTCCAAGAGATTCAAAGGCTTTTTTAGCGATGGCAAGGGAGATCAGCCTGGTGGTCGCCGAGGGGAGTATTGCAAAAGAGAGGGAATTGACACTCGTTACGGCTTCAGGCGAATCCAAATTCGTTTTGGGGAAAACGATGATTGTTCCCGGCCATGAGGACACCCTTGCACGAGTGGCCATTGCCCTGGTGGACATCTCTCAACGTAAGAAGGCGGAAGAGGCGATGCGAGAAAGCGAGCGACGATTCCGGGATCTGGCCTTTCGGGATAACCTGACCGGTCTCTACAACCAACGGTATCTGTACCAGGCTCTCGAAGAAAACATTGATCGTGCACAAACCACAGGCACCCCGATTTCCCTGATTTTCATGGATCTGGACCATTTTAAAAAGGTGGTCGATACCTATGGCCACCTCAATGGCAGCCGGGCTATCATGAAAGTAGGACGTTCCATCAACCATTGCCTGAAAGAACCGGCTTATGCCGTAGCCTACGCGGGGGATGAATTTGTCGTGGTCCTGCCAGGATATGATCACGCCCAGGCATTTGAAAAAGCCTACGAGATCCGATCCCGCATGAAGGATACTGTCTATGTGCTGGACGAAGGCATTGAAGTCGGACTGCAAGCCAGCTTTGGGATAGCGACCTTTCCGCAGGATGCCAAAGACTCAAACAGTCTTATTGCCGCTGCCGATCAAGCTTTGTTCGCCATCAAGGGAACCGGTAAAAACGCCATTGGTGAGTTTCAAAGAAAATAGTCATTCAGGCGACCTTGTTCATCGAGAGTTTGTTCACAGGCGGCAGGTCGAGGTTCAAATTTTCATGGTCAGAAGGATCTCTTACGGCTTTGTATTTCAGGGATTTAAACTCTTAGGCAGAATTACCGGTTTGAATCATATGCTTCGAATAAAAAGCGAAGTTCACCAGGAAATCAATCAGTAGTTCAACTTGTTCGAAATCCCGCCCTCCTTTTCCCAGCAGGACCTGCTGATTGAAAAACCGGATTCCGCGGCCTGCGAGCTCGCCAGGTTCCCATTTTTCTAGACATTCCCCTCTTCCTCGAATCCCCCTTCACCTTCGACAGGAACCTCAGAGTTCCCGTTCTTCATCCTCATTCGGTAACTCCACAATTGAATCACAATTGGTCCATCTTTCTTCCATATTTAAATCCTAAAAATAACTACAAATCATCGGGAAACTTCGAAACACGGAGCTCGGTCCAAGCATTTTCATCCAGGCTGCCGCCCTCCCGGATTCAATAAACCCTAAAAGGAGACCGAAATGAAAAATCAATTAATCGGATCGCAACAGCTAAGACATCTGGTGGCATCTCTAAATGCCCTAAGCATCACCACCGCGCAAATGAACTTCAACAATCAGGCTGAGACACGGCTCGAACAGGAAGAGAATCCCCAAATCCGAATTAATTCCGTTCATTGATAGTGCGCCTGCAGAAGGATTCCTTCCATTGGAAAAATAGACCAAGGAGTACACCATGAAACACCTTTTCCATACCTTGATGACCTTAACCGCTCATACCCCCTGGGCCCTGCATACCTATGCAGCTGATATAAATTCAGAACTGGCGGTTCGCACCATCACCAATCAAGGCTTCCTGTTCACCTATTTACTTGCCGGCCGACACGAAAATATTGACCGGCAATTGATTCTTTTTGTTACCGACGCCAAAGGCGAGCCGGTAAACGATGCCCAGGTCATCTTTACCGTAATCGATATGCAAGGCACCAACCTTCTGGCTGAAGCAACGCCAATAAACGGAGGTTATGCCCTTGGCCTGAATGGTTGGTTCTCCAGTGTTATACGGATTGAAACCGTTGTAGCTACTGCTCGCGGGATGCTGATTGACAATTTCCACCTGACGGCAGAACGAATGGATAAGGCGGCTTAAATAGATATTTCCAAATAATTGTGACGCATGTCGTGTTGAATTTCATAGAACAGGCGATACAATCAGATTAACTATCGATTGTAATTATCAATTTGAAAATCTATTTAATTTTTAAAGAAGAAAAAATGGCTGGTGCTCTTAAAGTCATAAAATCCAGAAGGGGGTACAGCTTACTTATGAGAGTATTGTTAATCATACTAAATTTTTTGGCCGGTCTTATTCTAACCAGGTTCACCATATCCAAGTTTGCAGCATGGCCTATATCTGTTGCTGGATTTGAAGATATGGCAAAGCCCCTTGGGATAGATCCCACGTTTTTCAGAATAGGAACAGGCTTCATTATTGGTTTCGCCATGTTAGCCTATTTCGCTAACTGTCTGATCCTGATTTTAAAGAAAGAACAACATGAAATTTATCTTCGACTATTCGCTTTTAACAGCCTGTATGGCACAGGTGCGATGATTGGTGCTCTATTCGCAGAATTCTTTCTGAGGACAGAAGTAAAGTGGCTACTCGTCTACTTTGCTGCGGGGATAATATTTGTTTCACTAGCGAACCTGGCGACTCATTACAAAAGGATATCAAACACTTTAAGAAGAGATCCCCCCCCACCATCCGCCGCGAGCTAAGCTCGACTCGTTAGTTTTCAGCCGGAAAATGGCTCGTTTCTCTTGTGAAAACTGCGATTGTTCCATCCATAGTTTCCGATTGGAAACTCGTCATTTTCCTGAAAAACAAATTCCTATCAGTTCAGTCGTTAAATTTTCGAGGTTTTGACAGCAGGTCGAGATCACTCAAGGGGGGCCAAGGGTTATTTTTCGCAGCGCCCCGGTCATTGGGCCAGACAAGCGAAAAGTTTCGTTCTGTTGGGAGGCAAACCATACTGTCCTTTTGTATAAGCTGACATCCTCTGCGGGCAATTTTACAGATTCCAGCCCCAATACTGTAAAAAAACGGGGAAATTACGCATATCCGACGCCGTTCTTGCCCAGGGTTTAAGACTGGTGTAGAAGATGCGCCCATCTTGCCGATCCCGTCCCAGCTTTTTGTCTTCCCCGACCCGCCAATCCAAAGCCCACCAACTCATAAAGAGCCGTTCCCAGGGTTTCTGGCTATTTTTGACATAATCTTGTCTGCTTCCCTCGGTTTCGTAGAAAGAAGTCGAACCACCGCCGGGCAGAGACAATCCTTCGAGGGTCTTAAGAGGCTTTATCGGCGCCTCGACCGTCTCATATTTGGAGGGAAGCCGGAGATCGGTCAACCACATGTCCATAATCCGGTGGGAACTATTTTGTAACAGCACCATCAGTTGAAAATAGGTTGGGGAATTCTCCCCGTAATCGATCAAACCGGGGAGATTCTCTCCGTAGACCTGCTGCCGATCCTTGTTCCACCCCGAGGGAAAAGCGTCAACCGGCAGATACGAGGTTGGGACAAAGGCCAGGTAGCATCCGCAGGTCTGCACAGAGGTGAAAAGTACCGGCTGCCCCAAATCGTTGAGAGTAACCACCAGTAGTAATCCGACATTATCGCCCCATCCTAGATTCGGCGGGAATAAACCAAATGGGACCTTTTCAAAATGAATGCGATAGGTCAGATTGGTGTAAGATCCCCGCGCTGTGGTGAACCTGGTTTTTCGGACATAGATAGTCGGCTTATCGCCGTTGACAAAAACAATTTCTTTGTCGCCATCCATTTGGACACTTGGCGTCCCGATGCGATTATAAGATCGAGCAGGTTGGTCTACCACAAAAACAGGGGCATGTCGGCTTAATTGGGAGGAGTCTGACCTGGGCACATAAGCCCTCAAACTGTCATTCCCTGGATGGATAGGCAACGAGCTACAAGCGGCCAACATGAACAGACAGATATGGGTTGAAATCTTAAACAAGAATCGCATACATCACTTTCATATTGATAATACAGCCCTTACCGAGGTGACTCCTGGAAAGGAGATGTCGCCTGTTTCTTATCCCTCATAGGTAAATTTGGCCCAGATCTTCTTCTCAAATTTCAAAAACATTAGACTATCATCGATAAAATACTCGATGAACGCATGATAGATTGGACAAAATGAACAAAAATCTTGCATAATAAATCCTACCTTGAGCAGGGAAACGAATACCTTCGGCCTCATGTTTTTTTTATTTCGAGAGGTAAATAATGATTACAAAACTTATAAGTCTCTGTCTGTTGACCTGGTTATCAATCACCCCTGTTTACGCCGAAGAGACGTCATTAGCGACATATGATCTGAAAATCTTTGACTACAAACTGGGGATGACATATGACGAAGCGATTTCAGTCAGGGCCTTTCAGTATACGCTTTACCCTGGAGTAAACAGGGCGATAGGAATAATCAATAGCGTCTACATGGACGATGTTGAATTTAATATTAACGTCTACTTTCGGGACAACAACCTTTTCAAAATAATCTGCAGGTTCAACCCGCAACACCTCGAAACAGTCACCCAGTCACTGAAAAAAGAACTCGGTGAGGGAGAAGATAATTCAAAAGCAGTTCATTCGATTACCGAGAGCCTCATTATCCAAACGCTTTGTCAATGGGATTTCCCCGGGGCAAAAATTTACCTCGTCGGTATGTCGAACAATTCTGAATTCGCGACTCTCTCTATGATGGTTTCAAACCTTGCCGAGATTGATCCCCAGCCTTAAGAGAGTTTCCCGGCAACGACTCCGGACTGTTCTTCGCGGGCATGATGAGTTTCCATGATGCGTAAAAAATTTTTTACCAATTGAGGATTGAGGCTACTGCCTGCTTCTTCCCTGAATATTTTTTCAACAACTTTGAAATCTTCAGCCTTGCTGTAAACACGTTTAGTCCGCAGAGAATCGTAAATATCCGAAATGGCAGTCACCTGACTAGCCAGATTGGGTCTCCACGAACGGGCCTTGACCTGCGGATATCCGCGCATGTCATAACGCATGTGATGCTCAAACGCAGTAACCACAGCCAGGCGGGGGACACCGGGGATATCGAGCAGGTAGTGGGCACCGGTCACTGGGTGCTGACGGATAAGTTCCCATTCGGCGTCAGTGAGTTTTTCGGTTTTATTTAGAACTTCTTCCGGGATAAACAACTTACCGACATCGTGCAACATGGCTGCAATACCAATATCGTGCAACTGCGCCCCGGCAATCCCCATCGCCGAGGCTTGCGCCAGGTTAAGAATGCATACGTTGGTTGAATGAGTATAGGTATATTCATCCATCGCCCGCAACGGGGCCAAGGCCAGGAGCGGGTCGGCATCGTTGGCAAAAGCATCGATAAAGACCGTAACGATCTCAGAGAGTCCAACCACATCGAGCCGCTTGCGTTTTTTTACGTTTTCATACATTTCCATAAACAGGGCCATCTCTTCAGCTGAGACCCCGATTCCAGCCTGCCCAGAAGCCCAATCATCGATTGAAATCCCCGATTCAGGTTGAACATTACGGACATCAACCTGTCCAAGACGAATGTTTTCCGAGGAACAGAGGTCCAGTCTTTCTGTTCCTTTTTTAGCTAACGATTCGATCAGCGATAAAAGTTCGTGGTCAGAGATTTGCCTCCGAATGCGGACATGACTGATCCCGTTGTTTTTAAGTATGCCGGCCAGTCGTTCGACATACATGTTTGGCTCCAAGGGAAGTCCACCGGCGACCAGTTCGTTATCGATACGGATAATTTTTATATCAGTATCACTCCCGATGGCTTCTTTAAGGCTTGAAAGAGCCTGCTGACAAAGGTTCCTAACCTGTTTATGGCTGATTGGATAAAGACCCGCCGTGGAAACGGCAGCGGCCAAGTGTCGCAAAAAATGCTGCAGTGCTACGCGGCTTTCGGGGTTCATTTCCCCTCCTGCGTCATTTGAGACAATGTGGATTTTGCGAGACGAGCCAACTCTCCTTTACCGGCGGCAATGCGTCGAAGAAGGTCTTTAGCCCTTCCATCCTTGTAATGAACAAGAGAACGAACGGCATGAGATTTCAGCCTGTTCAGGAGTACAGGAGACCAAAGCATACGAGCCGTAATGATCCCTTCGATAGCCGGCAGAGCGGCCGGGTTCCCGATTTCGGCCAAAGCCTTAAGCGCTGCTCCCTTTAAATCAAAAATTTCTTCACTTGTCCCCTTGAGGTTAATAATCCGGGTCAAATTTTGAACGACCTCGGGGCTTCGACTTGCGCCACAAAGCCGCACAGCATTCAGTTTGCGCTCAATGTTGGGTTGCTCAAGTTCTTTTACAAGGTAGCGATCCGCCCGAGGGTCGCCGAAATGAAGGTAGGTTTTCATCACTTCGAGATGAACCTTGGGATGACTTCGCCCCACCAGACTCCCGAGGCTGGTTAAAACCTCAGGATCATCGGCCTGCCGCAACAATAACACCAGGTTGCGTACCACGTACCAGCGCCGGTCATGCAGTCGACCCAAAATTGCTTTTCTCGCTACATTTTTGAGATCCCCCAGACAGACCATGTAAAATCGCCGCATTGCCAGATCCTGTTCCTCGGCAAGACGATCAAGCAACGATTCGACAAACGGAGCACCGACATGCCGAATCAGTGTTCGAATTTCTTCATGTTTTTCTTTACCCCAGAGGTCAAGTCCGGTCAAAACTTCAGAGACAATTGCCGGTGATGAAAAAAACATCAGGGCCTCGTTGGCAATCGGCAAAATGAAGGGCGAGGATTCCCGGTCGAATCCGAGAAGCCGCTCGTGAGCCTCCGCAAGGGCGCCATAATCCCCCGTTTCAAGAAAATAGATCAACAGGTCCATCAAATTGCGACTCATTGAAAACGCCTGCTCCTCATCAGGATCTATTTTCTCAACTAGTTCGAGAATAATGGAGCAGACCTGGTTTTCAACGAAGTGAGTGGACAGGGACCCCTTCAGTTCTTCGACCTGCCGACTCTTGGGCAACGCATTGGACATATTGGTGGCTACCCACCTGAGGGATTCTTTATAGTCGTCTGGAACAAAACTATCACCTACGTCCTCACGAAAT
>JBFHFM010000112.1:0-10160 GCA_041583595.1 Trichloromonas sp. | reverse complement strand
CTGGGCCTGCGATGGTAATTGTTCCAACTGCAGTAAGGTTTCGAATTTACATTTGTCTTTTTCTGTCTGACCGATTCCGTCGATCGCGAGGCTTCCGGGGCCATGACAGGATTCGCAGTTCACCAGAGGAAGTCCGGTATCTGAAGCGATCTGTTCGCCATGCACTGATCGTTGAAAATCTATGCGGATCTGCTCATGTTTATGACATTTGCCCAGGCAGTTTTCATCTCCTACGTAGTTGGCGTCCAGGCGACCCACAATTAATTGCTCATATTCACGAACCGGAAGGATCTGGTTATCGTTGCGAAGTTGTTGCAGGTCGGTGCAGGCAACAAGAGCAAACAGGATAAGGATCAATGTCAGCTTGAGTTTCAAGGCGGTACTCCATGCAAACGCGGTGCAGGATATGGAATTTAAAATTAAAAAAAACTTGCATGCAAGAATCGTGAAAAGATAATAACACCAGAAAAACAGCGATTCTCAGGGGCATAACTTTATGCCATGTCGTGATTTGACGGGGGCAGCAAAGGCATTTCACTGTTGCCTGACGAGTTCATCAGAACATGGTTCCGACAACCACTCCGAGTGCAGACAGTGGACCAGAATCACTCATCCCGTCCACGGTCTTTTCAACCTTATGCAGCGTGGTGATGGCATCACTGTAAAGACCGTCTTCGTTAACCAGGCGGCCGAGCGTCCCTTCCCCCTTGTCGATTTTTGCAGCAATACTGTTGATTCGTTCAACGGTAGCGAGAGCTTCATTGTACAGTTTGTCATCATTAACCAGCTTTCCAAGGGCGCCCTTCCCGTTATTTGCCTTGGCCACAACCTCTTTGATATTGATCAGGGCATCATTGGCATTGGTGTAAAGTTCGTCTTCGACCAGCAATCGACCAAAGGTGCCCTGGCCGTTTTTCAGCCGGTCTGAAATAGTACGGATATCAGCGACCATGACCGCAGCATCGTCAAACAGGGACGAGTCAGTCATGAGTTTGCCGAGGGTCCCCTCTCCTTTTTTGAGGCCGGCCAGCAACCCGTTCAGCTCGCCGACCGTACTTTCGATTTCATCGTACAAACCAGGATCGTTGATGACCCGACCAAGGGTTCCTTCGCCCTGATCGATTTTGCGCAGGACACTTTCCAGGCTGGACGCCGCGTTGACAATGGTATCGCGGCTTTCTTCGACCAGATCGCCCAATTGACCAAAAACCCGTTCCTGGTTGCGGTCTAGATTGGTAATCAACTGGTCGATGTTAGCTCGCTCCGTTGAGGGTATGGCACTGCCAGGCGCTAATGGAGGACTGTCTTTTGAGCCGAAAGAAATTCCAAGAAATTGTCCGCCGAGCAGGTTGGTCTGGCGGATTTCGGCGCTGGAATCTTCACGAATGTCGGTCCCGTCCACCACATAAAAATCGACCCGGACTTTGGAATCATCAATACTGATATTGCGGATTTTACCAACTTCGACCCCGGCCATTCGGACCGGGTCACCCAACTTGATGCCAACGGCGGTATCAAAATAAGTCTGGTATTCATTTTGTATAGTGAATGGGTGCCAGTCCTCGACCAGTTCGATCATCACGGCGAGAACGCATAGGGTCAGCAAGAAAAAAAAACCGACTTTCTTTTCAGTCGATATGGCCATGGTTCAGTCCTCTCCCTTGAGCCCTTTAGTGGTGGTGTAGATGAATTTTCTGACCACGGGGTTTTCGCTGGCCTTGATTTGTGCCGGGGTGCCTACTTCGACAATTCCCTCCGGATTAATCATGGCCACCCGATCGGATAAATAAAGTGCGAAATTGAGGTCATGACTGACGATTATAGTCGTTAACTTGACCTCTTTTTTCAGATTATTGATAACCCGGGCCAGTTCATCAGAAGTGACCGGGTCAAGTTCGGCGGTGGGTTCGTCGTACAGGATGAGATCCGGGTTCATTGCCAGTGAACGGGCTATCGCTACCCGTTTTTTCATGCCACCGGAAAGTTCGGAAATCATTAGCTCTTCTTTCCCTTCGAGGCCAACCAGTCGCAACTTTTCTCGGATGATACGGCGAATCCGATTTTCTGGACAAACCCGGTTTTCCCGAAGCCAGAGCCCGACATTCTCTCCGACGGAAAGAGAATTAAACAGGGCAGATGTTTGAAAAACCATGCTGTAACGATAGCTTTTGGGCTTTTTGTCGGCGGCGTCGCCAAAGATATCCTGACCGTCAATGTAGATTTTGCCGCTGTCAGGCTTAATCAACTTTACAATGTGTTTTAGAAGAACACTTTTCCCTGTACCCGACGGGCCAATGATGGAAAAGGTTTCCCCCGGTTGGATATCCAGGCTGATATTGCGCAGCACATGATTATCCTCAAAAGATTTATTGAGATTTTCGATGCGCAGGCCGACTCCCTTGGATCCTTCGTAGTTAGTCACTGGGTTGCCGTCGAAATTGAAGCCCTGTATCAGTTTTTTAAAGAAACCACTCATCAAATGTCCGTGAAAGAAGTCAGTTGATCGATTACATCATCATGCGGCTAAGGAAATAATCGGCAACCAGGATTATCAAAAATGACATGACTACGGACCGGGTTGTAGATTGGCCGATGCCTTGGGCCCCGCCATGGGTTTTAAAGCCGACATAGCAGCCTACATGCGCGACAATGCCGCCAAACACAGTGGCCTTGATGATCCCCTTGATGATGTCCATGTAGCCGATAGCACGGATCAAGTTTTCGTAATATACGTTATATGGCACGTTAATGACGGGGTTGATGTTACTGATGAATGCACCACCGACGATACCGATCAGCATAGCGAAAATCACCAGAGCCGGAACCGCGAGGAGGCAGGCGAGAAGCCTGGGCATAGCCAGGTAACGAATCGGGCTGATTTCTAACGTTTTAAGTGCGTCAATTTCTTCATATACCTGCATGGCTCCGACTTCAGCAGCCATTGATGACCCGACCCGACCGGCAACCAGCAGACAGGTCATTACCGGTCCAAGTTCTTTAACCATCGAGAGCCCGACAATGGCGCCTATTGCCTCCTGAGAGCCATAGAGTGCCAGCTCTGAACCGGTTTGCAGCGCCAGTACCATACCGACAAACAGCGCCAAAACTGAAGCCACCGGCAGAGTGCCGATGCCGACTTCGGCCGTCTGCCGAAAGATTGATGGAAGGTTGCGTGGCGCGTCCTTGAAATAATAGACCGTCTGGCCAAATAGCTTGACCATTTCGCCGGCGGTCTGCGTCAGATTCAGGAGATTGCGCCCCAGGGTTTCAATCATTCAGCGGTCCTTGTTAACTACAGTGATGCAGCGGGAGACGGTTTACTTCCCCAGGCAATGCTCCAGGGAAGATATAACAGGTTGATCCGGGTTTCGCCGTCAGTATTGCGGTAGCGTACCAATCCTTTTAGAAACGACAGGTCGCTTCCTTTGCCAATTTCATTCGAGTAATTGAACAACGGGAAAACTTCCATAGCCAGGTCGTCGCCCCGCCTCTCCTTCCAGTAAAGATTCCAGAGCAGGGTTGAGGCGCTGTTGCCTTGGTCATCCCACTTTTGCTGATACAGTCGCCACAAGGGTGACCAATTGCGTTCAATAGCACTGTTTTCAGGGAAAAACGGCTCCAGCAGGGCCAGTAGATGGAAGTGAGATACGCTTTTGACCTTCTGGTAGGAGAAGAACGGCCACAAGGCCACTCGTTTCTTATATGGATCGGCGTCTTTTTTAAGTTTTTCTTCGAGATTCGAGTAGAAGAAAAACAGTACGCGGTCGCGGCGGCGATCAAGAATATCGGTATGCGTCTCTTCGATCTTGTAAATCGGCCAGAGAAACCAACGCTTGCGGTTGCTGCCGATGTATTCGTCAGCATATAGCGGGAGGAAGCGGTTTCCGTGGCTAAAGGTTCCCCGGGTCAAACGCACAAGGGGCATAGGGAAATTCCATTCCTCATATTCCTTTACGTGATTAATTCGGTGGTTAAACAAAGGCCAGAGCACCGTCTGGGAAGAGCTCTCCGGCGATTCTTCTGACATATAGAAAGGGAAAACAGCCCGCAACCGTGTTGGCGTTTCAGCATCAAGGTGTAGATCCTGACGGAAGAAGACTGGCCACAAGCAGAACTGCTTGCGATAAACACCAGTCTTGCGACTCTGGCCGAAGAAAGGCCAGAATGCCATACCCGTTTCATTTTCGCCCTGTACCCGGGACAATAATGGCCAAAGCAGGTTGGTTGTTGTCGTGGTGCCCTTTCGGGTTTGCGAATAGAGTGGAAAGAGGGTGAAGCGGATTTCGTCCCGCCATAACCGACCCAGAATTTTACCTCCGAAGGGAAAAACGGCCAAATAGTCGCCCTGATCCACACTCTGTCGGTAAAAAACCAGCGGAAAGGCCGTAAACTCCCTGTCGCCGTCCTGTTCGATTTCCTCAAAATTGTACTGGATAAGATTCAAAAGTTGAAAAGTGCTGTGGCCAGGAGTCTTTTTGAGGGAGGCGAGCGGATAAAGAAATTCGCTGAGACTTGCCCCCTTCTGGTCAGCTGCCCGATAAAACATTGGCCTTAGCGCAAATTCGGATTCCGGACCCTTTTCCTCAAATTTAACGAACGGTCCTAGAATATGAAGGCTTTGATAATCGACTTCAGGAGAGGATCTGTCATCGATCAGCGGCCAGAAAGTCCGAATGCCACCCTTGGCTTCCTCAGCAACTGCGTCAGATATAGGCAGCAGACAAAGAAGCAGTATCAGGAAAAAAAAGCGTGACAGCATGAAGACCTACCCGAATCAATGAAAGAAATCAAATCTGGATAAAGAGCGCCAATACTAACACGCCGCAGAAGTTAATACAACACGGCATACTTGGAGTTTACATGGCCTGTCCATTCGTTGCTCTTTGTTGTTCTTTGGAGAATGAATCGTTTCCTGATGGTGTCTAACCCACGTCGCAAAGGTAAGATGGGAAATTATTGCCCCCTATCAGATTTTTCCTTCTTCAAGAAGCAGTTCTTTAGCTTCCTTGGCCAAAACGTATTCCGGATCAAGTGCGAGAGCCTTTTCCAGCGCCTTAAAGGCCCCACCCTGGTCGCCATTTTTGCTTCGGCATATGCCGAGCATATAATAAAATTCCGGACACGGAAAAGCCGCTGTAAAGATTCCCCGTTCCTCGATGATATCCAGCGTGGTGGTTGCCTCGGCAATTTTACCCCCACCGTAGCATTCCATGGCAGCCCCAATAAGCTCGAAATCGTCAATAAGTGGGTACTCGGGAGTTCCTTCGGCTGACAATGTTTCAACCTTTGCCATCAGTGCATTCCGCGCAGGGCCGGCTTCAAGACTATCGATGACCTGCTGCCAGCGAGTGATCGCCGCAGGGTAATCACCGAACAGAAAGTCGATCTCGGCCAGATAGTTGAGTGCGGTCAGATTGTCCGGTTTCATTTTGAGTATCCGGCAAAAATAAGCCATCGCCTTAACCAGATACTGACGACATTCGCCAAATTCTGAAAACATCTGACTAAGGTTGTAATACTCGATCCCCAGACGCTCAAGCAGGCCACAATTGTTGCCGTCGAGCAGGGCGAGGATTTTCATAAGGGTAATCTTGCGTCGGATGTAATAGCTGTCGACCTCTTTGTGGTCAAGCATCAAAATCTGTGACCCGGCATCGGCCAGAAAATGGGGATAGGCATCGCGCAGCAGTTCGGCATAGGCGGTATTATTGGGGCAGCCTGGAAACTGCCGGAGATAATCGTAGGCCCCCTGCCCTACCGCGTCGGCGGATGGTTCCCCCTCTTTCAGGGATACTGAATGAATCGGCAGGGGGATTTGCGGCAGGACAAAAGGCGCCTGTTCGGGTCCTATATTAATGGTATGACCCGGTTCTGGAGACCACAGGATGTAGTTTTGGGGGTCAAGAGATTTTTCGTTCTGTTTCAAAGACATATTCAGCCTCCTAGAAGGTTCTTTCCGGAAAAGTGTCAATGCCGGCATGAACCCCGACAGTCTTGTAAATTTTCACGTTATCCCAGGGACACGGAAGAATTCCATCTTGAATGGCCCAGCTTCGTCCACGTACGGTCTGTTCTGCTCCGGGTTGTCGAAACGGGGTGCTTCCGTCAAGGCGTTGGAACAGTTCACCCCCCGGTTGAAATTCACGATGAATCCACAACATCAACTGTTTACCGGTAGTGTAATCAAAGCCGTAACGTTCATAGCGGATGGCATTGTTGTACGACAACGGTTCGGCAATGATGATATCAATACCGAGAGAGTCAACAAAGCGTTCAAAATTTTGGAAAAACGGGGTAAACATTTTAAGCCCTTTTCGGACCTGGTTGGGTGATAGCCCGGCTTGCATGGCTTTGAGTTCCTCCGGGATATTGCGGCGCAAGGTTCCGAAGCAATTATCGCGACCCTGGTCATCGATATCAATATTGAATCGTGGCGCAAAGGGGTCATTAATCAGGCAGAAACTCAATTCGATTTGCCGGAATGGGGTGTCGGCTACTTCGACAAAAAAAACATTGTCGCGATCCTTCGGGTCCAGGCGTACTTCGATGCGCAACAGGCCGAACCCTTCGGGACAGATGTAAGTAATCTTCCGTTTGCCATCGACGCCACGCCCAGTTTCGGGGTCAATCCCAAAGAGTGAGTAAACTGGTTCGGGAACGATCTGGCGATAAATAGATTCTTTATCTTTTCGACCTAAGCGGTTGATTTCTTTTAGAGAAAAGAGCGGAAAGCCATCCGGGTCCAGAAGATGAGGGGTGCTAAGCCGGTTCATCGGTACTCTCCTAGAAGAATGCCGTGCAGTGGAAAGAGCCTACGCTGCAAAATGGCCAGGTTTTTATCCAACGCCTCCTGGGCTCTGGCAAAATCGTTGGGCTGTGCACAATGAGGCTGATCTCGAAGAACCCGGTCTGTATAGCCAAGTTTCTGGATGCTGGAAACAAAGCCCGGTGGCAGTTGGTTTGGAACCTCAACGCCAATAATTATCGACCAGAGCAACGTCCAGCATTTGGCTACGTTTAATTTTTCGTATCCGCCACCACCGAGGCAGACCCAGGGTATTTTTGTGGCCAGAAACTCTCTTGCTGCATACTCAATGATTCCAGTTGTCATTTCAAGTCGAGTCAAAGGATCGGTCCGAAGGCTGTCCACTCCCATTTGAGTGACAAGCACATCCGGTTTGAATGCCTTCAACATGGGCAGAACAACTTTGCTAAAACCCTGCTCAAAAATCAAGTCGTCAGAATGGCATCGAAAAGGCACATTGACCGAGTAGCCGTAACCCGCCCCTTCCCCTAGCTCGTAAGGGAAGCCGGTGTGAGGGAAGAAATCGTCGCCTGACTCATGGAGAGAAATAGTAAGAACCTGGTCACTTGAGTAGAAAGCCTCCTGAACACCATCTCCGTGATGGGCATCAATGTCGACATAGGCAACTCGGAGTCCACGACTGACCATCCCCTGAATAGCGACCACGGCATCATTGAGATAGCTGAACCCTGAGGCTCTGGCCGCATGAGCATGGTGGTAGCCACCACTCATATTAAACGCCACCCGAACCCCTTCATCAACCACCAGGCGGGCAGCTTCAAGGGTTCCGCCGCAACCGAGCAACGCCCAGTCAAAAACCCCATGAAAAATGGGATTTTCGATATCACCCAAGCCGTACCTGAAATTAGCTCTTGGGGTTTCGTCCAGGCTAAATTCCTTAAGGGTCGCCACATAGCCCGGATCATGAAATCCCAATAAAGCGGATTCCGGCGCTAGAGGACATTCAACTACACGTACTTCGGGGTGTTGAAGCAGGCCGAGTTCACAAAGGAGTTCATAGGTCAGGCGATAGCGCATGATCTTGAAGGGGTGCTCTTCGCCGAAGGAGAATTTATCAAACCGGCTTGAGTAAATCAGAGCCCAAGAGTCTGGATTGGTTGGTATTTTCAACATTCGCCCTTTTTACACCGACAGCAGTTAAAGGTCAACAATGTTGAATTAGCAGGAGTGGATTGTACTGATATAAAAATAAAAAAGGTGGGGCTGAAACAGCCCCACCTTTTATGTCATCCTTGCGGGAGACAATGTTTGGTACGCCCAAGGGGATTCGAACCCCTGTCGCCGCCGTGAAAGGGCGGTGTCCTAGACCAGGCTAGACGATGAGCGCGTAAATTCTGCAAAGCGATAAATCACTAATATACTTGCATGCGGTGCCAATATCCAGCACAGAGCCTCTTCACTCGCTGCTAACCATACAGCAATAAATAGCATCATGCAACTGAATGATTTTTAATGGTTTGCTTATCCCGGGGGAATGAAAAAAAAAGGGTGAAACTGAAACAGCCTCACCCTTTGTGTCAACCCTCAGGAAGACAGTGTTTGGTACGCCCAAGGGGATTCGAACCCCTGTCGCCGCCGTGAAAGGGCGGTGTCCTAGACCAGGCTAGACGATGAGCGCGTAAATTCTGCAAAGCGATAAATCGCTGTAGATTCTTGGCTGGGGTGCCAGGATTCGAACCTGGGATACCGGAGTCAGAGTCCGGTGCCTTACCGCTTGGCGACACCCCAAGAACGGATGCACGTTTTAGCAAAGTTGCCTGTATGAGTCAAGGGAAAAACTTCATTTTTTTTTGAACCAAACCAGTAACAGGAAATTCTATCAGTAATCAACCCCTTTAGCCGTCAACTTAGCCAAGTGTTACCTCGAATATCTTGGCTTTCGCCTCAACGTGTATCTTTCCTGCCACTTCGATTTTACTGACAACCGAATAGATCCGCCGTCGGGATTGAACCACCTCGGCCGTGACCACCAGATTCTGATCAACGGGTACCGGGACTTTGTATTTGACATTCAGTTCGGCCGTGACAAAATGTTCACCGTTAGAGCGGCAAGCATAGATTCCGGCTTCGTCAACCAGAGCGGCGATGATGCCACCATGGACAATGTTCTTCCATCCCTGGTAAATATCCGGAATGCTGATGTGACAGACAGCGCGCTGATGTTCCCGGTCAAGATCAAAGCGGGCCTTTAGGCCAACTGAATTGCCGGGGCCACAAACGAAACATTTGTCATCGGCAGATACTTCCATGAAACCTCCTGTGAAAATTTAAACAAAATTAACCAAATCTGGCTGAATCGAAAAATAATGATAAACTTATGCTCACGAAAAAACAAACCTCTTGCAGAAGGAGAAACAAAATGAAAAGGATTGCTCTGCTTGTCAGTCTTTTGGTAGCCCTTATGACCCTTGCTTGCGGCAAGCAGGAACAGGCACAGGCACCGCAGGAGAAAACGGCCACCGAAACTACCGCTGTAACCGGCACCGAAAAGGCCGTTGAAAAGGCCGAGATGGCGGCTACAAACGTTGAAAAGGCTGCCACTGACATGGCAGAAAAAACGTCGGAAGTTGCTGCGCAGGTAATTCCTGAAGCTGAAGAGCAAGCAGCTGAGGTGGCACCGGCAACCGAATCGACTGCCAAAGCCATGGTTGATACAGCCAAAGAAGTCGTCGAACATCCCACAGCTGCTGCTGAGCATGTTGCCGAGACCGGCAAGGCTGCAGTTGCTGGAGCGGCTGCTTCCTTGGCGGGCGCGGCCGCGGTCGTCGAGCAACAGGCTGCGGATAAGGTGCAGGCGGTTTCCCAGACTCTGTCTAAAACCACTGAAACCGTTACCCAGCAAGCAGCGGGTGCGAGTGAAACCCTTTCCCAGACGGTGGCCCAGACTGCTGTCGTTGCCGGTGCGGCTGCCGTACCTGAAACTGTCGTTATTGAAGCCAGTTACGGTAAGGTCACCCTGACCCATAAGGTGCACGCCGATGCTTTTGGCTGCGAGGCTTGTCATGGAGAAGGAACGCCTGGTGCCCTCGATCTGGGCAAGGATAAGGCCCATGCCCTGTGCAAAGGATGCCACCAGGAAAAAGCCGCCGGGCCAACCAAATGTACTGGCTGTCACGTTAAATAAAAAATCACCCGATTCGTCTGTATCGGGTAGGAGGCGGGGTCGCCCCCGCCGTCCTCCCACACCACCGTGCGTACGGTTCCGTACACGGCGGTTCACGTGGCGTTCTGAAAGCGTCGGAGTTGATCACATAACGACACCAACCCCGCTTTGTCGAAGTAAGATTTCCGGAATGCATTGTTCATGTGCGAGGCTCCTGAGTTCCACCAGGGG
>JBFHFM010000111.1:0-10167 GCA_041583595.1 Trichloromonas sp. | reverse complement strand
CTTCGGTTGACCCGCACCGGAATGCCGGTCGTCGTGGTTCCCAGCTCGACCAACTGAGCGGAATCGTCGCATTCGTGATCGTACACGGCTATGCGGCCGAACAAGGGTCCCAGGATCTTGCGATGTTCGGCTTCGCTCTGCTTGCGATGAATGCCGAGGGCAATAACGATGGCAATGTCCTGATCCGGCACCCCGAGACCGTTGAGCCGTTCGACCAGAATCGGCAGATAGTGCTCACTGCCGGTGTAGCGTGTAATGTCGGAGGTAACGATAACCACCCGTTCGCCGGGCCGAACGATCTGCGCAAGCGGCAGCGAACCAAGCGGCCTATCAAGAGCCGTCTCGATAAGTTGGCGCACACCGACCGGAGCGACCACTTCGACCGGTCGCAGCACGCGGGCTTCGGGCAGGCGACAAGTCAGGGTTTCGGTTCCGTATTTGAGCTTTACATCGTGCAAAAGCACCTCCGCAGGCAACTTATCCATACTACGGCTTTTCCCCCAAAAAAACAAGGAAACAGGCGTGCCGAACTGCGCCCGCCTGTTTCCCCTATCTTAGCCTTTGTTGAATAAATCAGCCCAGCTGCCGCTCCACCTCAGCGAGGCGCCTGATCACCCCGACCACACTGTCGGGATTGAGGGAAATCGAGTCAATCCCCGCCTCAACCAGAAAAGCGGCAAACTCGGGATGATCGCTTGGGGCCTGACCGCAGATACCAATTTTGGTGCCAGTGCGATTGGCCGAGGCGATCGCCTGGCGGATCAGGGCCATCACCGCCGGGTCGCGCTCGTCGAACAGCTCTTTGAGAATCGCCGAGTCGCGGTCGACCCCCAAGGTCAGCTGGGTCAGGTCGTTGGAGCCGATGGAAAAACCGTCGAAACGCTCAGCAAACGGCTCGGCCAGAATGACGTTGGAGGGAATCTCCACCATCACATAGACTTCCAGCCCCCCTTCCCCCCGAGTCAGACCATTTTCGGCCATAACGGCCAGCACCTTATCAGCTTCCTGCAATGTGCGGCAGAAGGGGATCATGACGATCACGTTGGTCAGGCCCATCGTCTCGCGAACCCGTCGAATGGCAGCACACTCGAGGTCAAAACCAGCCCGGTACTGCTCACTGTAATAGCGGGAAGCGCCGCGGAAGCCGATCATCGGGTTCTCCTCGGCGAACTCGAACTGGCGCCCACCGATCAGTTCGGCGTATTCGTTAGTTTTGAAGTCACTCATACGCACGATAACCGGCTCAGGATATTGACTCGCGGCGATGGTGGCGATCCCCTGGGCCAACTGGTCGATGAAATACTCGCACTTGTCGTCGTAGTTGCGGGTCAGTTCACGAATGCGGCGTTTGGCCTCCTTGTCTTCCAACTGGTCGAAGTGGACCAGGGCCATCGGGTGGGCCTGAATGATGCCGCTGATAATGAACTCCATGCGGGCCAGACCGATCCCCCGGCAGGGCAACCGCCACCAGCGGAAGGCCGCCGCCGGACTGGCAATGTTCAGCATGATCCGGGTGCGGATTTCGGGAAGCGTATCGAGGCTAAGCTCCTCGGCGCGAAACTTGAGCAGCCCCTGGTAGACTTTGCCCACCTCCCCCTCGGCACAAGAAAGAGTCACCTCCTGACCGTCCTTGAGTTCGCTGGTACCGCGACCGGTGCCAACCACCGCGGCGATACCGATCTCGCGACTGACGATTGCGGCATGCGAAGTTCTACCACCGTGGTCGGTGATAATGCCGGCAGCTTTTTTCATGATCGGCACCCAGTCGGGGTCGGTCATGCCGGTGACCAGGATATTCCCTTCGGTAAAACGTTCAATCTCGCTGGCGCTTTTGATCACCTGCACCTTTCCAGCCGCGATCGCCTCGCCGATCGACAATCCGGTCAGCAGCAGCGGCCCTGTCTCCTGCAGGGCATAACTTTTAAGAACTCCAGCCTCGCGCCGAGACTGCACCGTCTCGGGACGAGCCTGCACGATATACAACGTCCCGGTTTCACCGTCCTTGGCCCATTCCATATCCATCGGCTTATCGTAATGACGCTCGATTACCGTGGCCCAACGTGCCAGCTGCAGAACCTCGTCGTCACTTAAAACAAAAGCGTGACGCTCGCCTGCTGTAGTATCGGTGTTGCGGGTGACGTGGCTGCCGCCGCGGCCGTAGACCAGCTTCTTCTCTTTGGCGCCAAGCCGCTTGTGCAAAATCGGGCGCAATCCAGGCCAACCAAGCAACGGCTTAAAGACCGTGTAGCTGTCAGGGTTAACTGTCCCTTGCACCACATTCTCGCCCAATCCCCAAGCGGCGTCGATCACCACCACGTCGGGAAAACCCGTTTCGGTGTCGATGGAAAACATCACCCCGGCCCCGGCCAGATCCGAGCGGACCATCTTCTGCACCCCGACCGACAGTGCCACCTGCAGGTGGTCAAAGCCGTGAAGCTCGCGATAACTGATCGCGCGATCGGTAAAAAGCGAGGCGTAGCACTTGCGACAGGACTCGAGCAGTTCGTCCTCGCCGGTAATGTTGAGAAAGGTTTCCTGCTGACCGGCAAAGCTGGCTTCCGGCAGATCCTCGGCGGTGGCACTGCTACGCACCGCCACGTCGACCTCGTTTTGGCCATAGCGCCGCCCCAATTCACGGTAGGCCCGCACAATCTCGTCGGCAATTTCAGTGGGCCAGCTCCCCCTCCGGATCAGTCGTCGAATCGCCTCACCTGTCGTGGACAGGGAAACACCTTCCTGTTGAAAGGACCGGATCAGCTCACTGATTTTTCCGTCCAGACCATTACCGGTCAGAAACCGCCGATAGGCACTGGCGGTGACGGCAAAGCCGTCGGGAACGAGAATCCCCTCAGCCTTAAGGGTTCCAACCATCTCCCCCAGCGAAGCGTTCTTACCGCCGACCAGGGGAACATCACGGTTGCCAAGCTGCTCGAACCAGCGGATGGAACCTGTTTCCTCAGCCATGCGCCACCTCCTTATGAGCCGTTACTTTTTTTAGCACGGTGATAAACAGACTGTCGCCTCCCGGACAAAACCGTCCTCTACGTGCAGTTCTAACAGCCGTGATAGCGAAGTCAATCAGATGGCGAATGGGAATACAGGGGAATCCAGGACAGAGAGCTCAATTACGAGCGCCCCAACCACCGACCAGAAGGGCCAGCAGCGCAACCCCCAAGCCAAGATAGAGCGGAGGGATAAAACTCCAGCCGGCCAGACCGGCCAGCAGTACGCAGGAAGGAGCGAGCAAAACCGCCAGCGCCCCGCCGCGACGAGAAACCCGAGGGCCAAAGAAAACCGCCGCCAAGAGAGGAAAACAGAGGGTGGCCCCGCGCAGCCCCATGGACAAAAAGCTCCACTGCATAATCGCCGAGCCCAGATTAGCCACCAGCAACAGCAGGGCCGCCACCAGCACGGCCAGAGTAAGCAGGCGCAGTTGAAGCAAGCGGTCACCCCTGCGAAACAGACGCCCGATCAGATCGACCTGTAGAGTGGTTCCGACCCCCAGAGTCAAACCGGCCGCAGTGCCAACAGCGGCAAAGAGCAGAGTGGCAAAACCGATGCCGGCCAGCGGCGGCGACAGGTACAGGCGAAAAAAGTCGGGCAGAGCCAGAACACTATCCATGCCGGGATGCACCTGGCGCATGTACAACCCGACCAGAATGCCAAACAAGCCAAGCGGGGGAATCAGTACGGCGCTGAGCAGAGCACCACGGCGGGCCTCGCGGACGCTGCGAGCGGAAAAAACCGCCTGCAGATAGATCTGGGTGGAAAGCACTCCAACCAGCATCGAGACCAGATCGGAGACCCCTTCACGAACGCCGTACCCGAACAGGCTGAACCAGGGTCCTTCAGCAAAGGAGCTTTGCAACCCCGGCCAACCACCGGCCAGATGCCAGGCCAGCAAGCCGGAGCCAGCCATTATCAGGTAAAGCAGAAACAGCTTGGCCAGTCCGACGGCACCCGCCGAGCGCATGCCGCCACCGAGAGTTACCGCCGCCACCAATGCTACCGCCAGCACCGCTGCCAGCAGGGGGCGAACACCGAACAGACTGGAAAAGATCGCCCCGGCCGCCAGCAGTTGAGCCACGATGTGAATAAACATGCCGAGGGCAGAAAAACCGCTAGCCACAGCCTGGGCCCTTCCGCCATAGTATTGATATAGAAACTGAGGTATGGTTTCGACCTCGGCCCGGCGCAACGGCCCGGCCACCAACACGGCCAACAATAGACAGGCGAGCCCGGCGCCGAGAGTGAACCACCAGGCAGACAGGCCATAAAGAAAGGCCAGCTGAGCGGTACCGATGGTCGAGGCGCCACCGACCAGTGTCCCCATGATCGCGCCGGCCACCGGCCAGCTGCCAGCCTGCCGGTTGGCGACGGCGAAATCAGCAGCCGAGCGAGCCTGCCTGCGGCCCAAAGTGGCAAAAGCCACCAGCACGGTCAAGGTCACTACAAAAGTAATCAATAGCGTATTGGAACTCTCCATGTTGCGGCACCTGCTTGATGATTGACACAATCTTATAAATTTGCCTAAGATGAAAAAATTTAGCAAGACAGGAAGGACTTTTGTTGAAACAGAAAACCATTTATACCTGCCAACAGTGTGGCTACCAGAGCCCCAAATGGATGGGCAAATGCCCCGACTGCCATCAGTGGAACACCCTGGCCGAAGAAACCCTGACCACCGCCAAAGGCAAGGGTAAAATGCAGACCGCTGCCAGCGGCCTGCCACCACAGCGCCTATCCGAAGTACAGAGCACCGAAGAAGACCGCATCCGCTGCGGCATCGGTGAACTCGACCGGGTGCTCGGCGGCGGCGTGGTCCCCGGTTCGCTCACCCTGATCGGCGGTGATCCCGGCATCGGCAAATCAACCCTTCTGCTTCAGGCTGTCGACCAATTGGCCCAGGTTGGCCCGGCTCTCTATGTCACCGCCGAAGAATCGACCCGCCAGGTCAAGCTGCGCGGTGAGCGGCTCGGAGCCCGCGCCCACGACCTCTTTCTGCTGGCGGAAACCTCTTTAGAAACCATTTTCGAACGGGTTCGTGAACTCAAACCGGCCTTTCTGGTCGTCGATTCGATCCAGACAATCTACACCGGAGCCTTAGAGTCTGCCCCCGGGAGCGTCAGCCAGGTACGTGAATGCGCGGGACGCCTGATGCAGATGGCCAAGGGGGACAACCTCCCTACTTTTATTGTCGGTCATGTAACCAAAGATGGTTCCATCGCCGGCCCCCGCATGCTCGAACACATGGTCGACACCGTCCTCTACTTCGAAGGGGATCCCGGTCACCCGTACCGAATTCTGCGGGCCGTCAAGAACCGCTTCGGCTCAACCAACGAAATCGGCGTGTTCGAGATGATTGAGTCGGGGTTGAGAGAAGTGGCCAACCCCTCGGAACTCTTTCTCGCCGAACGCCCCGACGGCGCTGCCGGCAGTGCCGTAGTCCCCTCGCTAGAGGGTAGCCGACCCATTCTGGTGGAACTGCAGGCGCTGGTCTCGGGATCCTCCTTCGGCACCCCGCGCCGGACCACCATGGGCATCGACCACAACCGGGTCTCGCTGTTGGTCGCGATTTTAGAGAAGAAGGTCGGCCTGTCACTGATGGCCCAGGATATCTTTCTCAACGTGGCTGGCGGCGTGCGCCTCGACGAACCGGCGGTCGATCTCGGCGTGATGGCAGCTCTCGCCTCGAGCCACTTGAACAAACCGATTCCACCGCGCACCATGCTGTTTGGCGAGGTCGGCCTGGCCGGCGAAGTGCGAGCCGTCTCCCGGCCAGAACTACGGATCAAAGAAGCGGCCCGACTCGGTTTCACCCGCTGCCTGCTCCCCGCCGGCAACCTGAAAAACCTTGAGGCACCCGCAGGGATCGAGCTGATCGGAGTCCGCCGTGCCGAGGAAGCGCTAGAAGGACTGTTTGAATAAAGCGACGATTGGTCATTAGTGACTGATGATTGGCTAAATCGCAAAAACCAATCACAAGTCACCCATTTCATGGAGGTCAAATTGACTGAAAACCAACTCACCCATTTCGACGACGATGGCAAGGCCATCATGGTTGAAGTCGGCGAAAAAAATCCAACTCACCGCATTGCCGTGGCGAGAGGCGAAGTTCGCATGGAAGAAGCGACCCTCAGCCGCATTCTCGACCGCGGTATGAAAAAGGGGGATGTCTTCTCCGTAGCCCGCATTGCCGGAATCATGGCGGCCAAAAAGACCCCGGATCTGATCCCCCTCTGCCACCCACTACTGCTGACTTCGGCTGCTATCGAATTCTTCCCCCATCCCGGCCAGGGACGGGTTGAAATCGAGGCAACCGTCAAGGTCGCCGGCCAGACCGGGGTCGAAATGGAAGCGCTCACCGCCGTATCCGCTGCGGCCCTGACCATCTACGATATGTGCAAGGCGATAGACAGGGCAATGATAATCGGCGAAATCCGCCTGATGGAAAAACACGGCGGCAAAAGCGGATCATTTATTCGAACCGAATAACAACACGTCACCCAGGCGACCAGGAGAAAACCATCGTGCCGCAAGAATTGACCTTCACCATCCGCAGAACCTTTCTGCTCCCCTTGGGGCTACTTCTGCTATTAGCCCTGGCCCTGCTGATCACCAGCATTGCTCAGGACCAACCCATCGCCAAGGCGATCATCCTTGCGTTCATCATGCTACCGGTCATCGGTTTCTTCATCGAAAGCGCCTTTCGACGAACGGTGATCGACGCCGAGGGAATCACCGTACACAAATTCCTGCGCCAGAAACACCTGACCTTTGCCGAAATGACCGCCGTTGAAACCGTGATGGTGCGCAAACGGGTCTTTTTGACCCTATGCGTTGATGACGAGTTCATCATTCTCTCCAACGCCTACGCCAACTTTCCAGAACTGGTACACGCCCTGCTGAAACGAGTACCGCCGGCCGCAATAAGTGACGAAACCCGAAAGATGGCCGAGGCGCCACCGATCAAGAGCACCGACATCATCACCTGCTGGCTGGCGGTGGCCTTGCTCGCGTTTATCCTCTATATTCAGTTCTGGGGGCGTTCATAACATAAATGTGTCCAGGCCCGGCTTTATTGACTTTAACGATAAATCATACTAATATGACGGGATACATAAAAATCAAGGGGGCCTTGTATGACGAAGGAAAAACTCGAAGAGTTCAGGCAACTTTTGCAGTCTCAAATTGACGGTCTGTTGCGGGAAGCAGGCAAAACCGTTCTGGAGATGACCGACGAAAAGACCAACTTCCCCGATCCGACCGACCGCGCTTCCCTGGAATCGGATCGCAATTTCGAATTGCGCATTCGCGACCGCGAGCGCAAACTCATCGGCAAAATCCAGGAAGCCCTCGAACGCATCGATGATGGGGAATTCGGCATCTGCGAAAGCTGCAACGAGGAGATCAGCGAAGCCAGACTCCGTGCCCGACCCGTAACGACTCTCTGCATCGACTGCAAAACCGAACAAGAGCGCCAGGAACGTATCGGCTGATACACAAAAAACTTTCGCAGGGCATCCGGAGGGGGAGCTCAAGGAAGGTCCATGAAGGGCGATTGTTTCGAACTTCTCCATAGAATTGTCCGGATTGCCAACTGCGCAGTTCAAGACTATCCCAAGGCACTGAAGGACATCCTCCAGCTGATTTCCCAGCTGTTTTCCTTGGAGGAGAGTTGCCTTCTTTTGCTCAACCGCGGTGGCGACCAGTTTTCCCGAACCATTGCCGCCAGTGGCGAAGCCTTCATAACCCCTTGCGTTCTTCCGGCCAAAGAGTGCCCCGAAGGAGAGGTCCTTCTCAGTCATCAGCCTGAATACCATAACGGCAAGCTATATATCCCGGTATTCTGCTGCAAACAGGACTACGGGGTTCTCGTCATTAGCACCGCCGAAAAAGCCCCCTTTTCCGCTGATGAAATCCAATGCCTGGGTGCCATCGGTGAAGAACTGGCATTTCTCGCCCGCAACGCCGCCATCCATGCCGAAGACAACTGGCGGATGGAACAGCTCGCCTTTCTTTCCGATCTCGGCCGCCAGCTAACCCAGGCCCACCAACTCAAAGAACTTTTAAGCACCGCCGCCAAAAGCATCCACCGCCACTCCAAGGCCGCCTGCGTCATCCTGCGTCCGCTGCTCGGCGGCACCGTCATGGGGAGCAGCTACCTGCGACTAGACAACTCGGTACGAAAGCATCGCACCCAGATACAGCAACTTGAGGAAGAACACTCCTCCAATGCCCTGACCCGAACCAGCCCTCTCTACCTTAACCACCCGCTTCAGAGCGAAGACAACTTCCCTTCACAGATAGTTGTCGTACCACTCTTTTTTCAGCAGCGGACCATGGGGACCCTGACCCTGTTCTTTCAAAATGAACAGGACGAAATGCCCTTCTCCACCAAAAGTGCAACCAAAGAATTCTACACGCAGGTTGGCTCCCAGATCGCCCACGCCCTTGAACGGGTTTCAACCCTTGAGCGACTGGAAATCCTGTCTGCGGAAAACGACCTCAAGTTTCGCGAACTGTCCCTGCTCTATCGCAGCTTCCGGGCCATTCACAGCACCTTGAACCTCAACGAACTGATTCACCTGATCCTTTCGGCCGCCACGGTTCCAGCCGGGGGAGGATTCGAACGGGCGATGCTGTTCACCATCAATGAACGCAGCGGCATACTCCAGGGAATGCTGGGCGTCAGCCAGGAAGGGGCGGCCCTGATCTTCTCCCCGCTCGACGACCGGATCGCGTGGGAACAACCAAGGGTCGATGCGAATACCCGTGAGGCCCAGCGTCAGATGCCCTTCTGCCAACAGGTCATGCGCCAGCGCCTGCCCCTGGATGCTGAAGACAACGCCCTCGCCCGAGCAATTCTCAAGGGACGGGTCGTGTTCGTGTCACGCCCAGGCGCCGAACCGCCGGCAAGCGCCGCCATGGCCGAAGAACTTCAACTGGGCCCCTACGCTTGCGCTCCTCTGCGCAGCAAAAATACGCCACTAGGGGTACTGGTCGTCGACGGTGGCGAGTCCCGACAAACCATCGGCCTCGACCGTTTGCGCTTTCTCGAACTCTTCGCCCATCAAGCCAGCAGCGCTATGGAAAATTCACTGCTGCTGCAACGTCTCGAAACAGTCAACCGCGACCTGCGAGAAACACAGGAACGTCTGATTCAAGGGGAAAAAATGGCCGCCCTTGGAGAACTGGCCGCCTCCATCGCCCATGAACTTAAAACACCGCTTGTGCCGATCGGAGGCTTTGCCCAGCGGCTTTCCCGGCGCGTCACTCCCGGCAGCAAAGAAGCGGAATACTGCGATATCATCACCAGCGAAACCCGTCGCATGGAACAGATTCTTTCAGAAATCCTGGCTTTTTCCAAAAAGCAACTACTTTGCTTTAGTGAATGCCAGGTCATAAAAATTATTGAACAATCTTTGATCCTCGAAGAAGATGCCCTGAAAAACGCCCAAATTGAAGTTATCCTCTTATTCCAAAAGGACCTCCCCCCGTTTCAAGGGGACGCCCAAAAACTTTTGCAGGTATTCATCAACCTGATCGACAACGCCCGTCACGTCATGACGGACGGCGGCACCCTCACCATAAAAGCCTACGCCTCCACGCTACGCGGCGAAGAGGCCATAGCCATCGGTATCAAAGACACCGGAGGGGGTATCCCCGACACCGCCATAAAGGAAATTTTCACCCCCTTCTACAGCACCAAAGACCAAGGGACGGGCCTCGGTCTGGCCATTTCCCAACGCATTATTCAGCAGCATCGGGGCACCATCGAAATTCAAAACGACCAGCAGGGTGCCATTTTCACCATCCTATTGCCAATGAAAGCCTCCCTTAAACCTTTCCATTGACAAACCTGACTGGCTTTATTAAGGTATTCTCGTTTTATGGGGCTGTAGCTCAGCTGGGAGAGCGACGCGTTCGCAATGCGTAGGCCAGGAGTTCGATCCTCCTCAGCTCCACCAAAAAATTCAAGGGGTTGGCGTTTAAACGCCAACCCCTTTAGTGTTTTCAGCAAAGAAGACTCCCTTTGACCAAACTCGGGAGTCCGATAGTCTTCCAGCAATACCGGCAATTGACGTCACCAGGCCAGAAAAAATAATCTTCGATCGACAGCTTATCCTATTCGAACCAGGCGGACGTCAGCGGATCAGAGGTTTT
>JBFHFM010000110.1:0-10213 GCA_041583595.1 Trichloromonas sp. | reverse complement strand
CTGCTTTCCAGTGAAGGGCAGGCGGTTATTGCCGGCTTCAAGAAAAACGACAAGAACCTCTTCTTCACCTACTGAGATGATGATTTGAGTTTTCTCGGTGAATCCTTTGGCACCGCCTTTGCGCTGCTGCTTGCACTCGACAGCGAGGTCCTGACGACGGTCTGGACCTCGCTGTGGGTTTCTCTGGGCGCGATTCTCATTTCCACAGTCGCCGCGGTGCCGTTGGGTGGACTGATCGCCCTGCATGGTTTCCGCGGCAAGCGTCTGGTCTTGACCCTGCTTAACACCCTGATGGCCTTACCTACCGTAGTCGTAGGCCTGCTGATCTATGGCCTGATCAGCAGGCAGGGGCCGCTGGGTGAGTTCGGTTTGCTCTTTACGCCCTGGGCGATGATGATCGGCCAGGTGGTGTTGGCGGTTCCGATCGTCGCCCATTACACGGTGGCGGCGTTGTCCGGGGCCGACCCGCGCATCCTGCCGACCGCCCGTACCTTGGGCGCCGGACCGGTGCGCAGCATGCTGCAACTGTTGCTGGAGGTGCGTTTTGGTATCGTTGCCGCAGTTGTGGCCGGTTTTGGCCGGGTGATTGCTGAGGTCGGGGTGGCGATGATGCTTGGCGGCAATATCCGCGGATATACCCGGACCATGACAACGGCTATCGCTCTGGAGACCAGCAAGGGGGAGTTTGCCTTTGGTCTTGCTCTTGGTCTGGTGCTGATGGTGGTGGCCCTTCTGGTTAACTTGTTTCTCAATCTGCTGCAGCAGAGGTGATCTGTGTCTCCTCTCTATGAATTAAATAACATTGAACACCGGCGTGGCAACCAAGTCGTGTTGCAGATCGATCATCTCGAACTGCAAAGGGGACGTTTCTATGCGTTGACCGGAGCCAACGGTGCCGGTAAGAGTACGCTGCTACAGTTGCTGGCGCTCCTCGAGAGGCCGACCTCTGGTGAGTTGCGGGTTAACGGTCACTTGGTGCCACAACAGGACCGTCATCTCTGTTCTCTGCGCCGGGGTATCACCTTGGTGCATCAGTCTTCCTTCCTCTTTTCCGGCACGGTGGCGGCTAATCTCGTTTTTGGTCTGAAACTGCGTGGCCTGACTCGTCGTGACCGAGAGCGGCGTACCCTCTGGGCGCTTCAGACCGTGGGCTTGGATGATTTTGCCGAGCGTCGGGTCAACCAGCTTTCCGGTGGTGAAATTCAGCGGGTTGCCCTGGCGCGGGCTCTGGCTCTTAATCCCCGCGTTCTGCTGTTGGATGAACCGACTGCCGGTCTCGATGGGTACGGCGCTCCGGCGTTTGAAAGGCTGCTGGTCAGCTTGCGTGATCAGGGGGTGTCGATGGTGATCGCAAGCCATGACCCGACCTTTGTGCAACGCCTCTGCGCCGAAGAGATTCACCTCGTCGGGGGGCGCATTTTGGGGCACCCCTGTTCTTTTTCTGAAACCCATCGGCTGACCACAGCCGGGAGCTCTTTATGTCTAAATCCTTTGAAGATGCAAGAACGCTGATTCTTTCGCAAGTGCCCCCGCTCGCCGTTGAACGGGTCGATCTGCTTGACGCCGTTGGGCGTGCTATTGCTGACCCGTTTGATGCCTCTCTTGACCTGCCGCGCTTTGACAATTCGGCGATGGATGGTTATGCAGTTCGCGCTGAAGATTGCCACTCTGGCGCGGTCTTGCCGGTGATTGGATATATCCCCGCCGGCGGCCGGGCCGAACCGGCTCTACAGCCAGGTTGCGCGGTGAAAATCATGACCGGAGCGCCGCTGCCGCCGGGAGCGGATGCGGTCGTTCCCTTCGAAGAGACCGACTCGGGTGACGCTACCGTTTCCATTTGCGGCAAGGTCGAAAAGCGGGACCACATCCGCTTTCGGGGGGAAGACATCTCTGCCGGCCAGCGGGTGATGGAAGCCGGCACCACGTTAAGACCGCCAGAAATCAGTCTGCTTGCTTCCTTCGGTTGCGCCCGGGTTTCGGTCTACGGCAAGCCGAAAGTAGCTATCCTCTCTACCGGCGACGAACTGGTCGAGCTTGGCCAACCGCTTTCGGACGAGACCATTGTTAACAGCAATTCCTGGTCGTTGGCCGCTGCCGTTAAAGAAATTGGCGCTGAGCCGGTAATGCTCGGGATCGCTCGCGACAATTTGGAGAGCCTGCGTGAAAAACTGGCAGCGGGACTAAGCTGCGACGTTCTGATTACCTCGGCCGGGGTCTCTGCTGGTGATCGAGATTTGGTTCGTGAGGTATTGAATGAGCTTGACGTGCAGCAGCTCTTCTGGAAGGTCGATATCAAACCGGGCCGGCCGACTGCCTTTGGTATGAAGGGGCAGGTGCCGGTATTTTCCCTCCCTGGGAACCCGGTATCGAGCATGATCACCTTCGAAGAGTTTGTCCGTCCGGCTCTGCTCAAGATGATGGGACACCGACATGTACTTAAGCCGCTGATCAAAGCGACCCTCAAGCAGCCGGTTAAAAAGAAGCCGGGACGGACCCACTTCATGCGGGTCACGGTTTTTGCCGAAAATGGCGACCTGGTTGTGGCCAGCTCGGGGGATCAGAATACCGGCATTCTGCGTACCATGATGCGTGCCAACGCCATTGCCATTCTTCCCGCCGAGCGTGACGCCTTTGCCGCTGGCGAAGTGGTCCTGATTCATCTGCTTGATCAGGTTACCGAACTGGCTGTTGTATGAGTGTGGGACAACCCTTCTGTTCGTCCAAGTCAGGGCAGGCACAGGGCTGGGGTTGAATATGTCAGATACAGGAGTATTTATGCGAAGTAAGGCCATTTCGTTCATCGCCAAATCGGGGACCGGTAAGACGACCCTGCTTGAGAAAGTTATCGCTGAGCTGAAAAGCCGCGGTTATAAAGTCGGTGTGATCAAACACGACGCTCATCAGTTCGATATTGATCACCCCGGTAAAGACAGCTATCGTCTTACTGCTGCAGGAGCCGACACCATGCTGATCAGCTCACCGGCCAAGCTGGCTCTGGTCAAGCAGCATCCTGCTTCGCCTTCCCTCGATGAGCTGCTGGAAACCTATTTTACCGACGTCGATCTGGTGGTCACCGAAGGCTTCAAAAAGAGCGGGCTGCCGAAGATCGAGCTGCACCGTAAAGAGCGCAGCCCGACCTTGATCTGCCGGGGCGAGGATAACGATCCGAGTCTTTTGGCGGTAGCCAGTGACGACCAGCTCGATCTTGACGTGCCGCTACTCGACCTCAATAACCCTGCCGCCATCGCCGATTTTGTGGTGTCGGCCCTGAATCTGCGTAAGTAAACACTTTGTAATAAAGGAGCAAGACCTATGTTCGGACTCGGAACTCAAGAAATGCTGATCATCCTCGTGCTGGTAATGATCGTCTTTGGCGCTGGTAAATTGCCCCAGGTGGGAACCGCCCTTGGTAGCGGGTTGAAGAATTTCAAGAAGGGCATGAAAGAAGGCGTCGAAGAAGCCCAGATCGTTGATGAGAGCGATAAGCCTGTGGTTTGATGTTTTTTTGCTAGTAAATTGTTCTAGAGCCACCTGCATTGCAGGTGGCTCTTGTCGTTAGGATATGGGAGGCCTGTCCTCGATCCGTTGTTTGCTCCTTACGTATTTTGGGCTCACCCCCGTTTCAATTGATCAACCTTGAGAAAGATCCAGTCATGATTGTTCGTCAACGCCCGTCATTCATTATGCTTTTTGTGATTTTTAAGGGCTCGGTTCTGTCACGCATTCTTTTGAAACTTAGTGCTACCGTTCTGATGGCCTCGTTGGTGACGGTGAGCGCCGGTACTATTTGGGGCATTAAAATTACCCTCACCCCGATTCCCTTTACCCTCATCGGCCTGGCCCTGGCCATTTTTCTCGGTTTTCGCAACAGCGCCGCCTACGACCGTTACTGGGAAGGGCGCAAGCTGTGGGGAGAGCTGGTTATCGTCAGTCGCAACCTCACGCGGCAGGTATTGACTCTCATAACGGCAGAGAGTGACACAACAGCTTCTGGCTCCACCTTGTCGGATGACCTGCGTCGTCGCATGGTCTATCGATGCATCGCTTTTGCCCACGCGCTGCGGCATCATCTGCGCAGGTCCGATCCTCTGCCCGAGCTGGAGCGACTTCTGGTCCCTGAAGAAGCGCACGCGTTGCGGGGCGCCTTTAACCGTCCCGATTTCTTGCTGCGTCAAATGGCTGCGGATCTGCGTCGCAGTCTTGATGAAAAACGGACCAGTCAGCTTTTTGTTACCAGCATGGATGCCAGCCTGAATCATCAGGCCACGGTTCTGGCCGCCTGTGAACGAATCGAGCAGACCCCCATCCCCTTTTCTTACACCCTCTTGCTGCATCGTACTGCGCACCTGTACTGCCTCCTGCTTCCCTTCGGGTTAGTTGACAGTATCGGCTTCATGACCCCTTTTGTGGTCGGGATTGTTTCCTATACTTTCTTCGGACTCGATGCCTTGGGCGATGAACTCGAAGAACCCTTTGGCCTTCTTCCCAACGACCTGCCACTAGCGGCAATCTGCCGGACCATTGAAATTAACCTGCGCGAGGCTCTTGGAGAGACTGACCTGCCTGAGCCTATGGCGCCCATCGACTATTGTCTGTTGTAAAAGAAAATATCCAAAGGGTACTTACGCTTTTTTCTGACGACGGTCTTCGATGGCCGGCGGCGATGTGCATGGATAATTTCGACCTTAGACGATGTCGGGCGGATCCGGATATCGTCCCTAAGTGTTCCAGAACGGTTTTTATAAAATAGCTGAGGTGCTGAATAATCTGTCGAAAATATTTACACTCCTGGATGTTTGAAGATTAAGTCTATTTAAATCAATAGTTTACTGGTTGGTTCGCTTTGTGCAGTGAGAGTTTCCTGTCTGTTTTTAGGTGTGCTTCATACAACTGAAAAAGGAGGAGACCATGAGAAAAAACTGGGTTTTGATTTTGTCCTTAGTGATTCTATTGGGGATGACTGGGCAAGCTGTTGCAACGCCTCTTACGCTGATTGATACGACTCTTTTCACCAGTTCCGGGACAAGTTCCCCCGATGATTATGTGGTCCACAATGCCTTGCGGGGACAGGACGTAGCGCTGCTTAATGGGTTTAGTGATTTTGTGACCTGGAACCATCTTTTTGATTTCGAGGCTGCCGTTGATCATTTTGTATCGGCGACCCTCACCCTTTCCTTCAGGGATGATGAGGGTGAAGGGGATGGTGGCTGGTTTGGTTGGAAAGATGAATATGCTTTCGGTTACTCTGAGAGCGGGGACTTGGGGCTAGGCGAGATCGATACGGGCAATTTTATTTACAATCCTGACTTCGCAACTTTAGCCGACGGCATATTCCAGGTGACGGTAGCATCTTTATTTGGTGATTTTTATCTTGAAAAAAGTGAACTATCAATTACTTACGAGCCTGTAGCGACTCCGACGCCCGAACCTGGTACCTTATTGCTTCTCGGTGTTGGTCTTGCGGGACTGGCTATTTGCCGGCGCAAGAAACAGAGCAAATAGATCCTGAAGAATAACGTAACGCAGCAGTGTCGTTAGAAAACTGCTGGCCTTAAGTTGTTCCTCTTCCCTTGCAGGGAAGGGGGCGCGCTGGAGGAATTGCCAGTATCTGACAAGATATTCCAGGGGAAAGTAAAAAAGCCCGACATTTTGTCGGGCTTTTTTACATTTGGGGATTTTGAGAGCTATTTATGCGGGATTGAGGTCTTCTCTGGCTCTTGGAAATGGCTTTCAGTTCGCCCGCGCCCGAAAAAATCAGGTCATGGGATGATAAAAAGCACGGTATTTAGGCCGGGAGGTGGGGTATAATCAGCAAATGAGTCAGTGGCTTAAAGGTGTTTTTCAATATTTTGTATCAGGTGATGATTGGCATATGTGGAATATGACGGTCTGGATTGGACTGGTTGTTCTGATCCCCTTTCTTGTTTCCTGTGGCGGCGCCCCAAAGGTGGTAAGTGACGTGAAAGCGTCTTCTTATGCACTGGTCTATGACCTCGCTTCCGATTACCAACTGAATATCAGTTCTCCTGATCTGAACCAGAAGGTGTCGCCTCTGGCTGAGTATAGTCCACGCCTGCTTTTCCCTTCGGATAATGGACTCTCCGAATCGTCGATAACCTCGATCGAAAATCTCAAAATTTCCCTCGTAAATGAGCCGTCCTCTCCGCAGGCTGGCCTGCTTCTGCACTTTTCCGATGACGACGGGCGGTTTTTAGATCGGGCCGAGCTGGACACTCGGTTGGTGGATGAAACCTGGATCCTGGGACTTGGTCTGTCGAATAGCACAACCTGGAACGAGGAGGGTGTCCCTGCTTATGCCCTGGGGGTCTCTTCGGAGCTGAGCGGATTGTGGGCTCCGTGTCAAGTGCCGGCTCTCCTTGAAGGGAGTACTTTGCGGGTTCCCGAAAAAACCGGGGTGCGCAGCTTTGCCCAAACGAGCGGAATTGCTGAAGGTGAGCTGTTGATGGCGCTGGCTGACGAGGGCGTTGTCGCCTCTCCCGATAGTCTCGTGGATGTTGAGTCCTGGCAGCTCATTGGCCAGCGGTTCGGTCTTGAGGTCGAACCCCGGCAAAGTTATTATCTTGGGTTTCATGACATCTCCGCGGGGGTGGGCGAAGACGGGACCAAGGCCTTACTGCTGACCTTAGGAGGTTTCCTGCCTGACTGGGGGGGGGAAGTTGTGACCACCTACCGATTGCTGCAGAGTGATGATGGTTTTACCTCGGATAATGCAGGGTTTACCGAACAGGCGGTGGGGATCGCTTATTCTGAAGAATTCGATAGTTGGTTGAAATCATTTAGCCATTCTCTGAGCTACTTCGATTACAGGGAAAATGTTCAGGAGAATTCCGGTGACGGCGAGACGCTGGAGGAACTCCCTGAGGATGGGGAACGCTGGCGCAACCGCACCCTGTTCACTGTCGGCAGCGACCTGGAGGCTCCCTTTATCGGCATGATCAAAGGCTACCGCATGGATTTAAGTTATGAGACCCAAACGACTCTCTTGCGCTCGCAGGCCGGGAAAGCTTGTCGAGAATCGGTGATGGCCAGCCACCTGAAAATAAAAACCGACCTGGGCACTTTTTTCGGCCGGGTTCAACAGTCCGAGGCTATCCGCAGGCTGATGTTCGGGGTGCAGAAGAAGGGATGGGCCAATTCCCAGTTGAAGTTTTATGTCGAGGATATCAATCCTTTAACCTCTGGAATCGTTGAAACCCGGGTTAGCGGACAGCTTTACGTCCCTCTGGAACGGTCGTTGTTCGATGTCTTTACTCTCGATTTCTGGAAAATCGCCGAGAATAATCTCTTCGGTCCGTTAAGGCGCCGGGGTTATCTGTCACCCCGGCGTGGATATCATGTGCCGGGGCTCAATAGCCGCAGTCCGGGGATTGTCCCCTGACCACCGGCGTTATCAACTCTTCTTTTGCAGCAGTGTTACGCCTTTTTTGAATAATATCGGGCTGAACGTTGCTGGTTCTGTGCAGGCTGACCGTCAAGGTTGGGTGCAGGGCTGGTCTGCCCGCGTCAGCGGATGCTCGGATAAAAATTTGTCGAATTGTTCTCTATCGAGCGATTCTTCATTCAGTAGCATCTGAGCGAGCGCTTCGATCGTTTCACGATTGTCCAAAACGATTTTTATCGCACAGGCTTCAGCCGTATCCACCATCGTTTTGATTTCCTGATCAATAATCCATGCAGTTCTTTCACTAAAGGTTTTTTCGCTTGCCAGGGTGCGCCCGAGAAAGGGATGCTCTTCGCCCCGTGGGTAACTGAGAGGCCCAAGGCGCTCACTCATCCCCCATTGACAGACCATTTTCTCAGCGAGATCCATGACCTGTTTCAGATCGTTTTGCGCGCCCGTTGAAAACTCTCCGAAAAACTCTTTTTCAGCGGCTCGTCCGCCTAACATGACCGCCATCCGACTGAGCAGATAACCGCAGCCAAAATGGTAGCGATCATCTTCGGGCAACTGCTGGGTCATGCCGAGAGCCTGACCGCGGGGAATAATGGTGATTTTGTGTACGGGGTCGGTATTCGGAAGCCCCCGGGCGACCAGGGCATGACCCGATTCATGGATGGCGGTGATGCGCTTCTCGGTGTCGGACATGAACAATTTGCGTTCCATGCCCATCAGTTGTCGATCCTTGGCCCGTTCGAAGTGACCTGAGTTGACTTGTTCGACATCCTCTCGGGCGGCGATCAGGGCGGCTTCGTTGACCAGGCTTTGCAGGTCGGCCCCGACCATGCCGGGGGTTCCTTTGGCAATAGTTTCCAGATCGACATCGCTGGCCAGGGGCATTTTTCGGGTATGCACCTCGAGAATTTTAACCCGGTCCCGCCAGTCGGGGCGCTCGATGATCACCTGTCGATCAAATCGGCCCGGCCGCAGCAACGCCGCATCGAGCACGTCAGGGCGATTGGTCGCAGCCAGCACGATTACCTCGTCATGCGGGGTGAACCCATCCAGTTCGGACAGAAGCTGGTTCAGGGTCTGTTCCCGTTCATCATTTCCGCCCCCCAGCCCGGTCCCTCGGGCTCGTCCTACGGCATCGAGTTCATCGACGAAGATAATGGTTGGGGCCTGCTTCTTGGCGTTGGTAAAAAGATCCCGAACCCTGCTGGCGCCGACGCCGACAAACATTTCGATAAATTGGGAAGCCGAAATACTGAAGAAAGGGACTTCGGCTTCTCCGGCGATGGCACGGGCCATGAGGGTCTTTCCGGTGCCGGGTGGCCCGACCAGTAGCACTCCCCGTGGCACTCTGCCCCCGAGCTTTTGGAATTTAGCCGGATTTTTTAAAAATTCGATGATTTCCTGCAGTTCCTGCTTGGCTTCCTGCAGCCCGGCGACATCTTCAAAAGTCACTCGCGATTGTTCGGGGGAATACAGTTGGGCCCCGGACTTGATAAATCGGTTCAGTACATTGCCGCCCATGCCCCCTTGCTGTTTCATCCGGTTGACGATGTACCACCAGACGCCGATGATAATCACCCAGGGTAGCAGACTGATCAGGATACTCGCCCAAAGCGAGGCATCCTCAGGCGCTTTAGTTTGAACCCTGACTTGGTGTTGTTCCAGCAGCGGGAGGAGTTCGGGGTCCTCGATTGGGGGGAGGGTGGTGTGGAAATTTAAAAATTCCCGCTCGCCTTCAAATCGCCCCGCCATCAGCTGGTCGGCAGTCAGGAAAACTTTGGTACTAAAGGTTCCGCTCAGGTCGGTGCCCTGCAGCGTTACATCGATGATGTGGCCGGCTTTTAGTTCTTGCTTGAGGAAACTGTAGGTGATTTCGGCCACGGGTTCGGCCGTCTGGGGCGGGAACAGGGTAAGGTAGACGAGATTAAGGACAACGATAAGGGCCATTGCCAACAGGAGTCGCTGCAAGGGATTTTTCATGTCAGGGCCACCCTGGTTTAAATGTTTCGGGCGTAATTTACATGAGTGTTTCAAGCCTATTCTATAGCCTAACAGAAAACTGAAAAACTGCTGTGCCAGATCGCCAGCTTGTTGGCTGCCAGGGTCGCAATTGTGGGGAAAACCATAAAAAATCCTCGCCAGTTGGCGAGGATTAGTAAGTTTCTTGGTGGCCAGAGCGTCGCTAGTTTTGCCTGTCAACTGGCCAGGGTGGTGGTGAGGGCCTGGATGAGGGCTTCTTCTTCGCTGGGCAGGACGGTGCGCAGGTTGAGTAGCAGACGGTTTTCCTGGCAGCGACTGGCGACCGGTGGCCGGCTGGCGCGCAGGGCGATGGAGAGGGTATCGACGGAAAGGTCGCGCGGCGACAGGGCCACAGCGTAGCCAGGCAGCTCGGTGAGGGGCAGGGCGCCGCCGCCGACCGCCGAGGGTTCGGAAACCACGGTCACTTTGGCTTGCTCGCCCAGTGCAGCTTGCAGGCGTATGGCAAAGGCGCTGCTGCGTTGTTCCAGTTCGGCGGCGCTCATGCTGAGCATGCGCAGTACGGGAATTTCGCGGATGGCCTGCTCGCGGTCGAGGTAGAGGGCCAGGGTTGCCTCGAGAGCGGCCAGGCTGAGTTTGTCGATGCGCATGGCGCGGGCCATGGGATGGTGGCGGATCTTATCGATGGCGGCGCGGGTGCCAACGATCAGTCCGGCCTGCGGGCCGCCGAGCAGCTTGTCGCCGCTGAAGGTGACCACGTCGATGCCGGCGTCGATCGCCTCGCGCACCGTCGGTTCGCGGGGGAGCCCGAAGGGCGAAAGG
>JBFHFM010000109.1:0-10233 GCA_041583595.1 Trichloromonas sp. | reverse complement strand
TATCATCTTGCGAAACCGGCGCTCACGCACCCCCACCAGGCATTCAGCCTCGCGTTGAGATAACTTGCGTTCGAGCAACATGCCGAGCAACACGGTCACCACCGGATAAATCAGAAGGACCGGAAGCGCAATGATCGCAAGAACATTGCCGGCTACCGGCCAGGGTAGCAGCAACATGCACACCAGCATGACGATATGTACAGTGCAGCCGAACAGGTATAGCTCGATGCGCCCGAAAGCCTTTCGCCACTGAGGGCGATAGCTCCGCCATCCCAATCCGATCAATACCGACGAAAAAATCACCGCCACTCCCGGAACAACGCCGGCCCCGCCCATAAAAATGCGATACAGGGCCGCCATCAGGGCCGCAATAAGAGCGGGAAGGACGCCGAAAAAGAGCGCCGTGACACTTAGCAGAATGGAGCGGGTGTCAAAAACCACCCCCGGGGAAACGTGCCAGGGGTTCAGCATGAGAGTGATAGCGATCGTGCCGATAACAGCGCCGACCAGAAGTTTTTTCAGGGGAAGGAAGCGAGCGGACTGCTGCAGAACCGAATCATAGAGTGCAGCCAGCGCAAGCAGCAGGGCCGCATTGGAAACCAGGATCCAGATCTCGTCAGCACTCATAAGACTCCACAGTGGCGATAACGCGGCCGGGAGCATTGCAATCCAGTGACCACGGGAGACATTGACTTATTGAGTTTACACTTATTCACTAGCGGATTCAAACCTGAACCAGCGGGGGAGCCGATTTCACCGCCGGTGCCACCAATAAAGGCCCAGAAGTCTGGATAAGCAGCACCCATCTCCCGAGCGGGTGGGACATTGGCATTGAACAGATAAATACGAGTCATTTCATCGTTCCCAGTCCGTTTGATCGATCTGTGGGGAGTGAAACAGAAACAGGTTGCGCCCCTTTTCCTTGGCCCGAAACATGGCATCATCCGCCCTTTTGATCAAGGTATTGCCGTCCTCACCATCGGTGGGGAAAAGACTGATGCCAATGCTTGAAGTGATAGTAAACGGATGGCCGCAAACAGATAATGGCTCAGCCAGGGTGGTCAAAATTTTGTCAGCAAGAATGGCGACATTTTTCATCGTTTGCACGTCTTCGAGCAACACGATGAATTCGTCGCCGCCAATGCGGGCCACCGTATCCGCCTCCCGAACCAGAGCCAACAATCGCTTCGCCACCGCCTGCAATACCTGATCGCCCGCCTCATGCCCGTGGGAATCATTTATAGCCTTGAACCGGTCGAGATCGAAAAAGAGTAACGCTAACAAACCGCCAGTCCGGCGCGCTTTATTCATGGCATGCTGCAAACGATCTGAGAAAAGCAAGCGGTTAGGCAGCCCGGTGAGGCTGTCGTGGTGAGCCAGATACTTGAAGCGTTCCTCATTTTCCAACAACCTGGTCTCAGCCAGCTTCCGCTGGCTGATATCCTGAACCAGGCCGATCCCGTAATGCGGCCTGCCCTCGGCGTCGAGCATCCAGGCCGTCGTCACATACCCCCAGACCACCTCGCCACTGCTATGCAAAAAGCGTTTTTCGTAATCAACAAAGAGTCGCTCTCCTCGCCGTACCTCGTCAAAGACGTCGCGGGTCATCTCCAGATCGTCAGGATGGGTCAGATCTTCTACGCAGAGCGCTTGCAGCGCGTCAGGGGAATAGCCGACAAACCGGCAGAAGGCGGGATTGACCTGAAGATAACGACCGTCAACATCGATGGTATTCATACCTGCACCGGCGTTTTCGAAAATGGCCCGGAAGCGTTCCTCACTTTCGGCGACTTGCTGTGCCGTGCGCATGTTCTGCACCGCCATAGCATAGACCGCCGCCAGCCGCTCCAGCAGCTCAAGATCTTTGGCATTATAATCCCGCTCCGCGTTGGCCAGCGCCAGCATACCCAGCAAAACCCCGTCAGCCATGGCCGGGGCCCCGAGAAAACGCCGGATGGCCACATGCCCCTCGGGAATCCCGGTCGACCGATGATCGGCCTCGGGCTCGTTGCACAGAATCGGCTGGCATTGGTTCAACACCCAACCCCAAAGCCCATGGTAGGCATGAAACACATGTTTTTTGTTTTGCACCTGGCAGGCCTCCCAAACCTCGCGTGACATGGTCGGACTGACCATGTCACCGGTCTGAGGATCGATGAAGCCGACAAAACCGAAGGGACTGCCGGTCAAGTGCTTGCACTGCTGTAATATAACCTCGGAAATCTCCTCGATCGAAGACGAGGCCAGCAGCAGCCGGCTAAGCTCGGCAATGGCCCGATTAACCTTGAGTTCCCATTGTAGCGCCTCCCGCGAGCGGCTCCGCTCGGTAATATCCCGCATAACACCGAGAAAACCCAGCGCTTCCCCCTCGTCCGAGTGAATAACGGTTCCCAAGGTTTCACCTGGGAAGGCACTGCCATCCTTGCGGCGATAGTTAACCACGTAAGGCATGCTCTGCTCTTCAGCGGTCATATTGAAACGGAGTTTTCCCTGCTGTTCGTATTCTTCGAAACTGGCATATAAAACCGAAGTTTTCTGCCCCAGCAAATCCTGGGGAAGATATCCGAAGACCCGGGTCATGGCCGGATTACAGCGCACTATCACACGATCGGTGTTGCACAACACTAATCCGTCAGGAACACTGTTTAAGGATGCCTCAAAAAAAATCTTCTCACGGGCCAACTCCTGCTGCGCCTGTTGCCGCTCGGCGATTTCCCCTTCAAGCAGCTGGTTCTTCCGCGAAATTTCCCGCAGCCCCCGGCGCACCTGGAGGCGGCTGACAAACACCACCACCAACAACAGGACCAGAAATGTCCCCATCCCCTTGAGCAGAGGCCGCAGCCAGACGGGAACGACAGCGCCACCGGTGCCGCCGAACCATTTGCCCAACGATTGATAATAGACCGATTGCGGCTCATCTTTGAGTTGCCGCAGATGACGGTCACAAGCCTCCAGCAAAGCGGGATCGGAATTTTTGGCAAAGGCAAAACGCACCGATACCGGGCTCAACAAAATCGGAGCTTTTTCCAGCCCCGGCAAGTCGCCACTTAACTCAAAAACTCGACTGAATAAACCGGCATCAGCCTGCCCGTCGCGGACCACCCTGGAAACTTCTGAAAAATCCGGCAATTCGATGTAATTTACCTGAAGCGAAAATTTTTCGGTCAGCCTTTTCAGGCCATCAGGACCGTTAAAAAGAACATTCCCCTTCATTACCGCCACGGTTTTTCCATCCAGATCAAGTATTGACTGAATCTTTGATCCGGTAGGAATAAAAATCTGTCCCCAATTTGAAAAAACCGTTTCCGCATTGAAATTATAAAGCCGCGCCCGTTGCGTGGAGTAAGAAACCGTCGGCAGCAGAGCAATCTCTCCCGAGGCGAGGCGCTGCAAAGATTGGTCAAAATTGCCCAATACGTATTCGAGAGTCCAGCCCTCCCGCCTGGCAATCTCGGCCAGCACATCAGCAAACAATCCCTGCGGATGACCTGAGTCGTCATAATCGAACATCGGGGGATTGTGGTAAATCCCTACCCGAATCGGCTCCAGGGCGCTGACCGCCGTTCCCCAGAAGAGAAAAATCCCCACCAGAAAAACGAGCACAGCACCTCTGAATGTCATTTTTCGTCCTAGCACTTTGCCCCTGCGAAGAAATAGCTTGCGAACATTAGATAACCGACCCCCAATTAATGCAAACACCAGTCCAATAATTAGAAATTCCCACGATCAACCGGGATTTAAAATTCTCCCTTGACCATATCCGCCCAGGCGGATATATTTGCGGCATGAAAATGACCGTTCGACTCTTCAAAGCACTTTCCGACAAGACACGTCTGCGCATCCTTGCCTTGCTGACCCATGGAGAACTCTGCGTCTGCGACCTGATGGCGATTCTCGAACTCCCGCAGTCCACCGTCTCCCGTCACCTGGCCTACCTGCGCAACAGCAACCTGGTTTGCGACCGACGCAACGGTGTCTGGATGTACTATCGGCTGGTCGACGACGGCGCCCCCCTTCAAAACGAGATCCTGGCCCTGCAATCCCGCGTACTGCCAGATTTTCCGCAGATTGCCAGCGACCGCACTGCCCTGCATAAACGACTCGAAAGATGAAAGAAAAGGTTTTCCTATGAGTATCCGAATCGGAATCAATGGCTTCGGCCGCATGGGCCGGCTGGCCCTACGCACCGCCTGGGACTGGCCGGAGTTTGAAATTGTCCATATTAATGAAGTGAAAGGCGGCGCCGAGGCGGCTGCCCACCTGCTCGAATTCGACTCGGTGCACGGCCGCTGGCCAAGGCAGATCACGGCAGAAACCGATGGCGTTCTGATCGACGGGCGGCGGATTGGTTTCAGCGAATTCAATACGCCCGGCGAAGTCCCCTGGGATGAGCTGGGCGTCGACATCGTCATCGAAGCCTCGGGCAAGTTCCGCACCCCGCAGCTGCTGCAGCCCTATTTCGACCGGGGTGTCAAAAAAGTGATCGTCGCCGCTCCGGTCAAGGAATCAGCACTGAACATCGTCATGGGAGTCAATGATCATCTGTACGACCCGGACAAACACCACCTTCTTACGGCCGCCTCCTGCACCACCAACTGCCTGGCGCCGGTGGTCAAGGTGCTACACGAAAAAATCGGCATCGCCCACGGGGTCATTACCACCATTCACGATATGACCAACACCCAGGTGGTCATCGACGCCCCGCACAAAGACCTGCGCCGGTCCCGGGCGGCCAGCATGTCGCTGATCCCGACCACCACCGGCAGCGCCACCGCCATCACCCTGATCTACCCCGAACTCAAGGGCAAACTCAACGGCCACGCCATCCGGGTACCACTACTGACCGGGTCATTGACTGACGCGGTGTTTGAAATGCAAAGGGAAGTCACATATGAAGAGATCAACACGCTGTTCCAAGAGGCAGCGGAGACCTACCTGAAAGGAATTCTCGGCATCGAATACCGGCCACTGGTCTCCATCGACTTTAAAAGCGACCCCCGCTCGGCCATCGTCGATGCCCCCTCGACCATGGTGGTCAACGGCACTCAGCTCAAGATCTACGCCTGGTACGACAACGAAATGGGCTACGTTCACCGCATGATGGAATTGGCGAAAAAGGTGGCCATATCCCTGTAGGGGCGAACCTCGTGTTCGCCCTCATTTTATAATCATCAAAATTGGGCGAACACAAGGTTCGCCCCTACGAAAACGTTCACGATGACCGACCTAAAAAATTACATTCTGGTCACCGCCGCCTACTGGGCCTTCACCCTCACCGACGGCGCCCTGCGCATGCTGGTACTGCTGCATTTCCATGAACTCGGCTACTCGGCAGTACAGATCGCCTTTCTGTTTCTGCTCTACGAGTTCTTCGGCATCGTCACCAACCTGGTCGGCGGCTGGATCGGTTCGCACCTGGGGCTGAAAATCACCCTGTTCGCGGGACTGGCCCTGCAGGTGGTCGCCCTCTTTACCCTGGCGCTACTCGACCCGACCTGGCCGGTGGCCCTGTCGGTCGCCTACGTGATGGGCGCCCAGGCTCTCTCGGGGATCGCCAAGGACCTGACCAAGATGAGCTCGAAAAGCGCCATCAAGGTGCTGATTCCCGAAGGCGCGGAAGGGACACTGTTCAAGTGGGTGGCGATTCTTACCGGCAGCAAGAACGCTCTTAAGGGAGCCGGCTTCTTTCTCGGGGGGGTGCTCCTCGCTTCTCTCGGCTTCCGCGTCTCACTGCTGGTGATGGCCGGCGGCCTCGCCCTGGTACTGGCGGCCGCCATCGTGAATCTGCCCGGCAATCTCGGCCAGGCCAAAAAGAAGGTCAAATTTACCGCCATCCTGTCGAAAAGCCAAAACATCAACCGGCTTTCGGCGGCCCGCATGTTCCTGTTCGGCTCGCGGGATGTCTGGTTCGTGGTCGGCCTGCCGGTCTTCCTTTCCGCCTCCCTTAACTGGAGCCATGCCGAAGTCGGCGGCTTCCTTGCCCTCTGGGTGATCGGTTACGGCGGAGTGCAGGCACTGGCCCCCAACCTGCTCAAGCGGGGTTTATCCCGCGGAACGCCCCAAGGGGGTACCGCCAGCATCGGGGCCTTCGCCCTGGCCGGCCTGACCGCCCTGATCGCTCTCGGAGTTTACGCCGGACTTTCCCCCTGGCTCACGGTAGTCGCTGGACTAGCCTTGTTTGGGCTGGTCTTCGCCATCAACTCCTCAGTCCACTCCTACCTGATCCTGACTTACAGCGACAGCGACAGCGTCGCCCTCGATGTCGGCTTTTACTACATGGCCAACGCTGCTGGCCGGCTGGTCGGCACCCTGCTGTCGGGGGTCGTCTTCCAACTGGCCGGCCTGGCTGGCTGCCTGTGGGTTTCGATGGCCATGATTCTGGCCGCCGGAATCATTTCACTTAAACTGCCACGGGGATAAACCGATTTCTTTCGGCATTTACAGCAAGGCATAGAGTAGGCAACTTCACCTTGAGGATGAAAAAAAGACACTTCGATGCAAATCTCACCCGAATCAGCTGAACAACTACAACCCCATCGGCATGGTTAGGCATTTGTGACCGTTAAATTTCATTCCGGCGACAAAAAGTTTATTCAGGCTTGCCTTGTTCTTCGCCCGTTGTATTTTTCAGGTAGTCGGCGATCAAATTCTGAACCAGGCTAACGAATTTCTGCTCCTCGTCTTCGCCAAAGCCCCAGAATTCTTCCACATTTTTCCAGCTAATAATTTTACCATCCTCTTCCAGAACAAGAACCAATGACTTGTCGGCCAGAGTGTAGTCCTTGATATAATGCTTGTTTTCTGGCAGATCAAAGTTGATCAGTTGCCATTGCAGGCGGCCATCAGCCAATTCCACGGGAAAACCATCCACCGCTTTCTTTGACCAGGCTTCGAAACTTAAACAAGTCTGACAACGGACATTGCCATGAAAATATTGAACCAGCACTTGGGTTTTTGCCTGACTCGGTGTGGAAAGCAGGACCACAAAAAATAGAGGCAGAATGAGCAACATCACGACCTGGCGGATTTTCTTGTGAAGCTGTTGCATGATTGGGTCTCCTAAAATCAAAATTATGCTGCGCTGTAGATCAACCAGAATCCGCCGGCGATCACCAGCAACCCGCAGATCTGTTTCAATATGTTAGTACCGTGTGAACGCTCATTCCAGTTAAGGTAGCGCTGTATGATCTCGGTAAAGGTGCCCGCAAAAACGATCACTGCACAGTGCCCCAAACCATAGGCGAGTAACAGGGAAACAGCATAGATCCAATCATCTGCTACGAGTCCGAAGGCCACACCGAGTATCGGCGCCATATACGCAAAGGTGCAAGGACCAAGGGCGATGCCGAATATTAACCCCAGCAGAAAAGCAGCAAGCATCCCCTTGCGCTTAAGTCCAACCTGCCCAGGCCCGGACCAGGGCATGGGGATAACACCAAGAAGGTGCAGCCCTACCAGAAAAAAGATAGCCGCCACAAGCCAGTTGGCCCAAACGCCGAGATCCCCCATCATCCGCCCGGCAGCTGCCGTCAATCCCCCTATCATGGCGATAGAGATAAGAATGCCCCCCGCAAAGAGGTTGGAGATAAAGAACGCGCGCCCAGTCGTTATTCGTCCTTGACCGTCGATGAATCCAACGATCAAAGGAATACTGGCGAGGTGACAAGGCGAAAGAACCACGCTCAACACTCCCCACGCCAAAGCTGCTGACAGGGCAATCATTGGGGTACCTGTGACCGCATGGGTCAATGTGATAAAAAGCGATTCCATGCGCCTCCCTTCAATTTTTAAAGTCGTAACCGAGCTCTAGCCATTTGGCCAGAATATCTTCCTTAGCGATGAATCCTGAATGACGAAACAGTTCCTTGCCGTCAGGGCCGTAAAAGATCTGGGTCGGAATCATCCGAACACCATAGAGCCCGGCCTCCTCCGGCATTTTCCAAACATCGATGAACTCTACCTCCATCTTGCCGGCATAATCTTTTTTGAGCTCTTCGAGAATGGGGGCCATCATCTTACAGGGAATACACTTTTCGGCACCCAGGTCGATTAATTTCGGCAGGCCATCGCCAAAGGCAGTGGTACTCAACAACAGGGAAAACAGGCAGAAACATGCGGTTTTTTTAAATACGGCCACAACATCACCTCAGCAATTTTTCAATGTCAGCCACAACCGGCACCTTCCCGGTCACCAATACTTTGCCGTCCACAGCCATCCCAGGAGTGGTCATCACGCCGAACTGCATGATCTCTTTAATATCCGTGATTTTTTCCATCTCATACTCAAGACCAAGGTTGTCGGCGGCTTCTTTCGTGTTTTCCGCCAGCTTTTGACATTTTGCACATCCCGTGCCGAGAATCTGGATCTTTTTCATGGTTGATCTCCTTTTTCGTTTAAAAAAACGCGCCATAGAGCAGACCACTGATGGTCGCCATACCCATTACCAGTAAAACAAAAACGACGGTCTTTTTCGTCCCCATGACACTGCGAATGACCAGCATGTTGGGAAGCGACAGAGCCGGACCGGCCAAAAGGAGTGCCAAAGCCGGGCCCTTACCCATCCCTGCTCCGATCAACCCCTGCAGAATCGGCACCTCGGTGAGAGTGGCAAAATACATAAAGGCACCGGCGACCGAGGCAAAGAGATTGGCCTGCAGCGAATTTCCGCCAACCAGACCGGAAATCCAGCTTGAGGGAATCAATGCCTCATGACCGGGCCGACCGAGCAGAGCGCCGGCGATCAGCACCCCGTAAAACAACAGCGGCAAGATTTTTTTGGCAAAATCCCACGACGTATCAAACCATTCTTGCAGTTCTCCAGATTCATCTTTGTCGGTTGCGGTAAGAAGTGACAGGCCGAGGGTTCCGGCGATAAAGGCCAGAGCGGGATGTTGCGGTACCGCCAGTGCCAGCACAACCACCGGCAATGCCGCAAGCAGCAATTTGAGCCGACTGACTCGGAACCACAGACCAAGAAATAGCGCTAAAGCCAGGGCAAAGAAACCGGTAATCGGCCATTTGGCGGCGTAAATAGCATGCCAGAGTCCGGTTTCACTTTGTGACTGCCCCCAGTTAGCGAAGACCAGGATGCCGACCATCGAGGCAAAATAGAGACTATTTTGCCACAGCGGCCTGGCAACCTCGGGTTCGGGCATGGCCCCGGCCGCTTCGATCTTTTCAAGCTCTTCTTTGCGAAAAAAGAAGTGCATGGCCAGACCAATAATAATGCTGAAAAGAATGGCCCCCACCGCTCGCGCTACACCCATTTCGGTGCCGAGGACATTGGCCGTCAGGACGATGGCGAGAATGTTTATAGCCGGCCCCGAATAGAGGAAAGCGCAGGCCGGACCGAGGCCAGCCCCCATACGGTAGATGCCGGCAAAGAGTGGCAGAATAGTGCAGGAACAGACCGCCAATACCGTCCCCGAAACCGACGCCACCCCGTAAGCAACAACTTTGTTGGCCTTGGGTCCGAGATATTTCATGACCGCGGCCTGGCTGACAAAAACGCCAACCGCTCCGGCGATAAAAAAAGCCGGAACCAGACACAAAAGTACATGCTCCCGGGCATACCAGCGAGCCAGATGCAGCGCCTCCCAGAGTGCGTTCTCCACCAACTGCGACTGCTGCAACCAGTCTACCGGCAAAAAATATAAGCTCACGAAAACTGCCAGAATCAGCGACAGCGGCTGCCATTCACGTTTCCAGTTCATACTCGCCTCTCTTCTTCGACTAAATCATTTGGTCAACTGACCAAATACTTGAGCAAATTTTTTTCACACCTCGCCAATCACACCTCACCCTTACCACAACATACCGCCGGATCCCCATTGCGAGCCGCCAGCACCGACTCCACACAACCGAAAAAATTCAGAATGCAGGGAACTCGTAATCGGTAATAAACCTGATTGCCGCGTTTTTCATCCAACACGATGCCCGCATGACGCAAAACCGACAAATGCTTCGAAACGGTAGAGACATCGGCACCGACCATGTTGGTCAATTCACAAACACAGCGCTCCTCCTTTTCAAGCTCCTCGATAATCAGAAGCCGACTAGGGTGAGCCATGGCCTTGAGAACTTGAGTCCGGGCTGACAGGTGAGCCTTACGTATTGCATCCATAGATGTGTCCTCAGGAAAAAATCTACTTGGCATATTAGCCAAATAGATAGAAATTGCAAGTTGAAAATTTTAGTACAGGGGCATAGTATTGAAAACTATAGATTTTTCC
>JBFHFM010000108.1:0-10283 GCA_041583595.1 Trichloromonas sp. | reverse complement strand
GGGCAGTTCGTTGAAAAGGGTTGCCGTTAATCTTTCGGGTCGGCAGCTTCAGAATAAAACCCTTCCCGAGACGGTCAGCAAAATTTTACGGGAAACAGGGTGCCCGGCGAGTGCCCTTGAATTGGAGATTACCGAGGGTTTCGTTATGCAGCATCCTGAACAGGCGATTCAGGTCCTTGCGCAACTGCGCGAACTTGGAGTCGCTCTGGCTATCGACGATTTCGGTACCGGGCACTCTTCGCTGAATTATCTCAAGCGTTTCCCCGTTCACCGTTTGAAAATAGACCAGTCTTTTGTTGCCGACATCGGTAAAAATCCTGAAGGCGAGGCGATCACCAAAGCCATTATCGCCATGGGGCAAATATTGAACCTGGAGATTACGGCTGAAGGGATTGAAACGGTCGAACAGTTGGACTTTTTACGGGATCTTCGATGCGAAGAAGCGCAGGGCTACCTCATCAGTAAACCGCTTTCGGCAGAGCAGTTTGCAGAGTTTGTGGCAAAACCCTTGGATTCCTTTCATCCCCGTAGCCTGTACTGTCTATCCCAGGTCGGCAACCGGTAATGGTGTTCATCATTTTTTTGAGGGTGGTCCATGTGCCATTGCAATTCGATAGGTTAAATGGTGGAATCAGCCAACAAAAAACGGCCCCAGGCAAAATGTCCGGGGCCGTTTTTTTTCGAACATCAAAATTTAATGATTTCGGTAGAAATTAGTAAGTTAAGGGAAATCCTTACAGCGTGGGCGTTGCGTCTTTATCGGCAAGATAGGCCGTGATCGATTCCCTGGATTTGCCGATCTCTACTAACTGCAGGAGAAGATCCTTGTCCTCATCAGAAAAGTCGAGGCCGCGGGTTCGGGCGAAGTCATCGTTGAGCAGGTCGAAAGTGAAAATGCCGGCAATGAAGTCAATCAGCTGAATCGGGTGGAGGTCCACTTCGACCCCGGCAATGCCGGCGGTGACGGACGTGCCGATCGACCAGTAGTCACGGTACTGCTGATAATACGAGTCGGTGGTCTTGTGCAGTCCAAGAATAGAGTCCCGGGAGGTCTGTATGCCCGAGGTTCCCACGGTGGAACCGACTGTGGCCGCCGCTCCTACCGCTACAACGGTAAGTCCGGCTTCGGCTTTGCTCTGTAGGCCGATGGAACGATGCTCATGCAGACCGAACCCCGCCACTGAACGGAAGCCCCCCGTGGCTTGAACCGCGCGAGTTAGATGAACGTCGGCGTAGGCGCCGGGGCCGACGTGAGCGTCGACCGAGATAATGTCGAGGATGTCGCAGAGGCGGTCGGGCAGGTAGAGAAAAATTCGGCTGAAGACCGATCGTTTGATTTGTGGCCGCAGGGCTTTATTTGATCCGAGCAGTGGTTTGTTGAAAAGGTTGTCACTTTGTCCGAGTTCTGTTTCTAACGTCGTGACTCCGGGAAAATCCGGATCAATATTTTCAATGGCGTAGAGGATTTGCAGCGCTTCAGGAGTGTTCCCGGCATCGGCGTGGGTTTGGGCTGAAGCATAGGCCATGTCCAGGTTTTTTTTGATTGTCTTCGGCGGATGGGGCGTAGAACAGGCGCACAGCGTCAGGGAGAGCAGCAGCAGCGCCACCAGCAGAAAGGGCGTCCGGCAGGGGATCATTCATTCCTCCTTAATGGATAAATTACAAAAAAAGCCTGTCTCCGGATGGTGGAGACAGGCAGGACTGGCGTCATAACCGTATCTACTCCGGTAGCCCGGCTGTCCCTGTGGGACCCGTGGCTTTGCGTCTCCAGATTGCTCTGGTTTTGCCTTTGGCGAGTTGTCTTTAGTTTCGTATGCTTAAGCGTCAGGTGTCAAGGAAAAGGTTGCCGTTGTGACCATGGCCTATGCCACCGTCCTGGGTTTTGTCTGCCCGGAATTGAAAAAAGGCTGTCGAACGAACCTCGACCTCTGCCGTCTTCGGCCCGGTCTCCCCGTTCAGAAGGTTGGTGTCAATCAGATTGTTTATTCCTTCTCCGGCATCGTTTCGGCCGCCGCACCAAGCCGGTTCATATTATCTCTGGCCACTTCAGAAAGGGTGCGGTCGAGCCCCGATGGGCGGGACGATTCCGTTACAATGTCATCCGGATTGAGGTTGATTACTCGTTGATACATTGCTGCAGCTGCGGCGACGTTCCCCTCTCTTTCGAAAATAACGCCAAGGTCGAGGAGTGCATACGGATTCTCCGGATTCACCTTGAGCACTTGGTTAAAGTAATGTTTTGCCTTTTCAGTATTTTGAGCCTCCATATGATTATAACCCAAGTCAACAAGCTTCATCTCTTCGGTTAACGCGGAGAACTGTGGTGAGGTCCATTGCAGCATTCTTACGAATTTATCGGTATTTTCCGCGAGTAGAGCTGTAGCTGAAGGGCTTTCTTTTCCCTCGGTTTGAAAAATATAGTAGTCCCTTTCCGGAACCGGTTTGCCAACTTCAGCGGCAGAGGCGTGCCAGAGAACTTTTTTTGTTTTGACATTGTAGATCTTGATTTCTTCATCAACCCGGGAATTCTGGTAGGTTGTCCCAGAAAGGTAATTGAGAATTCTCCCGGTAATAATAATGTCATATTCTTCCTGTTCGGCTATTTGAAACAGTGTCTCCAGCTTTTGATTGACCGTTTCCGGTTTGAAAATCACGCTATAAAAAATTTTGGAGTTTATGAGTTTCATCGCCAGCATGTTGGCGGCCGATGCGCCAACGCTGCTGTAGTTTTTCGGTGCTTCAAATGGGAAAATCATTACCCTGGAAGTATTGAAGTAATTTGTCTTTGGCTGCACATGAATCTGTTCGGGCAGTTTGCCGGCAGGTTTGTCCTGACTATGCTCTTGCAGGCTAGCGCATCCCCAGGCGGAGATGAGGAACGTTATTAATAGAACCGCGGATTTTATCTTTGAGGTAGAAACGTCCATTATCTTTCACCTTGGTCTAGTTGGTTCTATGCATGATATTTGGTGGGAATTGCGCCAATTTCCTGTATAGGCCAGGGGTTGCCCCGCAGTCAATTCAAAAATTCCCTTCGACCTGCAGCAATTGTCAAATTTTCTCCAGTACTTGACCGGGCAAATGCGTATGGTTCAGCTAAGCAGTGCGGGTTGATTTTTTCGCTATCCGGCATAAATAGCTTCTGGGGAGGAGAGGGGTCCTGTGTCCCTTGGATCAGGTCTGGAAGTTTTTATTTCAGATCAGACGTTGAGAATTGAACAGTGAAAATCCTCCAGCCCGACCACCAGGATGCGGTCGAGCAGTCGAGGAGTGCCGCCGAGGGCCTGGAACAGCTCGCCGGCCATCATGCCGGCAAGGATCGCGGCGGCGTCCGGGGTGACCGGGATGCTCCCCTGCGGTTGTGTGCAGCCGGTGAAGATTTCGTCGAGAGGTTGGGAGGTGCCGGTTTTAAGGGTGAGAATTTGGCCCTGATCCCCCTGTAGACCGCCGTGGACGAACCAGCATCCGGCAGAGGTAGTGTTGTAGAGGGCGAAGCGGCTCGGCCAGTTGTCGAGGCAGTCGGCTACGGCGGTGAGGTCCGACGGCCATTCTCGTTGGCGATTGATGCGGCTGTCGAGGGGAATAATCTGGATGGTCGAGTTGATGGCGGCTAGTCGTTCAGCGGCCACCTGCACCTTTTTGCGGCCGATATCCTGTTCGCCATACAAGGTCTGGCGGTTGAGGTCGGGCCAGTCGAGTTCCCCGTCATCGACCAGGTAGAGTTTGCCGACTCCGCCGCGGGCCATAAGCTGGGCAACCGTTGCTCCGAGGCCGCCGACTCCGGCGATCAATAGGGTGGATTGCATGATTCGATGTTGCATGGCCTCGCCCCAGTGCAGCACCTGTCGCGCGTAGCGGTCTGCGGGGGAAGTGTTCATCCCCCTGCTCCCGGTGGAAAGAGGGCGATCACCGCGCCGTCCCTGATCTTCGTCTGCAAAAGGTCCAGATGGTGGATATTTCTGCGGTCGACCAGGATGATGGTGCCGGGATGCAGCCTGCCGTCCGCATCAATAAGCTTGTCCAGAAAGGGGATGGGGATTGCGGATTGGACCTGTTTCAGCAGCTGTTCGACCGTTATCTCCTTCTTCCAGGGCAGGGTCAGTTTTTCCTGCTTGAGCAGCAGTCGCAGCAGACTGTAGAACTCGACCTGAATCATACCGTCTCCCGGTGCCGGACCAGGTCGGCATGGCGGCTGGTTCCGCTGAGGATCTGCCGGCCGGGGAGGGGGCTACGGGTTTTTACCAGCTGGTAATAAATCCCGGAATCGTTGGTTTCGCCGATCAGGGTGGCGCCGATCACCCGCTGCTTTTCGTCGAGAAAGACCTTGCGAAAACGGCTGCAATCGGCGTTGTGGCTGGTCTGGGTGCTGTGGGCGTTATCGCCGCAGTAGCCGACCACCGCGACATCAGTACTGAAGACCTCGGTAATGTTGTTCTTCAGGCTCCCCTCATAGTGGCAGCGGTGGCCGAGCATGTTGAGGGCGGCGACTTCTCCCTGTTCGACCGCGGTCAGCCAGTTGCCTTGCACCGTCGATTCGCCGGTGACGAAGTCCTGGCCTTCGGCGGCGTCGCCGGCGGCATAGATATGGGGATGGGAGGTGCGGCAGCAGTCATCGATGCAAATGCCGTCGGCAACCTTCAGGCCCGCCTGGGTCGCAAGGAGAGTGTTGGGGGTGACCCCTTTGCCGACAATCAGCAGGTCGGCGGCGAGGGTTTTGCCCGAGGTGAGGCCGAGTTCGAGTCGGCCATTTTCGGTGATGGTGCTGATGTCGTCGCGCTTGTGCAGTTTGAGCCCGGCGGCAACGAAGCGTTCTTCGAGAATGGCGGCAGTTTCGGCATCGACCACCCGGCTGAAAATCCGGCCGGAGCCTACGATCAGGTGCTTTTCCGTCTGCTCCTGGGCATGGGAGAGCAGGGGCAGACTGACCAGTCCGGCACCGATGGCGGCGATGCAGCGGGCTCTGGATAAGTGTTGTTCGATTCGGTCAGCGTCAGCCAGGTGGCGCAGCACGCAACTGTGCTGCGCGCCGACCGCCAAAGTGCGGGCTTCGGCCCCGGTGGCCAGCAGCAACTGGCCGAAACCGATCCGGCGGTCGTTGTCAAGGGTCAGGCTGTGCCCTTCGGCATCGAGGCCGACCGCGGTGCGGCCGAAGAGGGTGTTGATCCCCAGGTCCCGGTAGAAATCGCGATCGACGATAAAGAGATTGCTGCGTTCGGTCTTGCCGCCAATGAAATAGGGGGTGAGCACCCGCGAGTAGGCGGGACAATCTTCCCGGTCAATGATGGCTACCGACAGCTCGCGGGAGTGTTTTCGCAGGGTGCGTATCGCCTGCAGTCCGGCGGCGCTGTTGCCGACGATGAGGATGTCGAAATAATCAGGCATGAGAGTTTCCCCACGGGCAAAATCAAATGGACCGCCCGGTCGTTTTACTCGCTCAAGGCGCAAAGAAAGTCATCCAGGTTAGGAACCGTATCTCTGATTCTCTTTGCGGTGATAAATGATTGTGTCTGGAAGGCAGCCCACCTCGCGACGGGCTGCCTAATGTCCAAATAATTCAGCTTAGGCCCAGGGACTTGAGCTTTTCGGCGGTGGGAATCCCCTTGGCGCTCCAGCCGCGTAGCTGGTAGTACTCGGGGAGCATTTCTGGCAGCCGGGCCACTGCCCCCTTCAAGGGCCCGTCAGCGATCGGTTCGCTAAGCAGACGCTTGGGCAGGGTGTCCTGCGCAGGATCGATGCCGGCCTTGAGGTTAAACTTCCGCTCCAGGTTCCAGATGCGCTCGCCGATCTGCATTATCTCTTCGTCGGTGCAGTTGGTGCCGGTCGCCGCGTTGTAAAAGCGGGTGACCTGGGGAGCGCCGATGCCGAAGGTGGTGAAGAGGCAGATTCCGGCCGAGTCGACTACTGCGGTGAAATCTTGAAAAATCTTGGTCCAGCTGGCCTTCCCTTCGATCGTCTGGGGATCGAGCTTTTCTGGCAGACCGAGAATTTCTGGCGAGACCAGGTAGCCGCGCACATGGCAGGCGCCGCGATTGCTGGTGGCGTACTGTAGCGCCATGCCCTGCAGGCCGCGGCCGTCGTAGGCAGGGAATTCCAGCTTCTTGACGGTCATCGACAGTTCGGGAACGCCGTAGCTTTCTGCCAGGCGGTAGGAGCCGAGGGCGATTTTTTTGCCGAAACCTTCGTTTTTGCCGGCCAGCTCAATCAACTTGACCATGGCGTCACCGTCGCCGAAGGGGATCGGCATTCCCACCTCCTGCTCGCTGATGAGCCCTTTTTCAAAGAGTTCCATGGCGCAGGCCACTGTCGATCCGGCGGTGATGGTATCCATGCCGTACTCGTTGCACAGGTAGTTGGCTTTGGTTACCGCGGCCAGGTCTCTGACGCCGCAGGCCGCGCCTAGCGCCCAGATTGTTTCGTATTCCGGCCCTTCGCCGCTCCCCTGGTATTTGTCGTTAGACAACTTGGTCACCCGCCCGCAGCCGATGACGCAGCCCATGCAGCTCTTGTTGCGCTTAAGATAGGTTTCGACCAGCTTTTCTCCGGAAATATCCTCGGCGCCGTCGAAGGTATCGAATTGAAAATTGTTGGTCGGCATGGCGCCGCTCTGATTGATGATGTTGACCAACACCGGTGTTCCCAGCGCCGGAAGCCCCTGGCTGGTGACCGGATTGGCCTTGAGCAGGCCGTAGCTATCGAGGGCCGCCGCCCGATAGGCGATCGGGTCGGCTATTTTCACCCCGCCGTTGCCGCGCACTGCCACGGCTTTGAGGTTTTTGATTCCCATCACCAGACCGACTCCGCTGCGACCGGCGGCGCGGTGCTTGTCGTTCATGATGTTGGCGAAGTGGACGCCGTTTTCACCAGCCGGGCCAATGCAGGCCACCTTGGCGTCGCCGTGGAATTTTTGCCGAATCAGATCTTCGGTCTGTGCCGTTGATTTGCCCCAGAGGAAGGCCGCATCGGCCAGTTTGACGTTCTGGTTGTGGATCTGCAGATAGACCGGGTAGGGGGATTTGCCCTCGAAAATGATCAGGTCATAACCGGCGTAACGCAGCTCGCTGGGGAAGTAGCCTCCCGAGTTGGAGCTGGCGATCGTGCCGGTCAGCGGCGACTTGGTCACCACCATGTAGCGGCCGTTGGCGGCCCCGTAGGTCCCGGTCAAGGGACCTACGGCAAAGATCAGTTTGTTGTCCGGGCCGGTTGGGTCGACCGTGGGGGCGACTTCGTCGCAGAGGTATTTTGAGGCCAGGCCGCGGCCGCCGATGTAGTCTTTTGCCCAGGCCTCGTTGATCTTTTCAACGGTGCAGGTGCCGGCCGTGAGGTTGACGCGCAAAAGTTTTCCGATCGATCGTTTGCCCATGTTACACCTCCCCCTGACCGTTTTTCATGGTGTTGACAAAGCGCAGGACTTTTTCCCGTAGTGGCTTATCCTCTTCGGAGAAGGTCAGGCAGTGGGTCGGGCAGAAGGTCACGCATTCGGGGAAATCCCCACCGCACAGGTTGCACTTGTCGGCCTTGCGGCTATCGGCCTGGTAGGTGATCATACCGAAGGGGCAGGCACTGACGCAGGTACGGCAGCCGACGCATTTGACCTCGTCGACGGTCACGACCCCCGAGACGGCATCCTTGTCGATCGCTCCTTTCGGGCAGGCTTTCAGGCACCAGGGCTCGTCGCATTGCATGCAGGTGACGGTGATGAACTTGGCCTCGTCGACAAAGACCTCGTTGACGATGCGCGAGCGGCTCGGGGCGAATTCTCCCCGGTGCTTGAATGAACAGGCCAGTTCGCAGCTTTTGCAGCCGATACACTTGGCCGGTTCGATGCGGATCTGCTTCTGCATGGACAGCCTCCTTCTACAATGGTTGGCTGGAATATGAGATCTTTAGGGAATGGGGAGTTTTTTAATATTCAGAGAATTTTACCAAAAAATGTTAATATTGCTACCGGTTTAAGAGTTTTTTTCTGGGGATGGCCGGTTTTCCTCTGCTTCTGAGTGGATAAACCGATGCTGACAGAAAAATCTGGGAAATCTTGTCCGGTTTGAATATGATGGGTATCTCCTGGGCGCTGTCAGGTCGACATCCGTTTGCCCGGAGCTGTTGCTGTTTTTCGACTACTTGACCATGAGGCTTTACCATGTATCTGGATTATTTTGGTCTCAAGAAAGAGCCCTTTTCCATCAGTCCGGATCCCAGCTTTCTATTTATGAGTGAGCGGCACCGGGAAGCGCTGGCGCATCTCCTTTACGGGATACAGATCGACGGTGGTTTTGTGCTGCTTACCGGGGATATCGGCACGGGTAAGACGACGATCTGTCGTTGTCTGCTCGAACAGCTGCCGGAAAAGTCGGAAGTCGCGCTGCTGCTCAATCCCAAATTGACTACCGCCGAACTGCTGGGCACCATTTGCGACGAATTGCAGATCAGCTATCCTGCTGGGACCTCTAGTATCAAAGTTCTCGTCGATGCCATCAACGCTTTTTTGCTGGACGCTTACAGTCGCGGACAGCATACCGTGGTGATTATCGATGAAGCGCAGAATTTGCATGCTGATGTGCTGGAGCAGATTCGGCTCTTGACCAACCTGGAAACCAATACCCGCAAACTGCTGCAGATCATTATGTTGGGCCAGCCCGAGTTGAAGGAGATGCTGGAGCGTCCCGAGTTGCGGCAATTATCTCAGCGTATTACCGCTCGTTATCATCTGTCTCCGCTGTCGCAAGCAGAAGTGGGGGAGTATGTTACCCATCGGCTGTCGGTGGCCGGGGTACAACGGCCGATTTTTCCACCGCGCACCATCCGCGAACTTTATCGTTTGAGTGGCGGGGTGCCGCGGCTGGTCAACGTCCTGTGCGGCCGGGCCCTGATGGGCGCTTATGTTCGGAATGAACCGATGGTGAGTGTGCCCTTGCTCAGGGAGGCGGCAAGCGAAGTTCTCGGGGCTGTTCCAAGTCCGCCATCCTTTCGCACCAGGTATGCGTTTGCCGTCAGGTTGTTGCTGGCACTGGGGCTGATCGGGGCGGGGGCGGTTCTGGGGGGCAGCTTTTTAACGAAAGCGCCGCCGGTCGAAACAGTGGTGGCTGTTGCGCCGCCGGTCGTTGAGCCGTCCGTTGTTGCGCCGGCCTCGGACCCCCTTGAGTGGGTCAGGGCGCTGTCATCGGGCAACAGTGAGAAGCTGGCTTACCAGTCTCTGTTTCACGAGTGGGGGGTGACATATCTGCCTGATACTGGGGGCACGCCGGAGGCTCTGGCTGCGGAGCATGGCTTGGCCCTGTTGTCTCAGCGGGAAAATTTCAGTGCGATGCGGCGGCTGAATCATCCCGTAATACTCAAGTTGACGGGGTTGCAGGGAGAGGATTTTTACGCCGCACTCACGGCCCTGGATGATGAAACGGCGACTTTGCGGGTTGGAACCGAAGAGCGGACGGTGGCCATTGGCGATCTGGTTCGTCAGTGGTTTGGTGATTTCATGCTGCTATGGCAGCCGCCGCCCGGTTATCGCAGCGTCATCATGCCCGGTGAGCGGGGGTCGGTGGTGCAATGGTTGGCCCTGCAGATGGATGTGCTGCATGGTCGGCAGGGGATTCCGACCGGGGACCTTGTTTATTCCGGGCCGCTGCTCCAGGAAGTGCAGGCCTTCCAGGCCGCCGAAGGGCTCGTGGCCGATGGCTTGGTCGGGCCCCTTACCCTGATCCATCTTAATTCCCTGACCGGTAGCGGTCAGCCGCAGCTTGTTGATCGGAAAAAGGAGTAATACGGCATGTCGTTTATTCTCGAGGCCCTTAAGAAATCGGATAAGAAGCGTGACGAGACGGTGGTGCCGAACCTGCACACAGTTCACGGAACCTCTCAGCCGGTTGCGAAGAAAAAACCGCTCTGGCCTTATCTGCTGGTTGCGGGACTGTTGCTGAATGCCGGGATTTTGTTTTGGGTTCTGGCGCCGTCGGGGGAACCTCCAGCTACGCTGGCCACACTGGCGGATGTTGTGGCCTCCAGGGAAACCCTCGTTGCGCCCCTGTCGCCCCCGGCCGAAGCCCCTGCTCCGGCGCTTGCCAGTGAACCGGCGCTTGCCAGTGAACCGGCGCTTGCCAGTGAACCGGCGCTTGCCAGTGAACCGGCGCTTGCCAGTGAACCGGCGCTGGCCAGTGAACCGGCGCCTGCCAGTGAACCGGTGTCGGAGCCTGCGGTCGCGGAAACACCTGCAGTCGTCGTCACCGCGGAGGTGCAACCGGTCGCGGCTGCAGAGACTGTTCCTTCTCCCGTCGTCGAGGAAATCCTCATCC
>JBFHFM010000107.1:0-10381 GCA_041583595.1 Trichloromonas sp. | reverse complement strand
GGCCCCACCGCTAAGGAGCAGAATTATCCGGGCAACCCGAAAATCTTCAAGCAATTCGACAACGTCCGGTGAAAACATGGCCCCTCACGGTGAACCGGGCAACCGGCCTGAAAGCCGCGGTCAGACGACATGTACCCGCATACGCAATTGTTTGCGCTGCTCAGCCAGGCAGAATCGGATGATCTTGTCTTGTTCGTTCTCTTCAACTTCGATCAGTTCGAGCGCGGCTTCCTGCAAGTTGTTGCCCGTAGATAAAACCCGCACCACCCGTCCTACCCCCTGGGCGACCTCGGTTTCCGGATCGGGCAGGCAGAGTTCAAGACCGATCAACTGGCCAACCTTCAATGGTTTTTCAGTTTTAAACCTGAGCCCGTTACCACTGATATTGATTTGCTGATGAACGACCTTGGGATGATCCGCGTCTTCGTGTTCAACCGTCCAGAATTTAAATGAAACAACGGCATCGACACGAAAATATTCCCGTTGCTGAGGCCGGCTGGACACCTCAGTGGGCAACAGCCGAAGGCGTTTCTCACTGAGAATAAGATCGATTTTGGCGTTAATCAAATAGACGCTCTCCCCCATTTCGCAGGAAACCACGCAACTTCCGGCAAAATCAATGCCGCTGAAACCAGGCTGGTGAGGCAACAATTCTATTTCAAAGCTCGACGAATCAATCGAAACGACAGAGCATTGCATGAAAAACGACGTAGTGGCGGTCGGAATGACCACTTTAACCACAGGAAGGTCACGCATATAATCCAGCAGTTCACCAATTTCCATCAAAGCCTCCAAAATGAAATCATGACCTAGTGAGAATATTTGATGGCGTCACAGAAAGTCGACCCTGCAGCGTTACAGCGCTTTTTCGAAACTTCGACAAACCTGAGCCTTTCCCCTTAAAAAACATCTACGCCTTTCATGACGAAAACTTGCTGAGACATTTCAACACTTTTGTGGCAGCTGAAAAATTCTTTTAACACGTTATTTTACAGTTTTTGATTTTTCACGCAACCTTTATTGCACCATCCAGTCAGTACAAAGCCCCCATCTTCCAGTTATATTCTCGGAGGATGGAGGCTCATAGTTGTGGCTGACAGGTTTATTATTAATGAGCTGTAGAAATCACCCGAACCCGCTTCTGCAGAAGTTTGCGCTGTTCAGCAAAACAGAGAGCGACGACTCGGTCCTGCTCTTTGGTGGTCAACTTGACAAACTCAAGTGCCGCCTGCAGCTCGCCCCCTTCTGTACCAAACAGACGGACCACCCTCCCGAGGCAGGTAATCTGCGAAGTCTGAGCATCCGGCAGGATCATTTCGATCCATACCCGCTCACCCACGTGAAGGGGTTCGTTAAGTTTAAAACGGATACCGCCGCCGCTGAGATTGACCCGCTGGCGCCGGGCCGTGCTGATGGGCACCCCGGCGGCCATAGGCCAGTAACGCAGCGCAATGTCGGTATCAATGCGAAAAAATTCGCGAATGCCCCCCGAAAGATCCGACGTGGCCTCGGTCGAAGAGTCGACATCCACCTCATTGGTCACATAGTTATTTGGGGTATTCTCAGTGTACTTTTTTAGCAGTGCAAACATGGGAACCTCCCTTGCTCAGCAGGAGCGACGTAGCACCCGGCCGCTAACCGGTCCGTTTGACCGATAGCCGGCCATGGCCGTCTGCCCCTCGCGGGAATTGTTAAGCTCAGCCCTCAATATCGCCATGCGGCTTAAAAGCCTGGGCATGATATTCTGGTTTTCCTTCACGATTTTTTCCAACAGCTCAAACCTCTCCGCCACCAGAGTCGCCAGCTCAGGGACCGGTCCTCCCTGAAACAGCATGGGAACCAAAATCTCATCGGAGTTCTGGCAAGCGACTTGTTGAGCCATCAGCCGCTGATAAGCTGCGAGCGAATCTTTGCCTGAAAGGGTTCCGAGATTTGCGCAAAGCGCTACAGTCGCTCCATGCAGGGATCGATACTGCTCAATCGATTGTTCAAGAAGATCGCGCAAAGGATTCATTTTGCCCTCAAGATTCGACGGAAAAAGACTTGCTGTGCTGCTCGACGAAAGCCTCGCCCGAGGTGGAAACCGAATTACCTTCTCGCCAGACAACCTCGATCGCCTCGTTCCATGTTTCACGAAGCCCCGACAACAATGACAGCACCACGCTCAACGGTTCAATCTGTTCTGACAGGTTGGCCCGAGTCAGTTCTCGGACCATATAGCCGTAAAGAGCATCAAGGTCTTCAGAACCGTCCCAGCCTGCGTTATGATCGAGGGTATCCGCGAGGCAGGTGATAATGGCCAGGGCCCGGCGGATAGCCTCCAGCTTATTCAAGCGTTTGCCATCCTCAATCGCCACACGGGCCTGGCTGACAAAACGAATAGCTCCGTCGTAGAGCATAATCAGAATATTCTCGGGGCTGGCAGTAATCACCTGGGTCTGCTGGTAAGGATTAACGGCTTGGTTCATAACGCCCCCTGGTCAAAGTGCATCTCCAATGGTTTCTCTCTCAAAAACCTTATCGGTCGGCCAGGGGAAAAAGTTTAGGATGAAAATTAATCGGTAGTTTCCATCCGGAAGCTATGGATGGAACGAGCGCAGTTTTTATATGGGAAACGATCAATTTTTATAAAGTGCTAGAAAATCAATATTTTGCGCGGAAACGTACATGATACGTCGCCCAAGCAAAGCCGTAGATTGACGCAGAGATTGCGGAAAATGGCCATTTCCCGATGAAAGCCAGGTAGAAACGCCAAATAAGCGGGAATCTATACGCCACCTTTACTTCAGAGACTACCAGTTTATCTATTCATAAATCTATTCACAAAACAAACAAACAAGAAATCCAATTGTATTTTAGTAAGTTGTATGCATAATAAATATTCATTTATCTATTCAATGAGGTTTTCATGCAGGAATCACAGATAAGCCAGTTACTTCGCTCGGGCGCCCGCCCCCCAGCTGAACTGACCAAGACACTCGGTATCAGTCAGCCCACCCTTTCTCGAGCCCTCTCTAAAATGCGCGGAGAGGTTCTGCGGATCGGTCGCGGTCGAGCTACCGTCTATTCACTTCGCCGCGAGGTACGCGGCCTGGACCGGTTTCCGGTTTACCGCATTGATGAAAAAGGGCATGTTGAAAAATTCGGCCTGCTTCGCCCCTTGGTGGCCGGCCAATTCTGGTGGCAGCCGGACCAAGGGGCAAGCACCTTGCACCCTGGTCTCCCCTGGTTTATCAAGTCAATGCGCCCGGCCGGTTTTTTAGGCAGGGCCCTGGCCCATCGCCTTCACGAACAACTCGACCTGCCAGACCGACTTTCGGATTGGGGAGCTGGCGATGTGTTGCAGGCTCTCGATCAGATAAACGACGTACCCGGAAACCTCATCGTTGGCGACCGGGCTCTCAATGCGCACCGCCGCCTTACAGACGTCGGATTGCACCGGGAAGAGCGAACAACCGCCTATCCCCAACGGGCTTGAGCCGCCCTGCGTGGAGACATTCCGGGATCCTCCGCCGGGGGCGAGCAACCCAAATTCACGGCATTGGTCGAAAATCAACAGATCCTGGTCAAGTTCTCCCCTTCTGTAAAGACACCCGAAGGGCGCCGCTGGGCAGACCTTCTGCGCTGTGAACACCTGGCTCTGACCGTCCTTCGCGAAGCCGGCATCACCGCAACAGAGTGCACCATCCTCGAAGCGGACGACCACGTCTTCCTCGAATCCAATCGCTTCGATCGACCCGGAACTCGCGGCCGGTTGCCAGTGGTCTCCCTGGAAATTGTCGGCAACGAATTTATCGGCAACATTCCCACTTGGCTCAATGCATCATGCTGGATGGAAGAAGCCCGCCTGCTCTCGCGAGAGGACGCGGAAACTGTCCGCCTGCTCGATCTCTTCGGCAGCCTGATAGGCAACACCGACCGCCATGCGGGAAACCTCTCCTTCTTCCCCTCGAGCCTCGACGCACACCCCCATTTCAAGTTGGCCCCCGCCTACGACATGCTTCCCATGTGCCACCGCCCCATGATCGCAGGAATCCCGATGGATCCCTGGGACCCGCCCCTTCCGCCAGGGGCTTCTCTCTCTGTGCAGAAACCTGCCATGAAAATGGCCGAAGAGTTCTGGAGCCGGGCGGTTGCCGAGCTGAGCATTTCGGTAGAGTTTAGAACGCTGCTGGCTGCAAATTTGACAAAACTGCGTGGATGCGATCGTTGATGAAACTGGAGCAATTATGGCAGGCTTTGATCGAAGGTGAAAACTCTGGGCCCTCCAGTGGCTTGGACATTGATGCGTTCATTGCTGAAAAAAAGAAGTCCCTGTCATTATGAAACAGGTGGCCCTGTCTCCCAAGACAAAGGCTGACTTGAGTAATATCTGGGAGTACACCCTTACGGAATGTGGAATTTCCCAGGCTGAAAAATATGTCCGCGAGTTATGGGCTGCGATGCAAAAACAAGCCTGTGACTCATCGACTTCTGTCGATATTAGCCATGTCAGGAAGGGCTATCGGAAAACCAAATCGGGCTCCCATGTCAACTTTTTTAAACTGCCCCCAGCTGGAATGGATGTTGTTCGGATACTGCATCAAAGAATGGATTTCGAGCGACACCTTTAAAGTGACAAAATCGGCAAATGTTCCAATTCAGCCTGACTCTGAGAATGGCCAGGGGGGGCGAAATTGAGCGTTCAGAGAGAAAAACCCCCGACGTCTAAATCGGGGGTTTTTCTAAAAAATCAACAGGTGAAGGTCCCCCCCCTTTAAGAAAGGGGGGCCAGGGGGGATTTAGCCGTTATTCTCTACAGCGAAAGAGACAAGGGCCGATAGCCGGAGGGCAACTCAGCGTCTGCTTGTTTTCCGGGGGAGGCTGACGCTGCCGCCGATTTTTCCGTAACAGTCGCCTTACTCTTCTGCTCAAACACCAAATCGATGGCTTCGTCCCAGGTATCCCGCAACCCGGTGAGCAATCGTTCAACCACTTCAAGAGCCTTGAGGTCATCCTTCAGATTGGCCCGGGTCAACTCCCGAATCATGTAGCCGTACAGGCCATCAAGCTCTTCGGCGCCATCCCACCCCGCCTGGTGATCGAGGGTTTCAGAGAGATAGGCGACAATGGCCATCGCCTTGCTGATCGACTCCCGCTTGACCAGTTTCTCGCCCGCCTCGATGGCCAGACGAGCCCGCCCCACAAACCGGATCGCGCCGTCATATAGCATAATCAGAATCCGCTCTGGACTGGCGGTTGTCACCTGGGTCTGCTGGTACTGATTCATATAGGCATTCATAATTAACTCCACAAATTATTCCAGGATTCGGTCTGAGCGGTCAGATAATCACTCGTCGAATTCATACTGCTAACCAGGGTTTCCAGGGCAGTAAACTGAGCGAGAATCGATTCTTCCCGTGCTTCTAGACGCGTCTCGATACGATCAATCTGGCTATCGAGACTTTCGGTGATTCGCTCGATACTATCTTCGGCGGTGGCATACACACCGTCAAGATAACTGGTGGCGCTCAGCATGTAAGTCTTGAAGGGTTTCATCACCCCTGTGCTGCTGTCATCACCGACCAGCACCTTGGACACACTTTCAAAATCGGCGAGTAGCGCCGCATCGAGCGTGGTGCTGTCCAGAGTCAAGGTTCCGTCCCGTTCGGTAGAGATACCAAGATCAGCCAGCGACTGATACGATCCGGCAGTGGAAACAGATGCGGTAAGCAGCGACTGCAAGCGCCGCTTGACACTGGTCACCGAAGATTCGCCGCGCAAAATCTGGCTGCTGGTAGATTCCTCGTCATCCGACGTGCTGCTGTAGCCGTCAGAAATGAAGGTCATCACTTCGTTGTAGGCATCGACAAAGGACAGAATTTTATCTTTGACCCCTGACGAATCATAGCCCACCGTCACCGTCACAGCAGTCCGCGGCTCTTCCTGAATCTGGGTCAGGTCGAAGGTCAGGTTGGGAACAGCACCCGTGATCGTGTTGGTATCACTGTAGACATCGACGCCATCGATCGTGACGTGGGCCCGGGAGGGTGACTCGGAAAACTCAGGATCCCCTATCCCGGCCCCGGTGAGGGAAAATTCGTTGGACACCTCGTCACCGGTCAAGGTAAGCCGGTAGTTGTCCCCATCAAACATCACCGATGCGGTAACCCCGGCATCGAGTCCATTGATGGTTGAGGCCAGATCTTCGAGAGAATTATTGTCGGAATCGACGGTAAAATCATAATCGGTGCCGTTCACAGTCAGAGTCAGCGAACCGGTGGACAGACTGTGCTCGGACTTACTGGCATAGCCGGTAAAAATCTGCTTACCGACCTGGGCCATTTCGATGACTTCGACCTTATAGGAGCCGGGAGTGGCATTGGTGGAGGTGGCACTAAAATAACTGTCGTTGCTTGATGTCACCTTAGTCTGCTGCACCTGGCTGGTCAGACTCATGGCCGAGACGCTGGTGCGCAGTGTCTCCAGCATCGTATCGAACTCCTCGAAAGCCGCAAGGCGCTCGGCCTGGGCGGTCTTTTTCGCCTCCAGCCGGGTTAACGGCAGCCGTTCGATCTCCATCAAACTTTCGACAATCGAACTCGTGTCCATGCCCGTGGCCAGACCACCAAACGTTATAGTTGACATAGTGACCTCCGCCGGTTGAAATCTACGGGTTAATTGAAGGACCGGTCGGTCAGGCTACGGCCTACCGGCCCTTCGGACACACTTCGAGTGTTGCAGTTGCCAAGACATCATGGCAGCCGCAGGTTAACAAAAAAACCTGTGGAGTCAGGGGAAGGAGTGAGGGGAAAAATCGCCCCTAACGCCTCACCCGCCCTGAATCAGCCCGAGGTATCAATGATACCGCCGCGCAGATCCTCGAGACGTTTGCTCAGCTGAAGGATTTCTTCGGCGGGGATCTGACGAATCACTTCGCCCGATTCCCTGTCAATAACCTGGGCAACCAGGCTCTCGGCCCCCTCATTCTGTTCAAAACGCACGCTGTAGATCCCGTCCTCGGTAAGCTCCTTGATCTTGCTGAGGATCTCCTCCGAAGAGACCTTCTTCTCGTCTTGCGCCGGCTCTTCCATGGCCAGCGAAGAATCGCGTCGCTTCTCCTCAACCTTTTCTCCGCCAGAACTTTTGGCCTGGTTGCTGAGCATAACGCCCGCTGATGTAACTGATCCGATTTCCATAACCGTCCTCCATCCTAAAGGACTGCCTTGGGGAACCTGTTTTCCCCTCTAAATAAGGTTAAGGGTGGGAGCCGGAATCCCCGGCCCCCACCTGTTACACGATTACCGCGACGCCTTACCCGAGGAGGGAAAGAGCCAGCTGCGGCAGCTGGTTGGCCTGCGCCAGGATCGAAACGCCGGCCTGCTGCAGGATGTTGTTTTTAGTCATCGCCGCAGTCTCCTCGGCGATGTCGGCATCGAGAATCCGGCTACGGGCGGCAGAAACGTTCTCGGAGACGTTTTCCAGGTTGGAAATGGTCGACTCGAAGCGGTTTTGCACCGCACCGAGATCGCTGCGCATGACATCGATCTGGCTGATGGCACGGTCGATGTTGGTGATGGCCGTGTTAGCGCCAGACTGGCTGGTGATGTCGACGTTGGACATCGAGTTGGTGGTCGAGACAGCAACTGTCCCGGTTGCGATAGTCATACCATGGGTGGCTTGAGCCAGGCCCGCGTCAACGACGATGGCGCTGTCGCTGTCGAGGGTCACCGTGCCTACCGCTACGTAATCAAGGTCACCGGTATCGGTCAAGTCAAAGTTAGTAAAAACATCAACATCGTTGTTGCCAGCTGCATCGGAATCAGAGGTGATTTGGATATTGCGACCATCTGACGCGGTCAGAATCAATTCACTTGAACTGTTCAGAGAAGCAGTGACACCAGTCTGGTTACTGACGGCATTAATGGCATCGACCACCGAACCGTCGGCATCCCCCACCTGCACGGCAGCGACATTGATATCGACCCCATTGATCTGGAAATCGGTACCAGATAAACCATTGGCATCAGCACTGATAGTGCCCAGATTGGCCGTGGTGGCATTAACGGTGGCAGTTACGCCGGTTTCGGCAGACTTGGCGTTGATCCCTGCCGCAACGGCCTTGGCCGAGGCAGTGGCATCGGTAGTCGAAACACCGTCGGCTACCGTCGTGATCGTTTCACCATTGATTTGCAGTATACCGGAGGGCGAAGTCAACCCGCCTGCAGCCTCGGCATCGGTCACAGCGGTACCAGTGGAAGTCACGGTCGCATTGGCGCCGAGGGCATCGGCCTGGGCGTCGGCGATGGATAATGAAATGCTCTGGTTAGCATTGGCACCGACATGAAAGGTAGCGTCTTCCAGAGTGCCGTCGAGCAGGGTCTTGCCGTTGAAGGCGGTGGTGGTCGCGATGCGGTCCAGTTCTTCAGTGAGCTGATCGACTTCCGCCTGCAGGGAGGTACGGTCTGCGTCGGTGTTGGTATCGTTGGCTGACTGCACAGCCAGCTCGCGCATGCGCTGCAGGAGGTTGGTGCTTTCCGACAGAGCCCCTTCAGCGGTCTGAGCCAGGGAGATACCGTCGTTGGCGTTACGTGCCGCCTGGGTGAGACCACGGATCTGCGAAGTCATACGGTCAGAGATCGCCAGACCGGCGGCATCGTCCTTGGCGCTGTTGATCCGCAGACCGGAAGAGAGGCGTTCCATCGAGGTGGAGAGTGCGCTTTGGGAGTTGCTCAGGTTGCGCTGAGCATTCAGGGACGCCATGTTGGTGTTGATTGAGAGTGCCATAATGTGTTCCTCCTTGAAGGTGGGTTGCGGGCTTCCGTGCCCTTTGGGTTAGGTGTTGCCTTGATGATGCTTGATGGTGCCTGGTACTGCCGGAAGGTCTTGAGTTGCGATTGTCACCTCCTTCTCTGGAGATTTCCCGGCTTATTGCCCTTGTCGACAGGCAAGGGGAGAAACTTTAGAAAAAAAATCATTGCCCATGCGATTTTATACGAAATGCACAGAACCCATGCTTTGCGAAGAGTGGGCCGAGCCCATCCGACAAAAGCTCAATCAAACAGGGATGAAGGGGATAGGTCAAAACCTTTGTTTTTCGCCCTTATACTTTTCATCCCCTTCAAACCTGTCAATTCGCCTTTGGTGTTGGTGTTCTTCACACGTTGTGCCGGATTGTCTTACTTCGCATCCACTGTCGGCAGTTCCTGCCGGGTCGACCAGGCGCTCTTCTCGAGAACCACCTGCAACGCACGGTTGTTGGAAACCGAGTAGAGCAGTGGCGCGGCCATGTTGAGGGTGATTTTGCCCCCTTCGTGCACGGTCACCACGACCAGGGTGTGGCTGACTTCACCCTCATGCATACCGAGCTTGGTGCGCTCGCTGGTGTCAGGCATGACCTTGTATTCCAAATAGAAATTGGTCGGATCAGTGAGTACGAAAGCGATCTCCGGATCTTCGCAGCTCTGAATCCAGAAGAGCGGACCTTCTTTGACATTGGCCATGACCACGAAGTCACGCAGCGATTCAAAACCGAGCAGCCCTTCTGAAAAATGAAGAACTTTGGCGGGATCGTATTCTATTTGACCGAAACGGCTCTGGATGGTTTTCATTTCCGCTCCTTCCTGGCCGTGAGGGTGGCGCTCAAACTGTTCAGATCGGCAAGCTTCCATTGTGTCGCCTCCTTGTTTTCCTGAATAATGCGGTCATAGACTTCCTGACGATGTATTTTCATTTCAGGCGGGGCCTCGATCCCGATACGGATGTTGCCTCCCTTGACCTCGACGACGGTAATCTTGATGTTGTCACCGATGATAATCCCTTCGCCTGCCTTACGTGTAAGTACCAGCATGCATGCCCTCCGTGGCCCGGTGTCTCACGCCCTCTTCCCCGGACGCCTTATTTTTCTTATCGGTTGTTTGTTGTCGGTAGTTTAGATCTTTCTTCATCCCCAAGCCCACCTACGCAGCCTAGAACCTAGAACCTAGAACCTAGAACCTAGAACTCAGAACTCAGAACTCAGAACCCGCCCTTAAAGATAATCCAGAATCGACATCTGAGACATCCGTCCGGTCACGGTGAGAGCCGCTTCCAAGGCCGATTCCTGTTTAGTCATTTCGGTATAAACCTCTAGAAGATCGGCATCTTCGTAACGGGAGAGGCTCTCCTGCAAGTCGAGTTTGACCTCCTCGAGATGACTGATCGCCAGCTCCAGTCGTGTCCCGGTATTTCCGGTTTCGGCACGGCTCATGCGCACCTGTTCGGCGCCGGTTTCGAGAGTTGTCATCAGATCATCAAGACTGGGCACCTGGGTAAGCTGCACCGGCTCGCCTGAGGAATCGAGCAGGGATTGAGGATCGCCCATGGCATCGTAAAAGATCGGATCACCGGAGGCGTCTACATC